>NZ_JAUHLI010000010.1:0-180464 GCF_036325985.1 Alkalimonas cellulosilytica
CCGGCATGGCAGGGTTTGGGTAATGGGTTCCCGACCACAATCAACGTCAGGTCGGGAAACAGGCAAGCAGCTGTTTAAGAGTCTGCGCGCGACATGCTAAGAATACGATCACGCAGTTCTTCATCCTGCTGAGCTTGCTGAGCGATGGCGTTGTATTCGGCTGCGGTCAGGCCGGCAGATTCGACTGCTTCGACCATTTCATTTTGGGCTTGCTGCTGTATTTGCTGGGCTTGCTCCGCACTTTCAGCGCTCTGAAATTCCGCTTCGTACTTGGCACCAATCTCACCGATGGCATCCATCGCCATGGTGAACTGCAGCAGCTTGGCTTCGGTGATTTCAACCTGTTGCTGCTGTTGTGGCTGCATTGCAGCCGGATCGGCCTGTGCAACACTCAGGGTGACAGAGGCAGAAAAAGCGGCCAGACAAAGGGCAAGGGCAGTTTTCTTCATAATGGTACTCCTTTGGTTTGAGTTCGCAAAGACTACTGCCAGAGGCGTGCCAACTCGACAGAAAAACAATAAGCAACTGATATTAAACAACAATAAACAACATCTCCGTTTGATGTCATAGCAACCCCAATTAAATTGTGTATACTAGTGACACACAATAGGGGGCAATGTGACATTTTTATCCAATCTACGACGCTGGCCACAAGCCAGTTTGCAGCGACGCTTATTGCTGTTTGTGGTACTGCCGATGCTGTTGCTGGTCGGGCTGGCGATTCGTTTTGGCCTGGCTTTAACCAGTGAGTTAGTCAGCAATAGCATGCGCACTGACTTGGAGCTGATTGGCCGTGCGATCCGGGTACCGATTAGCGATGCACTGCTGCAGCAAGATCTGGTAGCCATCAATGCTCATCTGGAGTCGGTGTTTACCATAGGCCGGGTCTACGGTGCTTCGGTGTACAACACCGATGGTCGTCTGGTTGCTGCGACCGGAGTGACAGAGCGCGACCTGTCCGACAGCGAGCTGGCTTCGGAGGTGGTGCGAACCGGTCTGCAGCAGGATGGTTACCACTCGGTATCCGGCCAGTCACTATTCTCACATTTTTTACCGGTGATTGATCGCAGCGGTCAGATCCATGGCTTGCTGCAGATCAGCCGTAAAGGCAGTGATTTCGAGCAAAGCCTCAGTCGGATGTCAACCCTGGCCTGGATGAGCTGGGTCGCAATGGCACTAGTTAGCCTGTTGATTATGTGGCGCGGTCATCAGCGTGCCATCGGCCAGCCGGTGCATCAGTTGGTGGACAGCATGCGTAAGGTCGCCGCCGGCAATAGCAAGCACCGCGCTTCACTGGAAGGCCCGGCCGAGCTGGCCGAAGTCGCTGCTGGTCTCAATCAAATGCTGGATGATATGGCAGAAGCGCAACAACAACTGCTGAACCAACAAGAACAGCAACAACGAATGCAACAACAGCTGAAGAAGCAGGAAACCATGGCGGCTATTGGCCAGGTGGTCAGTGGCGTTGCACATGAGCTTGGCGCACCGCTCAGTGTGATTGATGGCCGGGCACAGCGGTTGCTGCGCCTGCAGCAAGACGAAGACAGCCAGCGCCAGCTGGATGCCATTCGTGGCCAGGTGCAGCGACTGAGCCGGATGGTGAAGCAGCTGCAAGCTTTTGCCCATACCCCGGTTGCCAGCTGGCAAACGATCTCTTTGCCGGAGTTGCTCCAGCAAGCGCTGACCAGTATCAGCTTTGAACTGCAACCCGGTGATGCCGAGCCCCGGCTGCTGGCTCCCTGCCCGGCACTGGTGCTAACGCTGGATCCGGATCGCTTCGAGCTGGCACTGGTCAATGGCCTGCGCAATGCGGTGCAGGCCGCCCGCTCCGAAGTGCTTATTCAGGTGATTAGCGATCCGCATTCCTTAACTATTTTGATTGAAGACGACGGGCCCGGCCTGCCGACAGGCCAGGCAGCAGCCGATGTGATGCAGCCTTTTGTCTCCACGAAACCGCAAGGCCAGGGCACCGGCCTTGGCCTGGCTATCGTGCAGCAAATTCTGCAGGAACATCAGGGCAGTGTGCAACTGTCTAACAAAACGCAACCAAACCAAGAGGTAACAGGTTGCCGCCTAAGCCTGACCCTGCCATTCGATACCATGAAGGAGCCAAAGTCATGACATTCTCACCCCACCAGCTGGCGATTGTGGAAGATGATCCGGCCCTGCTTGAGTTATTGCAGGAGGAACTGACCGGCCAGGGGTATCAGGTAACTGCCTTTGCCCAGGCGGAAGATTTGCTCGCAGTACTGGCAGAGCACTCTTTTGCACTGGTGATCAGCGATATTCGACTACCCGGTATCAGCGGCCTGGAGCTGCTAAGCCGCATCAAGCAACTCACCAATCCACCGGCACTGTTGCTGATCACTGCCTTTGGGACCGTGCGACAGGCCGTTGCTGCTTTAAAACAGGGTGCCGACGACTTTCTGACCAAACCGCTGGACCTGGATCACCTGACATTGTCCGTACAACGCTTGCTGGCCCACCAGGCACTGCAACGCGAGGTCAAGCAGCTGCGGCAACAGCAACAGGAGAGCCCTGATGGCATCACCGGGATGGTTGGTAAAAGCCGTGCCATGCGCCGGCTGTACCAGCACATTGCCCAGGTGGCACCGGCCCAGGGCGCCGTGCTGATTCTGGGAGAAAGTGGCAGTGGTAAGGAGCTGGTTGCTCAGGCCATTCACCGGCAAAGTGCCCGCAGCGAGCAGCCGTTTATCGCCGTCAACTGCGCCGGCATCCCGGCCGAACTGATGGAGAGCGAGTTTTTCGGCCATGCTGCCGGTGCTTTTACCGGTGCCCGTAACGCCCGCCAGGGCCTGTTTAAAGAAGCCGATGGCGGCACCCTGTTGCTGGATGAAATCGCTGAAATGCCATTGCTGCTGCAAGCCAAATTACTGCGGGTCTTGCAGGAAGGAAAAATACGCCCGGTGGGCAGTGATCAGGAATACAGCATTGATGTACGTATTCTGGCTGCTACCCACCAGGATCTGGAGCAAAAAGTCGAGGCGGGTAGCTTTCGTGCCGACTTATTTTACCGGCTGGAAACCTTTAGCTTGCAGGTACCACCGCTGCGTGAGCGGGCCGATGATCTGGAGCTGCTGGCCGATGTCTTTTTACAAAAGCTAAAGCAACAGCAACCCAAAAATGTGCAGGGCATCAGTCCGGAAACACTCGATTGTCTGTACCGCTATCCTTTCCCCGGCAATGTGCGGGAATTGCAAAACGCCATTGAGCGCGCTTTTACCTTCGCCGATAGCACAGAGATTCAGCCGGCAGATTTGCCCGGCCGTATCTGCAATTATCAACCAGAGACCAATCAGCCTCACCAAAGCCACACCAGTTGGCCCAGCCTGCAGCAATTGCAGCGCAACTATGTACAGCAGGTACTGCAACACACTGCAGGTAACAAACAAAAAGCGGCTCAGTTGCTTGGCATTACCCGCCGAACCCTGTACCGCTGGCTGGAGCCGGCAAGCAGCGATAGCGAAGACCCTGACCATGCAGCGAAGTGATACCAGCCCGGCTTATCAGCAACTGCTGGATCAGCTCTGCAGCCATTTGCTGGCCTTGCCCAAACCAGTCGTAGTGGGCCTTAGTGGTGCTCAGGGCAGTGGCAAGAGCACGCTGGCCCGCCTGCTCACCGAGCAGCTCACGGCTTTAGGCCTAACTACGGCTACCGTATCGCTGGATGATTATTACCTGAGCAAAGCATTGCGCCAGCAACTGGCAGAGCAGGTGCATCCACTATTGGCCCAGCGGGGTGTACCAGGCACCCACGCCATTGACAGAGCCATTGCCGATGCCAACAAGGTACTCGCAGCAAAGCCGGTGCAGCTGCCTTGTTTTGATAAAGCTCTGGATGAGCCAGTCGCTGACCGGCCGCAGCAACAGCTGCAACTGCTGATCGTCGAAGGCTGGTGTCTGGGACTTAGCCCACAGAGTGCGCAAGAGCTTGACCAGCCACAGAACAGCCTGGAGGCCAGCGCTGATCCGACCGGTCAATGGCGACACTTTATCAACCAGCAATTGGCCGGCGCTTATCAGCAGTATTGGCAGTTACTCAAGCCACTGATCTGGCTGCAGGCACCGGATTGGGAGTCGGTCTGTCGCTGGCGGGCCAAACAAGAGCAGCAACTGTGGCAACAACATGGTCAGGGCATGACGAAGCAGCAGCTTGAGTACTTTATGCTGAGTTTTGAACGCTTAACCCGCGCCAGTTGGCAGCAGTTGCCTTGGCTGGCCGACCTTTGCATACCCCTGGATCACCAGCAACAGCCACAACTGTCATCCATTGGTCATTAGGCAAAGTCGTTTCGATTTTGTACAATTCCATTTCGCCATTGCGGAGTGACTATGCGGCTGATCCGACACCTGTTATCCCGACTCACCGAGGACCTGCTGTTATTGGCTTTGCTGCTGGTACTGCCATGGCTGCTATGGCTGGTTCCCAGCAGCCCGGCAGCGCTGCTGCATCTGGTAGACTGGACCACCATCACCGCCTTGGCTGCCTTGATGTTGCTAAGCCGGGGTTTGGAAGACAGTGGCTATTTGACCCGCTTTGCCGCCTGGCTGTTACGGCAAGAACATTCGCAGCGCCAACTGGCGGTGGTGCTGGTGGTGTTTGCAGCGCTGCTATCGGCAGTGATTACCAACGATGTAGCGCTTTTTGTACTGGTGCCTATCTGTCTCAGTCTTGCCAGGCTGAGTGGTTTACCCGTTGGCCGTTTGATTATTTTTCTGGCGCTGGCAGTCAATGCCGGCTCCAGCATCAGCCCCATCGGCAATCCGCAGAACCTGCTGCTGTGGCAGGCATCCGGCCTTGGTTTTTTGCAATTCTTGCTGATGATGCTGCCACTGGCTCTGGCACTCACCCTGCTGTTGATGCTGCTCAGTTATCTGGCCTTCCCATCCAGCCGTTTGTCCTTACCAGCCAGCTCTGTGCAACCACAGCAGCATAAAGAACTGTTTCGCTGGTCACTGCTCGGCTATCTGCCAGTGATTGCAGCCATTGAGCTTGGCTATGCCCCGGCAGCTGCCGGGCTGGTGCTTGTTAGCTATTGGCTGAAAGCCAAAAACGTGGTGCTTGGTATCGACTGGTGGTTGCTGCTGATTTTTGCACTGATGTTCATTGATTTAGGCTTGCTGGCACAGTTGCCACTAATGCAGCAACTGGCGACCTCCTCGCTGGAACTACCGGGTGGGGCTTTTACCGCCGGCGCCTTATTATCGCAGCTTCTGTCGAATGTGCCGGCAGCAATCTTCCTGCAAAACTTTACCGACGACTGGCGGGCACTTAGCTGGGGGGTGAGTGTGGGTGGCTTTGGTCTGGCTATTGGTTCGCTGGCCAACCTGATCGCACTACGGCTGGCAAGACAACCCGGGCTCTGGCGGGAGTTTCATGCCTGGTCCATCCCGCTCTTTTTTATCAGCGCCCTTACAGGTGCTTTGTTATTGGCAATCGCTAACGGCTGTTGCGTTTGGTAGTCTTTGGTTATTAAGTGTTACGGCAACTGGCTGCCAACACAAGCTCTGCAGTATGCTGATACCCTTCATGTATCGCAAATGGGTTTATTGATGAAATTAGTACGTTTTTTGCTGCTAGCCAGCAGTGTTATTTTCACCGGCTCCATCCAGGCAACCATTGTCGAATTCCGAACCTCGTTGGGTAACTTTGAAGTCAATTTGTTTGACGAGATCACCCCCCAAACGGTAGAGAATTTCCTGCACTATGTCGAAGATGAAAGCTATCACAACAGCGTGATCCATCGCCTGATACCGGATTTTGTGGTGCAGGGAGGCGGTTTTGCCTACACTGGTGAGCTGCCACTGAGCGTGATACCTGCCAAAGCGGCGGTGCAAAATGAGCCCAAACTGTCGAACCGAAAAGGCACCATCGCCATGGCTAAGTTGGAAAACCGTCCCAACAGCGCCACGAACCAATGGTTTTTCAACTTAAAAGACAACCATGCAGGCCAGCCTCAACTGGATACCCAGAATGGTGGCTTTACCGTGTTTGGTCAGATTTCTGAACAAGGGATGGAAATATTGGAAGCCATTGCTGCGCTGCCGCGTTTTAATCTGGGCGGCGCAGCCAGCAGTATGCCGCTGCGCAATTACAGCACGGCCGATGCCGCTGCCAATAAACCCATCACAGCAGAAAATCTGGTGTTGATTGAAAGTGTGGTCATTGTCGATGCCAGAATTAACACGGCCAGCGGACTGAACCCGGTAGCCAATACCCTGATTGGCCAGCAACCACCGCCAGATAATTCTCAGGACAGTGGCGGCTCACTTTTCTGGCTGGTGTTAGGCCTGGCGGGGATCCTGCTGCTACGGCGCCAAGTGCCGTAACATTTAGGTGTGATTCACTGTTTATGCCCAGCGGGAAACCAACTCCGGCTGGGCACAATAAAGCAGCTTTCAGGTTGGGGCGCGTCTAAACGATCCCAGCCTTACTCAGTTGCTGTTCCAACGTAGCGATACGCTGTTGTGCCTGTTGGTTGGATAAAGTCAGCCGCTCGATGGTCGAGGTCGAGTTGTTCTTCACAAAGCTCAGTTGCTCCTCCATCTTCGCCAGTCGCTGTTGCAGCTGCTCTTTTTCCTGCAGGTACTGCTGCTGCGCTTCACGCAACTGCTTGTTCTCTTCCCGTTGCAACTTAATGGTTTCACGCTGACGGTTTTGATGGCCAGCCGTAACTTCACTCTGCTCTTTGAGCATCTGATTGGTATTCTGCAAGTGAGCAATTTTACTTTCCATCACCTGCAAGCGAGAGCGTAAACGTTGCAACTCTTGCTCTTGCTCGACGAACTCGTGCTGTGAACGCATTTCCGGCAACTTGGAAGACAGTTGCTCAATTTGCAGCGCTTGCTCTTTCAGTTGCTCAGCCATCTCGTTTTTGGCGGTAATCACATCTTCCAGTTGCTGCCTGGCATCATCCCGCTCCTGCTGCAATTGAGCCAGATTCCCTCCCTGAGTGGCCGCACTTTGCTCGCTTTCCTTGAGCTTTGCCTCCAACTGTTGGTATTGCTGGCTGGCTTCATCCAGCTTTTTCTGCAAAGCAGCGCTGGCTTGCTCTGATTTTTGCAGTTGCTGCTCAAGCACCGGCAGCTCTTGCTTTTGCAATGAGAGCTCTTTCTGGGTTTGCTCCAGCTTTTCTTCCAGCTGGTTGACATGCTCGGCATGCTTAGACCCTGCCTGCGACTGCAGTTCAGCATTGGCCATCTGCAGAGCATCCAACTTCTGCGCCAGCAACTCATACTGCTCGTCACCCTGCCGTTTTGCCTGCATCGCCTCATCGCGCTGTTGTTCTGCTTCAGCCAGTTGGTCTTTCACTTTGTTCAGCTCAGCCTGATGTTGCACCAGACTTTGCTGCAGTTCATTCAGGGCTTTCTGACGTTCAATCGCCAATTGCTGTGCATCGGTAAACTGCTGATGCAGATCTTCACTGTCTTCGGTAAGCTCGCGCGCTCTGTCGCGTAACTGGGCAATTTCTTGCTGCAGATCTTGCTGTTGTTGCTCCAGTTCTTCGATATGCAACTCCAGTTGCGACACCATAGCGTCATCGGCAACAGGCACATTGGTAGGTTCGGATGATGTCGTCACGTCAGTCTCTCTTGCTGCTTTGGATGGGCTAGCTGCCGGTTGGGCCGCCGTCTCTTTTTTATCTTTGTTCACATCTTGTTTTTTGATTGCCTGCTCAGGTGCTTTGTCTTTTTTGGGTTTGCTGCTGACCTCTGCAGCACGAACAATAGCATCATCCATCGACTTTGCTACCGGTTGGTCCGTTGCAGCTTCTGAGGCTGGAGCATCTATTACCGGCACTTCTGGCTCGGCTTTTTGCTTTGGCTCAGTGGGTGAACTCTCGCTCACTCTGGCATCGGACTGATCAGTGCCAAAAGCAGAGCTTGTCTCTTTCATCATTTTTTTGCTGAAATTGATCATCTTACTGAAAGAGCCAGGAACTTTTTCGGTCAGGGCACTCAAGGATGGAAGCCCCATGCCAGAAGATGACGAATCCTGCTTGCCTTGCTGAGGAACGTATTGGGTTTCACTGCACCAATGATCAAAATGCACCACTATGCTGGAGCGACTGCCATCCAGATGTTTTGCCAAAAGATCCAGGGTGATGATTTGACCTTCCCGCTGCAACCGCTCACACACTGCTTTCACTTCGCTGTAATTTGCCATTGCTTACCCGCTCTCACTTGCTACCACTGAGCATTATAGAATACTTCGTTTTTGTAGAAACAGGAAACCTTTCCTGCATGTTTTTTGCTCATTTATTACATCAGGTACACAGACCAGCACGCCATCGAGCATGGCCTAAGTCATTAAAAAGAAAAAAGTCAGCCTGATTCGCTGAATGCTTATTTAGCACCTATACTCCAGTATAGGCCAATTTACAGGCCGTTGTCTGTTCATTGCAACATGAGGAAAGGCTGATGATTCTGTTGGTCGGTGGAGAAAAAGGCGGTAGCGGTAAAAGTTGCCTGGCGCAGAATATCGCAGTGTACTTTACCCGGGAAAAACAAGCCAATGTGATGCTGGTGGATTGTGATCCACAGCGCACCACATCGGACTGGGTTCAGGAAAGGCATTTGAATCCAGACTTACCCTGGATTAACTGCGTGCAGATGTATGGCAAAATCCGTTACGAATTAAAAAGTCTGGAAATGCATTACGATGTGGTGGTGGTAGATTGTGGCGGCCAGGACAGTGTGGCTCTTCGCTCTGCCATGGTGGTTGCCAGCCATGTGCTGCTGCCGCTTCGGCCCAAACGACGCGATTTGAAAACACTGGAGCACCTGGAAGATCTGGTCAGCGCCAGCAATGTGGTCAACCCTGATATGATTGTCGGCTGTGTCATGACACAATGTCCATCGCTGCCGAATCAGGCGAATCGTATTCTGGATGCCAAAGAAGTGTGCAAGTCATTCAATTTACGGGTGCTTGAAGCCATCACCTACAGCCGTAATATTTATGATGACAGTGAAGAAAAAGGCTTATCGGTGATGGACATCGACCCGGATGGCAAAGCTGCTGTAGAAATCCGGGATATGATTACTGAACTGCTGTCGATGAAGGCGATACAAGAAGATGGGGCTGAGGGATCTGAGAAAAAAGTCTACGCCGTCTGAAAAACGGTCTGTAAATGTAGACGACTTTATTGAAGACGCAAACAATTATGCCATGGGCTTGCCCAAGGTAGTGAGTTTGCGTCAGCTGCTGCCAGACGAGGAGAGCGGGCCGCGTCTGCCTATGCGTCATGCCACTTTTACGCTGAGCCCGGAAGCGATTGAAGCCTTAAATCAGTTAAGTGAAATGACTGGTGAGGCAAAATCAAAGATTGTCCGGCATCTGGTGTTGCAAGCCATTCAGCAAGCCAGCGCAAGACCAGATGTTGTGGTTGAACCCGTAACACCACCACCCGGGAAAACAGGCTCGAATTAGTTTTCATCCCGAAGTCCGGAGTAGCGCCTCCGGATGAAAACTAATTATTCTTTTCGGTGCAACCAGGCGTAGGCCGTTTCAAAAGCAGTTTGTTGAAACCCCTTCAGCCCTGTCGCTTTAAAATCAATCAGCAGTGGGTTACGGCTCAACTGCTCTTTAATGTGCTGGCTGGATACCAGAGTCACTTCAACATCGGGCAGCAACTGCAGCGCAGCCTCAATTTTAAAACCAATGGCACCCCCGGCAAATTTTCCTTTTTGCGGCCGCTCTTTAATCACCACCTGGCCGACCTGATAGTCCTGCAAGAATTTCTGTAACGTAAACTGAAACTTGCGCATGGCCTCAGCGTCTTTGTCGTGCTGCAACACAAAACGTTGCTGGCGACAATCCGGCAACTGAAATAATCCCTGCTCCAGTGTCATCAGACAAATAATGGCTTCATTACTTTTTATTTCTATGCCACACACACGCATCAGTGTCTCCTAAAGTAATTTATTTGATGTACCGCAAGCTTATTGCCGCATCAGAATGTCATACTGACTGTCGATAATGCCACAGGCTTTGCGCAGTGGTTCGCCAAACAGCAGCGGATTAAAGTCGCCATCGATGCAATAACGTTGCCTAAATAGCAGCAACTCTTGCTTTGAAGACGCAGCCCGTTGCAACTGAGCGCGCTGGCCTTCACCCAGTTCTTTCCCAAGCTCAGTAAACAGGCGATCGATGTTGCGAAGTGCCTGAGCTTCACCAGAGCGGCTGGATGCACCCCCTATCTGGTAAAACTGGTCAATCAGTTTTTCTTTGTAAGGACTCACTCTGGGATGATCCGAAAATGTTGCCAATAGCAGAATCACCAATAAGATCAGTATAAGCGGTTTCATGAATACACCTTACCCGAAACAGTTGACCTGATCATACCCGATTGCAGAGGGGATTGTCTGCATCGCCACAAAGTAAAAGCGCTGTTCCTGAACAGCCACCAAAGAAGTGATATACTGCAGGCTGGTTGCCTGATGACGAATACCATGGCCGAGGTGAGCGTGACTGACAAAATTGATGTAAAAAATATCCCGGTAGACGTACAGCTGCACAAACCAGGAAAAACAACGCCGGGTCGTTATCCATCCCGTGATCGCATCTATGTGCGTGCTATGAAAGGCATGCATCAGGCCATTCGCCGTTATATGGGCTTCTTCTTTATGGGCCTTTTTATGCTGCTGCCTTGGCTGCGTTACAACGGCGAGCAAGCCATTTTACTCAATATCGCCGAACAAAAATTCAGTATCTATGCCCTGACCCTCTGGCCGCAGGACTTCACCATTTTGGCCTGGATTTTTATCATTGCCGCTTATGGGTTGTTTTTTGTCACCACCTTCTATGGCCGGGTCTGGTGTGGCTATTTGTGTCCGCAATCGGTCTGGACCTTTATCTTCATGTGGTTTGAAGAGAAAATTCAGGGCAGCCGCAACCAACGCATGAAGCTGGATCAGCAGCCGTGGAGTTTCAACAAATTCAGTAAAAAATTTCTTACCCACCTCTGCTGGGTGGCCTTTGCCCTGTTCACCGCCTTAATTTTTGTCGGTTACTTCACGCCGATTGATCACCTGTTTTTGAATTTCTTTACCCTGCAAGCCGGTTTCTGGGCCACGCTGGCGGTGCTGTTTTTTACCTTCTGTACCTATGGCAATGCCGGCTGGATGCGTGAAATCATGTGCACTCATATGTGCCCATACGCCCGTTTTCAATCTGCGATGTTTGATAAAGATACCTTCACGGTGGCCTATGATGAACGCCGCGGCGAAACCCGGGGGCCGCGCAGCCGCAAAGATACCGATTACAAAGCCAGGGGCCTGGGAGATTGCATCGACTGCAACCTGTGTGTGCATGTCTGCCCCACCGGCATCGATATCCGCAATGGCCTGCAGTACGAATGCATCAACTGTGGTGCCTGCATCGATGCCTGTGATGATACCATGGAAAAAATGGGCTATCCGAAAGGCCTTATCAGCTACACCACGGAAAACCGCCTGCAGGGTAAAGGCGCTCATATCCTGCGCCCCAAATTACTGGGGTATTTCGCGGTACTGCTGATTGGCTGTCTGGCTTTTGCCTATACCCTGCACAGCCGGCAACCGCTGGAGTTTGATATTCTGCGTGACCGCGGTGCCTTGTTCCGGGATACCAGCGAAGGCTGGGTCGAAAACACCTATACCTTGCGTGTTATCAATAAGTCGCAACAACCACAAACCTTTGTGTTCTCAGTCTCCGGTCTGGAAGATGCCCGCTGGATAGGCCCAACCGAGCTGACCGTGGCCGGTGGTGAAACCGCCAGTCTGCCCATCAGCCTGGCCGCTGATCCCTGGGAGCTGGCGCAGCCGGTCACCGATATCACCTTCACCGTGCGTGTAGAAGGACAACCGGATATTGAAGTGTCGCAAACCAACCGCTTCTTCTCCAGACGTTAACTCATGCTATAGTCGCTGCATCTTTTGCCTGCAGCGACTATGGGTTCTCAATGTCTGACTTTTGCTTTGCCGACTTAACACCGGATACCGTGCTGGATGCGCTGGAAGAACTTGGCATGGCCATCGACTCCGGTTTAACAGCGCTCAACAGTTTCGAGAACCGGGTCTATCAGTTCCGTGGCGAACTGGCTGGTTACCCACAGATCCAGCGCTGGGTGGTCAAGTTCTACCGGCCTCATCGCTGGAGCCTGCAGCAGCTGCAGGAGGAGCACGACTTTACCCGGGAACTGTTGGCCGCCGATGTGCCGGTAGTGGCCCCCGTCAGCCTCGATGGTCAATCGGTGCTGCCCTACGCCGGTGGCTATTTTGCGCTGTTTCCAAGCCGGGGGGGCCGCTCGCTCGAAACTGACAACGAAGAACAATTGGCACAGTTGGGTCGTTTTCTTGGCCGGTTGCATCAGGTGGGTAAAAGCAAAGCCTTTCAATACCGCCCAGCCTTTAGTGTTGAAACCCATCTGCAACAAAGCCGGCAGGTTCTGCAGCAATGTCCACAGATCCCATCGCATATGCACACGGCATTTTTTACCGTGCTGGATCAGGTCATTGCCGAGGCAGCCAACCAATACCAACCTAAAGCACTCATCCGGGTGCATGGCGATTGCCATGCCGGCAATCTGTTCACTGATCAACAAGGGCCGTTTTTTGTTGACTTGGATGATTGCCGAATGGGCCCGGCCATCCAGGATCTCTGGATGATGCTGTCCGGGGAGCGCTCCGATCAATTGCTGTATCTGGAAACCATGCTGGAAGAGTACCAGCAGTACTGCGATTTTAACCCGGCAGAACTGAAACTGATCGAACCGCTGCGGGCTATGCGTATGACTCACTACATGGCCTGGTTAGCCAGGCGCTGGGATGATCCGGCCTTTGCAATGAACTTTCCATGGTTTGCGACAGACAAATACTGGGAGCAACAGACATTGGTGCTAAAAGAGCAGTTGTTTCAACTGCACCAACCTCCCTTGTCGCTGCAACCTGGTTTTTAATCGGCCAGCCATGGGCAAATTCGTGCTTTTTTGCTAGGCTAGGCCGACACAACTGTCGTATTTTTTGAAGGAAACCCGAGAATGAAAAAGCTGTTCGCTTTCCTGTTTACTGCCGTATTGCTAAGTACTCCGGCATTTGCCCAAACCTTTGTAGAAGGCAAACACTATGAAGTGATTGCTGAACAGGCCACCAGCAAACCCGAGTTTAAAGAATATTTTTCTTTTTTTTGCGGTGGTTGTGCCTCGATTGAACCTTTGGTGCAGCAAATAAGCGAAAGCCTGCCAGAAGGCGCGCAGTTTAAAAAAGTGCATGTAGACTTCGTACGGGGCGCTGCACCGGAAGTGCAAAATACTCTGGCCCGGGCCTATCTGGTGGCTAATGCACTGGAAAAAGGCAATGTGTTTTCTACTGCTGTGTTTAACCATATTCACCGTCAGCGCCAGCAAATCCGTAACGACAATGATGTTCGCTCCATCGCTTTAGGGGTGGGGATCAGTGCTGAAGACTACGACAGCCGCATCAACAGCTTCTCGGTCCGGATGGGTGCGACTGTGATGCGCAATGAACAAAACGAACTGTCGCGTTCACGCGTGCTGACCGGAGTGCCTACCTTTGTGGTGAACGGCAAGTACAAAATCAACAATGCCAGCTTAGATAACCGCAACTTTGCTGCCGAACTGGAGCAACTGGTCGATTACCTGCTGCAAAAGACCGGTTAATACTTCATCACCAGGCCGTGCCAACGGCCTGGCGTGTTGTTTCAGCCGCTCAACGATCCAACGAAACGTTTAAAAAACACGCAAACCCACAGTAAATTACATTATTTTACACTTTTGTGACTTTACACCACAAACTATTGTCCTTAGAATCCGCCGCCGAACCCACAGGACAAGGACAACACTGATGTTTAAATACGCACTTCCTTTAATCGCGGTCGCAGCTTCTGCTTCTGCTGTAGCCAACGATTATCAGCTGATTTCATCTCTGGAATGGGATCACATTCGTCAGAGCGGTAGCTCTACCAATGTTCGTGCTCTGGAAGGGACCTACTTCCTGGACCGTAAAACCGTACTGGGCCCATTGGATCAGTTTGAATACATTAACAAAACTTCTAATATTCAAGCAGGTTATGCCCGCGCATTCAGCACCAACCTGTATGCCCTTGGCGGTGAATACTTTACTGACTCCGGCGTTGTTGTTTCCGCTGGCCATCTGCGCAGCAGCGACTTCCATGCCAACACCCTGGGTTTAGGCTACCTGTTCTCTGATGATTTCATCGTCCGCGCTGAGGCAATTCGTCCGCGCAGTGGCAGCACCGATTACCTGTTTTCTGCCAGCTACAATCTGCAGCTGGAAGGCAATGATTACATCGGCTTTACCGCTAGCACCGATGATGACTTCGACTACCAGGGCATCAGCAGTAAGTACTTCGCTGCGTTAGGTGACGATCGCTTTATCACGGTTGGTGCCGCCTACGAGCGTATCAAGGGTGCGGACAATCAGTGGGAAGCCGAGGTAGGTTACTACTTCAGCCGCATGACTTCAGTCGCCGTCAGCTACGATCGCAGCAAAAGCTACGGCTTCAAAGCCAAGCATTTCTTCAACCAGAACTGGGCACTGGCAGCTGGCTACGGCAGCAACCGCGATGCCTCAGGCCTGAAAGTATGGCACCTGGGCGTTACTGGCCAGTTCTAAGCTAAGCAACGGATCGACGGTTTAAAGGGCACCAAGCGTGCCCTTTTTGCTATCGGATATTTTGCCTACTCACCAGCGTCAATCACTACCGCCGTTGGTACCAGCTGATAACGCACCTCATCACTGCCTGGCCAAGGCTGCAGAGTACCAGTTGCATACGCAGTTTTGCCTTTGGCACTGAGTGGAAACACCATATCACCATCCCGCACTTTGATACGAAATGATGGCTGCTGCTCAGTCGTTTCAAAACGCATCCAGCAGTGCATTTTCTCACAGACTGCAGCAATGGTGCCCTGTACTGTCACTTCCTGATCAAGATAGTGCTCCGGGGCAGCCAGGATACTGCTTAAAGCGACTAACTTTTCCTGTTGTACTTCGCCGCCAAACTGAACCGGTTCAGCCGCCATTACTGACTGAGCACAAGCCAGGGCAAAGCTTGCTGCGGTGATAGGTGTTATAAACCAATTCATTTGCTGTTTCCCTTTTAATTCTCAGGGATGGTCACATCAAGCTCAATGGTGTTGCCACCATTTACACTTAGTTGCAGCAGCGCCCTGTCACCGCTTTGTCCACCTTGAATACTGATTGGCAAGGCGCAGGCTCCATTTGTATTGGTACGTCGATCAGTACGACCGTCACAAAAACCCACTGAGACCTCTAAGCCACCTTGATTCCGGGTATAGCTTACCTGCGCTTTAATCTCAATAAAGGGTAGCTGAATTTCCGCTGCGTCGCGCACATCAAGTGATAGCGTGGCCGTTTCACTCAAGCTACTGACACCGGATAGGTTACGCAACTGGAAATCCAGCAGGGCACTGTAACACCCTTGGTTGTCCACGACAGCCGCATCGGTATCGCTGACCTGGGCTATCAACCATACTTGAGCTGATCCAACAGGCTGATAGCGTGTATCCAGCTGCGGATCCTGACAGCCAAGCCCCAGCGTGTGTCGGTTGGCCGGATACGTCAGATAAAAGGTGCCGGCACCGGTTAGGGTTTGCACCCGACCCGGTTGCAATTCGCCAGCCGCATTTTCGCCTGCTACCTGGATCCCTTTTAAGGCTGCTCCCACCAGGTACTGCACTGCATCCTGATCCTGCATAAAACCTGCTGTGGTAGTCATGGCTTCAGGAGACAGCTGCGCAACAAAGCGGCTTTTATCTCTGGCCGGACTGTTCAGTAACAACACCCGATCATTGGGCTCAATAAAACGCTGGATACCGTTGTGTTCCACATAAGCACTTTGAAACAAACTGTTCTCAACATCCGTTAAACTGGCCTCACCCGCCCGAATGCCGGCATTGGTATACAACACATTTTGACTAAAGCCATAATCCAGCACCGGAGGGATATTTGATGTCAGTACCGTATCGAGCACGCCCAGGCTAACGACAGTGTCATCAGCAACAGCATTGCCATAGCGATCGGTCACCTGCAGTCCTCCCTTACGTCGATAGAAACCGTTACCCAGATCCTGAATAGCATTCTGGATCGGGTAACTGATTGCAATGCTGTGCGCCGGGCCGGAGGCCACATTAATGCGACTGGACTGCACCAGCAAAGGGTTTGACCCACTCAGGGAAGGTAAAAACTCCACCAGTAACTCAATTACGCCCGGTAAGGTTCCTGCTGTTAACAGCGCCTGACCAAGCCCCTGCTCTGTTGTCAGCTCCAGCTGATGACTGCCAGACTGCTCCAGCGGGTTCGGTAATGGCTTCAGCGATTCTCCGCCACCAGGCCGGGTGATCATACTGACACGCAGATTCGCCTGTTGTTCATCTGCCGGAGTCACCCTTTGCCCATCCGCATTCTGCAACTCAATCCGTACAATGCTGGTTTCCTGCCCTGTCGTCCCAGCCACGGTTAAAGACGACACAGACAAGGATAACCCGAGCTGGTGTACCTCGGTCAAAGGATCGCCGCTTTCACCCGCCTCAATCAGAACGGATTGACTGCGTTGTTGGCCATTACTGAAAATACTCACCAGGGCAGTGCCGGCCTCTGCGCCCGGATAAAGCTGTAACCGGGCCTCTCCCCGACCGGAACCATCGGCATTGCCACGTGATGTGGTCATTACCTTACGACGAGTCACAGTATCATTATCAAAACTACCGAGCGTGGTGTGGAACTCGATGCTGGCATTCACCAGGGGATCGCCATCAGCATTACGGGCGGTTGCAATCACATAGCGATACTGCTCAGGATGAGCTGTACTAAGTGGGCCTTCGGTCACCTGCAACTGCAATTGCACCACATGTTTCTCACTGTCACCACCACAGCCGATCAGTACCAGTGCAACCAAACAAGCGGCGACAGCCAAAGCATACCGAACCATCATTTTTACCCCTGGGACATGAAATAAAGTACTGATTTTTATCATACTAACGTTCATCCTTTTGAATAGCAAAGCATTCCATCAACGCCAACCAACCGCTGTGTGTTAACTATCACCACCGCAGGCTGCCACAAAAGCAATTTCGACCAACATGGCCGGATCCAGCAGTTCTACCTTAATGCAGGCGCGCGATGGGGCACAGCCTGCCGGCAGCCAGGCATCCCAGCATTGGTTAAAAGCCTCGACCTGGCTGCTATCGGTGATGTAAATGGTGGCACTAAGCAGCTTGCTGTGATCGCTGCCAATAGCGGCCAGCGTTTGCTCGGCCTGCTGAAAAATCTGCCGGGCCTGGCCGGCCATATCGGCACTGGTATCCTCTGGTACTTCGACAAAATGAGCGATGCCGTTAAAGACCGTGGCATCGGACCAGCGTTGGCTGGGGTTAAGACGTTGAATGGGCATAGCAGCTCCTGCCTGAAAAAAAAGATTAGTACCATAGCCTGAAGAAAACACCAAGCACCTCACCAGCATCCAAGCTGCTTTTGTGCTAAGCTGGCAAGCCCGCAACCTGACTGAAACTACCGTGTCGATCGCCAAAACTGCCTCTGAAATTACCTTACCACCCACCAGCAATGGCTGCAGCACCGTGTTTGATTTTTTGTGTCAGCGCTTTCCCAACATAGGTGAAACCATCTGGCGTGAGCGCATGGCAGCGGGCAAGGTGCATTGGCATCAGGGTGAACTGATCAGCGAGCAGACGCCATTTTTACCCAGCCGGCGGGTCTGTTATTACCGCGAAGTCACGGCCGAGCCGGTGATCCCCTTTGCCCATCGTATCCTGTATCAGGATGAGCATATCCTGATTGCCGACAAGCCGCACTTTTTGCCGGTGACGCCGGGTGGCGATTACGTCAATGAATGCCTGCTGGCCCGGCTAAAGCGTGATACCGGCCTGGACGATCTGGTGCCGGTGCACCGGCTGGATCGCGATACCGCCGGCCTGGTGCTGTTCTCGTTAAACCCAAAAAGCCGCCCCGGCTATTACCAGTTGTTTGTTACCGGCAGCATTCAGAAACAGTATCAGGCGGTGGCCCGGCTGACACCACAGCTGCAGCAAGCGGCTTTGCCACAGCGCTGGCACATTGAAAACCGCATTGAAAAAGCCAACCCAGGCTTTATCAACCGCATCGCCGCAGGCGAGCCCAATGCCCGCTCCACCATCGCGCTGACTGAGCGCAGCGGGGAGTTGGGGCTCTTTCAATTGCAGCCCCATACCGGCAAAACCCATCAACTGCGGCTGCATATGCTCAGCCTGGGTGTGCCAATATTGTACGATCGCTATTACCCCGAGCTTTTTCCCAAGCAGGCCCCCAACTTCAGCCAGCCGTTGCAGCTGTTGGCCAAACAGCTCAGCTTCACCGACCCAACCACTGGCGAGGCCCGGCATTTTGTATCCGGCTTTGAACTGCAGGAGCGACCGTCATGAACCATGGCTGTGGGCTGGGCGATGCCAATGCCATGCTGCGGGTTTATGTGGCAAAACGGCCACCGATGCAGGAGTATGCCCAGTTAAGCGGGGTACAGCCACTGTGCCGCGGCGAAATCGACAGCATCAATCAAGCATGCGGCAATGGCTGGCGCAAGCTGTTTAATGTGTACGCCAAACTGGTTCAGGCATTGCCAGAAGCCCTGCAGCCACTGAAACAAGCCAGCACCAGCTGGCAAAGCTATCGGGATCAGCATCTGCTGCAAGCGGGCAGTGGCACAGCACTGCTGTTTAGCGCGCCGCAGCTGGAACCAACCAACAACACCCTGCATATCATCGCCGGCCGCACCCACGCCAAAGCGCTGCTGGCTGGCGGCCTTGACGCCCAACTCGACTGGCTGGATCACGAGTTCGCTATCGATAAGAAGCAACGGCTGCTGGTTTGTCCGTATTTTGACTACCGGCAACTGAGCAATGAAAAAATCGAGCGGCTATGCGGTTTGATTACAAAGATTATTGCTTAACCAGGTACCTGCTGAGCTCCAGTTTGCTCAAGCAAGCGCCAGTGCCGAAAGGTTTTGTGCAGCAGGGTAATCAAGATAAGTGAAATCAGCATGCTAAGATCCAGCATCCCAGTCGTGGCAAAGCGATACACCGCATCCGCCAACACCAGATAACTTAGCACCAGACAACTGATCAACCCGGCATAGTGGCCTCGCAACAACCCATAAAAACTGATGGCCATCAATGCGAACCCTACCCACAGTACTGCAAGCATCAACAACCGTTGTTCCAGCGCATACTCCAATAAAGTAATGTAAGGAGGAGGATTTCCACCCAGCGAATAAACACTGGCGACAAGAGAAATGACAAAGGATAGGCCAAGCAACAGCATGCCTACAAACTTCAGCCATACAGATACCGCCTGGCGGCGCTGCTGAAATAAATCGTTGTTATCCATCTGTGCGATATTCATTTACTGTCCTTAGTGAGCATTATTTCCGCTCATAACTGTAGCATGAAACAGATTGTAAATGAAGTTTACAATTGAAAGGTGTCGTTATTTCAATGAATGAAGTTAACGCATATTTCTGCGCATACTCCTCAATTGCATCATTCAGCTCAAGCTCTCCAAATTGAGCTAACCACTCCTCCTTCGTGTAGCCAGTATCGTCAAAGTCAATGCAGTACATTGCCTTTAAATGCTCACTAAGCAATTCAAAATAATCGCTATTTGAACTAGATATGGACATAAGAAAACTCACAATGTGACTTATAGTCCGTAGCATTATAAGTCACATCGACTGAGGATGTAAGCTCTTATCTTACAGGAAATGAGCAATGCATCAGGACGCTTTGCAACAATTCGGTTTACGCATCAAGCAACTGCGGCAGGCTCAAGGCATCAGTCAAGAAGAATTAGGTGCTAGGGCCCAGCTGGATCGCACTTACATCAGTGGTATTGAGCGTGGCAAACGCAATGTCAGCTTTAAAAACATTGTGTTGATAGCAGATGCGTTGCAGATCTCTGTGGCAGAGCTTTTTAATGTACCGGAGTTCAGCTGATGAGCCGCGCTTACTACACAGCTTCCATCCCTGAATTCTTAGCTGCTGATCAGGCATCGATTCTTGGGCAGATCACACCATTGCATGGACAAGATCTGCTGCACTCACAAACACAAGCGTGGATTGCACAAATAAGCTTGCTAAAACAGACATTGTCAGCCACCTCACAGCAAGGCCAGCTGTTTTTTGAGTTTATGATCCCACGAATGGGGCGCAGGGCCGATGTGGTACTTGTCCTTAATGGGATTATTTTTGTCCTTGAATTTAAAGTAGGTGCAAACACATACAGCTATGCCGATAGAGCACAAACTGCTGGTTATGCGCTTGATCTCAAGCACTTCCATGAAGGAAGCCATCACCTGCCGATAGTTCCCATCTTAGTTTGTACCAAAGCGACTGAAGAGTTTACTTCGCTCACATACAGCCAAGAACAGGTTGCATCGGTTTTGTGTTGTAACGGCATCAACTTAGCTACCCTTCTCAGTTCAGTGAGCCAGCAATTGGCTGCTTCGCCCTTTGATATCGCACACTGGCTTGCAGCATCGTATAAGCCAACGCCAACTATCGTAGAGGCTGCGCAAGCACTTTATGCCAAACATGATGTGGTCGATATTACTCGGTCAGAAGCAGGCAGTGAGAACATCGGAAAAACTTGCCACAAACTCTTTGAAATCATTCACCGAGCACGATTGCAACAGCAAAAAGTCATTTGTTTTGTCACCGGCGTGCCTGGTGCCGGTAAAACTTTAGTGGGCTTGAACATCGCAAATCAACACGCCAACCCGAATGATGATGAATACTCAGTATTTCTTAGTGGCAATGGGCCTCTGGTTGCCGTGCTACAAGAGGCACTAGCACAGGACTTGTTCCAAGCTGAGCGCACCCGTCAACTAGAACCCATTACTCAACCAATTACTAAGAAAGAAGCGCGCCAGCGCGTTGAAAGTTTCATTCAAAATATTCACCGCTTTCGAGACGAGTACATCAAGGAACAAGCAAAGCCACCTGAGCATGTCGCTATTTTTGATGAAGCACAACGCGCTTGGGATTTAGAACAAACGGCCAAGTTTATGCAACAAAAACGTGGCCTGTTCGACTTCAATATGTCCGAGCCAGAGTTTTTAATTTCAGTCATGGATCGCCATCAAGACTGGGCAGTGATCATTGCCCTTATCGGCGGCGGGCAAGAAATTAATGTCGGTGAGGCGGGTATTATTGGCTGGTTTAAAGCCATTGAGCATGGCTTTTCACATTGGCAAGTTTACTGCTCACCTAACCTGCTAGCAGGTGAATACGTCAATGACGGTATTGAACAAGCAAGGTTGAAGCATTTTCAACAGGAATCAAGCTTGCACTTAGCAACATCCATGCGCTCATTTCGCGCTGAAAACCTATCTTCATTTGTTCATTATCTGATTGCAGGTGATGCCAACAAGGCCAAACAGGTTTATTCAACCATAGCAAGCCAATACCCAATCGTGCTTAGCCGCGATCTGGCTCAAGCAAGGGATTGGTTAAAACAGCAAACACTAGCCAACCGCCGTTCAGGCTTACTGGCGTCATCCAATGCAATTCGCCTAAAAGCAGAAGGAATTTTTGTCAAAAATACCATTGAACCTGAGAAGTGGTTTTTAGCAGCGCCGAACGATATTCGTTCAAGCAACTTTCTAGAGGATACTGCCACAGAGTTTGACGTGCAGGGCTTAGAGCTTGATTGGGCCTTAGTTGCATGGGACGCTGATCTGCGTTTTACCGATAACGGGTTCCAACATTGGCGCTTTGCTGGAACAAAGTGGCAGAAAAGACAACAGCGAGTACAACAACAGTACTTGGAAAACGCCTACCGTGTGTTATTAACACGGGCCCGCGAAGGGATGGTTATATTTGTACCTGAGGGTAATGATACCGACTCAACCCGTCAAACGTCTTTCTACGATGGCACCTACGCATTTTTACAAGCCTGTGGCTTACCAACATTGAAATGCTAACATTTCAAACTGGCTTCGTACTGGTAATAGTTTTGCCGAGTGCCCGACAGCTTAAACCACTCCAACACTTTAAACTCACTTTTATGCTCATATAAAGTGTATAACTGCTGCCGTTGCCAGATGACAAAGACAAAGACAAAGCGGCCCTTTACCGCTTGCACCCAAACATTGCAACCAACAACAAAAGCAAAATCTGTTGCCAGTTATGGAGCCTATTTTTCCCAAGGTTTCTTGATCAGCAAGGAGTGACACATGGTACACGACGGCTACATTGACCTTATCGAACCCGAGGTTTCCGGCGGAAAAATATCGCGCGCTCGTCTTGATCTGCTGCAGGACGTTGAAGGCGACAAGGTTCGCATCAGTGGGTTGCGGCAGGATACCCTCGAATACTTCGTTCACGCCTATGGACAAAGATTCAAAGCCATTGAGTTGTGGAAGTGCCCTCAAGTAGCCGATTTGTCGCCCCTGGAAGACCTCCACCAAGTGCAGTCCATCAGCCTATTTTGGAACCAAAAAGCCGATCGCCTGTGGCGTGTGGCGAAGAACAAAGACTTGGTCAAGTTGTCGCTGCAAGATGTGAACCACGCGAACGACCTGGCTCCGTTAGCCGACTCCCCCATCCTGCAACGACTGAGTTTTGGCAATGAAATCTGGAGCAAACATCATGTACTTTCGCTGGCACCGCTGGAGCATCTGCCCGCGTTAACCCACCTCGACATCAACCCCAAAGCTATTGAAGACAATAGCGCACGTCCGCTTACAAAGATCCCCAGGTTGCAGGCACTCGACTTTAGCAGTCGCCTTTTTACCACCGAGAAAGTTGCGTGGTTAAAAGCTCGATTACCAGACAACATTGAGTCTCCGCACTTAGCCCCGTTTGTGAGGATTGACGCTGGCTTGAAAGAAGACATTATGGTGATCGGTAAGCGCAAGCCCTTTCTAAACGCTGAAAAAGATGCTGTGCGTTTGGCCAAATATGTTGAAAAATTTAATGCGCTGGTGGCCTTCTACCGTGCGCATCCCGAAGCCAATGAGCCAAGCTAAGTTAGCGCTACTTCACAACGTATCACTGGCAGAGCAAAGCGGACCTACACATCACATTTTTATGCGCATAAAAGTGTTGGATTGCTACAATGTTCAAGCTTTGAAGCATGCTGATAGCTGACGATAGATTTTATTTTGTTGGAATAAGGCTCAACGTGCTTTCATCGGTTTAATGGTTAGCTGATAACCACAAGCATGTGCGTACTTGGTCAGCGTCGACCAGCTGGGGTTGGCATTGCCCCTTTCCAGTCGACTTACATTGCTTTTCTGAGTTTGCATTCTTTCAGCAACCTGTGTTTGGGTTAAACCGGCCTCGGTGCGCATCGACAGCAATTGATCGATCAGCGAAAACTCACCTTCGAGCTGGTCATATTCAGCTTTTACCTCAGGGTTCGCTAAGGCTCGCTGCTTTAATGTTTCAAGACTCATGGTTTTGAACCTCTTTTTGCCGTTGCCGGGCAAGTGCTAACTCTTTGATGGGTGTTTTCTGAGACTTTTTCACAAAGGCATGCAGTACATGTATATGCTTACCTTTCAGGTAGCAAAACAGCCCGCGCCCAATTCCTTCTTGTGCTTTCGCCCGGATCTCAAATAATCCATCACCCATGGGCTCAGTGTGAGGAGCACTCAAATTAGCACCATGCTTCTCGATGAGCTCCAGTAATTTAAGCATTCTTGCCTGAAGCTTCGCTGGCATGTTCAGAATCTGATCTTCTACACCAGAATAAAAGCTAATCTTCCAAGCCATAAAGCTCCTTCAGTTATCTTATATGATAACTCTCAATGACCTCACTGTCCAGCTGGATCATTTCATAGGGTGTGCTCTTTGAGCTTATTACCGCCGTGCATAAAGCTACTGACTGTCACAAAGCGGCAGGATTTTCGATGATCCTAATGGCACAAACTATCATGCGCGCGCAAAAGCAGATGATGTTGCTGCCAAATACTAATTGATGATCCAAAGGCTGGCCTTTGGCAGGTAGCCGGCTTGTGTCTGGCCTTGTGCATCGGTGAACTGTACTTTGACCCACCCGGCCGATACCGTGTGCAGTTTTTCAATTTCAGAGGTGCCGGCGGGCACTTCGCTGATCACGCGGGAACCATGATCGGGCGCTGAATGCAGTGGCGTCTGCTGCTGCAGCTGATAAGTTAAGCGCCAGGGTTGGCCCAGGTAGGTATCTGGCTGAAAGTCGGCTAGTGCGCTCAGGTCGACTTGATTGCCAGCGACAGGGTCAGCTGAAATAAGACGGCCATAGACAAAGCGGTGATCCCCTTCCACAAAACTGACGAGACCGTCCAATCGGGCCTGAACAGGCTGCACGATGTACCCCTCCCGGTGTTGGAGGAAGCCAGCAGGCAGCGGCTTAAAGGGTGCCAGTGCTTCGGCAAGGGCTGCACTTTCGTCTGGGGCATAGCCCATTTCCAGCTCGTCCAGAACCGGGGCTGCCAGCCGCTCCCGGTACAGAAAAATCCGTTGCAAATTGCGCACATCGGCACTGCTGGCAAGGCTGGTCAGCACCATGGATGGATTAGGATAAAAGCGCAGCTGCAACCGCTGCCAGGGCTTCGCATCGGCCAGGGTAACCGGCTCAGCTTCCACGTACACCGTTTCCCAATACGCTAACAGCACACCGCTCAGCTGGATGTCGCCGTTCAGGTAACGAAATGCCGGATTGTCCGACTTCTGTACCACAGTCAGTGCGATTTTTTGCTCTGCTATAGCGTTATCATCAGCCCGGGCACTGGTTCCGCTTTGCAACGAGCAGGCCGTTACTACCCATCCCCAACAAAGTACCTGCAGCAGCTTGGTTACACAGTTCATCCGATGGCAATCCTCAGTAATACCTTGGGTATCATACCCATCCCTTACTCATAGGCAGAGGTAATTTCGACAATCACCTTATCAATACCAACACGTTGCAAATAGGTTTTCAGCCGGTTCAGCGCATCAACACTGCTGCCGACCATATCAATATCGCGGCTGCGACCTATTAAAAGGCAGCCATCGGTATTGCGCGGGTAATTGCCGTTGTGAATATAAATATACCGGCTTGACGGAACTTGCCCATTAGACAGCCAGGGCACTGGCAGATGGGGCCTGACACCTGGCAGATTGGTTCGGGTTTGCCACTGCAACTGATAGCGCCCTTCCGGAATCCGCAACCTGAGCCCTGACTGAGTGGTATCCGGGCCGGGACGCTCCAGTATGTAGCCCTGGGCTATCTCGCCAGAACCAGGCCTGGCATCGGCAATGATCAGCCTGCTGATGGTAGAGTTATCTGTCGCCCACTGCCGGATCACTTTAATGGTGTGAGGCATAGGGAAACCCTTTGTTTCTTTAATGTGTATAAAGCATAAAGGATCCGTACCAGCAAAGCAAACCCCGGGCGATGAAAGGACTGTAACCGCCTGCATGAATGGCACATAACTTGGCTTTGGCAAAGGATGCAAGCCGGTTTCACTGCTGAAGCCGTTGTCCGGCACAACATCTTAGCGATGCACGGTTGTGCCGGTTCAGCCATACAGAACTAGCTCAACAGCGGTTTCAGGTAATGGCCGGTAAAGGATTTTTTGCACTTGGCCACCTGCTCCGGTGTGCCGGCCACCAGAATTTCACCACCACCGCTGCCGCCTTCGGGGCCTAAGTCGACAATCCAGTCGGCGGTTTTGATCACATCCAGGTTGTGCTCAATCACCACCACGGTATTGCCGTGATCGCGCAGCCGGTGCAGCACGTTCAGCAGTTGCTGCACATCGTAAAAGTGCAGGCCGGTGGTGGGCTCGTCCAGAATGTACAGGGTTTTGCCGGTATCGCGCTTGCTAAGCTCGCGGGCTAACTTCACCCGCTGGGCTTCACCACCGGATAAGGTGGTGGCCGACTGGCCCAGTTTGATGTACGAAAGACCGACATCCATCAGGGTCTGCAGCTTGCGCTTTATGGCCGGAATCGCCTGGAAGAACTCCAGCGCATCTTCCACCGTCATATCCAGCACTTCGTGGATGCTTTTGCCTTTGTATTTCACTTCCAGCGTTTCACGGTTGTAA
Source organism: Alkalimonas cellulosilytica (assembly GCF_036325985.1). NCBI lineage: Bacteria > Pseudomonadati > Pseudomonadota > Gammaproteobacteria > Alkalimonas > Alkalimonas cellulosilytica. Next base: position 26,123 of record NZ_JAUHLI010000010.1, read on the forward strand.
CGCTTGCCCTTACAGACATCGCAGGGCACGTAGACATCGGGCAAAAAATGCATTTCCACCTTAATCACGCCATCGCCCTGACAGGCCTCGCAGCGCCCGCCTTTGACGTTAAAGCTAAAACGCCCGACCTGATAACCGCGCGAACGCGCTTCCTGGGTACCGGCAAATAGCTCGCGCACCCCGGTGAAAATACCGGTGTAGGTCGCAGCGTTAGAACGCGGGGTGCGGCCAATCGGACTTTGATCGATGTCGATGACTTTATCAAAATGCTCCAGCCCTTCGATCGCCTGGTGTGGCGCTGCATCACTGCCTTCGCCCTTGTTCAGCACCTTGTGCGCCACCCGGTACAGGGTGTCGTTGATTAAGGTAGACTTGCCCGAGCCCGACACACCGGTGACACAGGTCAGCAAGCCAAAGGGAATGGCCAAATCGACGTTTTTCAGGTTATTGCCGCTGGCACCCAGCACTTTCAGCCACTTGTCGTTCAGCGGTGTGCGCACTTTCGGCACTTCAATCCGTCGCTTGTTGCTGAGGTACTGACCGGTCAGCGATTGTTCGCAGGCTTTAATGTCGTCCAGCGTGCCCTGGGCCACCACCTGGCCACCGTGCACCCCGGCGCCCGGGCCAATATCCAGAATATGATCGGCGCTGCGAATCGCATCTTCGTCGTGTTCGACCACAATCACCGTATTACCCAGATCGCGCAGGTGCGTCAGGGTGCCGAGCAAGCGGTCATTATCGCGCTGATGCAGGCCAATCGAAGGTTCATCCAGCACATACATCACACCCACCAAACCCGCGCCAATCTGGCTGGCCAGCCGGATGCGCTGCGCTTCGCCGCCGGACAGGGTTTCGGCGCTGCGCGATAAAGTCAGGTAGTTCAGGCCGACATTGACCAGAAAACTGAGCCGGTCCTGAATTTCTTTTAACACCTTTTCGGCAATTTTGGCTTTTTGGCCGGTTAAGCTGAGCTGCCGGAAAAAATCCAGGCAATCGCCAATGGAGCGCTCGGTCACCATCGGTAGGTTGGTCTGGCCAATAAACACATGGCGTGCTTCTTCGCGCAGCCGGCTGCCGTTACAACTGGGGCAGGGCTGGCTGGCCATGTATTTCACCAGTTCATCGCGCACCGAGTTGGACTCGGTATCGCGGTAGCGCCGCTCCATATTGGGCAGAATGCCCTCAAACGGATGGCGCCGGCGCACCGCATCGCCGCGATCATTGACGTAACGAAAATCGATGGCAGTGCTGCCACTGCCATAAAGTACCGCCTGTTGCTGCTTTTTGCTCAAATCGGCAAAAGGGGTGTCGACCGAAAAGCCGTAGTGCTCGGCCACCGACAGCAACATCTGATGGTAGTAAAAACTGCGTTTATCCCAGCCCCGAATCGCCCCGCCAGCCAGACTGAGCGCCGGGTTGCTGACTACTTTGGCCGGATCGAAGAATTGCTTTACCCCCAGGCCATCGCAACTGGGGCAGGCCCCGGCCGGGTTGTTAAAGGAAAACATCCGCGGCTCCAGCTCGGTCATCGAGTAACCGCAGGTGGGGCAGGCAAAGTTGGCCGAGAACACCAGCTCTTCTTTGCCCGGGTCGTCCATATCGGCCACCCGCACCACGCCACCGGACAGCTGCAACGCCGTTTCCAGCGATTCGGCCAGCCGCTGCTGGATATCGGCCCGCACCTTAATGCGGTCGATCACCACCTCAATGCTGTGCTTTTTGTGCAGCTCCAGCGTCGGCGGATCGCTTAAATCGCAGATTTCGCCATCGATGCGGGCCCGAATGTACCCCTGTGCCGCCAGGCTTTCCAACAGCTTGACATGCTCGCCCTTGCGGTCCTGTACCACAGGCGCCAGCACCATCATTTTGCTGCCCTCCGGCAGCGCCAGCACTTTATCGACCATTTCGCTGATGGTCTGGGCCGCCAGTGGCAAATCATGCTCCGGACAGCGTGGCTCACCCACCCGGGCAAACAACAGCCGCAGGTAATCGTAAATCTCGGTAATGGTGCCGACCGTCGAGCGCGGGTTGTGCGAGGTGGACTTTTGCTCAATCGAAATGGCCGGTGACAGGCCTTCAATCAGATCGACATCCGGCTTTTCCATCATACTCAGAAACTGACGGGCATAGGCCGACAGCGATTCGACGTAACGGCGCTGCCCTTCGGCATAGAGGGTATCGAACGCCAGCGACGACTTGCCGGAGCCGGACAAACCGGTGATCACAATCAGCTTATCGCGCGGAAGATCCAGCGAAAAGTTCTTCAGGTTGTGGGTACGGGCTCCACGAATTGAAATTTTATCCATGCGTTCTGTTACCTGCAGCGGGCAGCCGGGTTGGCTAATGATAAAAACTGTACAAATATACACTAACTTTGCACTGCGGCAAAGTTGCCATCCAGACAGAACGTGCCAAAGGCCGCTTTGGTTTGCCCGGCCAGGCCAATAAAAAAGCGCCCCGAAGGGCGCCAGGTACGGGGAGAAGCACCTTAGAAGCGGTAACTGATACTGAACTCAGCGCTGCGCGGCATGATGTAACGGCCGTTCGGCGCCGTTGGGTTGCGCGGGTCGCCTTCGGTCAGACCAGCTTTGTCGGTCAGGTTGGCGATGGACAATTGCGCCGTCAACTGGTCGCTGATTTCCAGTTGCATGCCCAGATCAATTTTGCTGTAGCCTTTTAAAGTCACGGTATTGCCATTATCGGCGTATCTGTCGGACACCGCCGCCAGAGTGCCGTAGACAGTAGCAAACATGTCGCCGATGTCAAAGCCATAGCTTGGTGTCAGACGAGCCTGCCAACGTGGTTGACGCATGGCGCGGTTGCCCAGCACCAGCTCGTCCGGGTGATTGGTGATCTCGGTGTTTTGCAGGGTTGAGTTCAGGTTCAGCGCCAGACCGTTACGGGCCATGTAGTTGAAATCAATTTCGATGCCGTAGGCTTCGGTGGTCAGCACTTCGGCCGGTGCCCCGGGCCGGGCCACAAAGAGCTCACCTTTGGCTTCATTCATAAAGCCGGTCAGGTACAGGCTGTACTGTTGCTCGGCCCACTTGTAGCCCAGCTCGTACTGGGTAATTTCGTTGATTAGCTTGTCACCGCTAGTAAAAGCGTCGAAATTATCACGAAAATCATCAAAGTAAGGCATCTTCTGGCCACGATTCACCCGGGCGAACACCCCCATATTGCGTTGCCACATCCAGTTCACACCGGCGGTCCAGGCCACCTTGCTTTCATCATAATCCACCGCTTTGCTGATATTGCCATCCAGCCCTTCATCCACCAGATAGGTGATTTGATGATTTTCATGACGAATGCCGGCATCGACCCGCCACTGGTCAGTCAACTGATACTCGGCAGCGGCATAAAAAGCCCGGGTCTGGCCATCGCCGGTGGCGTCGATGTCGTAATTCCAGCTGCAGCTTTCAAGGCTGTCGTTGCAGTCTATACCCTGCAGCAACTCACCACCTTTGGCCAGCACGTGCCAGGCCTGGTTGCCAATCGACCACCAGTCCTTCACCGAATAGCGACTGTCGAAGTAGCCCAGAGTGTAAACCCCGTTGTCGGTGGTATGGCTCAGCGCCAGATCATTGGTAAAGGCATCGATGTCTTTCAGTACCACCCAACGGCCCAATTGCTGCACCCGGGTATCCTCGCCATACACTGTACCTGTCGCTGCGCCAATCACCGGGCCATTGATACCGGCCACATCAGCAAGCCGCGCCGGGCCCCCTTCCGGTACCAGCCCAAGGGTATTGGCCTGGCCGCTGATATGGCTGAAACGGTACAGCAGCCGCCAGTCATGGCTTAAATCCAGATCAACGCTCCCCCCGGTAATGCCACCTTTCCAGCCACGGCCATCGCCAAAGTCAAAGCTTTGCGTATCCCCATCCGGGCCATAACCAATGCGTGCCAGCCGGTTGTTCGGGCCAATCTGGGTAAAGGAGTTATCAATGCCATCGACATTCAGCGGCACCGGCAGATGCCAGACGCCATGATCGTCGGTCTGACGGGTGTACAGATTGATGGTGCCATTATCCAGCTCTTTGGTCAGATTCAGGGTAAATTGATGGCCCCGCTCTGAGGTAAAACCGGTTTTGCGTGGCCCTTCGGAGCGCTGAATGTAGCCACCGGCCATGAAATACAGCCGGTCGGCCAGCTGACCACTCAGCACGCCATCCAGCCGCTGAGTGCCGTAGCTGGAGGTGGTGTACTTGACCAGACCTTCGGTGACATCGCTGCCTTCTTTCAGTAAGAAGTTGGTGGTCAGGCCCGGCTGGCCATGGCTGATCACCGGATTGGAGCCGCCACGCAGCGCTTCCATAAAGTGAATGGTTTCATCAAGGCGGAAAATCGACGAGTTCTCTAAAAACGACAGGGTGGACGGTGGGTAAATCACAGCGCCATTCAATTGAATGCTGAGAAAAGGCGCATCGCCGGTGCTGGGAAAGCCGCGTACAAACACATTGGCACCCGCCACACCGCCGGAGCTTTCCGCCCAGACACCGGGCACAGCCGTCAGCAGCTCGGCGGTACTTTTGGGTGCCAGCCGGCTGATGTTTTCATCCGATACGTTGGTGATGGCGTAGCTGGCATCGACCCGTAAGCCGGACATACCACTGGCGGTACCGGTCACTACAATTTGTTCTATCTGGCTGGGCGCTTCGGTGTTGTCGCTGTCATTGGCCAGGGCCAATGCGGATGGCATGGCGACGAGCAACGCCAGTGCCGACAAACGGGTGTTGAGTTGGGGTTTCATGCGGTTCTCCTATCCTGTTGACTGGGTCTTGTGCCCATTACCTGGCGAAATAGTAGTCATTCTGGCCGGGCATTTTTACCTTAGGCGATACTGCAATCGATTGCAATAGCTAAAAAGCACTTTTTGCAATCGATTGTAATTATTTTTATGCTACCCTCAACTCTGCGCACCATTCTGCCGGACTGGCAGCCGCTGGTCGCTTATGGCAAAGTAGTGTTTTACTCCCAGAACAACGCAATGGACCCGCAGCCCGGATGAACGACAAGAAAATGATGACACTGGCCGACATCGCCAAACTGGCTGGTGTTTCCGAGTCCACCGCCTCACGCGCGCTGCGCAACAACCCGGTAATCAACCAGACGACCCGGGAAAAGGTCCAGCAGATAGCCGCCGAGTACCAGTTCAAAGTCAATGCCACGGCCCGCAACCTGCGTACCCAAAAAAGCTACACCATTGCGGTCATCATTGCTTTTGACGCCAAAACCCAGCAGTCGGTATCGGATCCCTTTTTGCTGGAGTTGCTGGGGGTGATTGCCGATGAGCTGAGCCAGCATGGCTATGACATGCTGCTTTCCACCAGCAAACGTGATGACAAAGACTGGGGCAGTTATTTTCTGGACTCAAAACGGGCCGATGGCCTGATCATCATCGGTCAGGGCGAGCACGATCCCCGGGTGGAAGCACTGGCCCAGACCCAGGTTCCTTTTGTGGTCTGGGGTGGGCGCAGCGGGGATGAGCCTTATCCGATTATTGGCAGCGACAACCGTCAGGGTGGGCGCCTTGCCGCCGAACACTTGCTGGCACAGGGCTGCCGGCAGCTGGTGTTTCTGGGCGATATCCGTCACAACGAAATCGAGCAACGGCATCTGGGCATGCTGGATGCCTGCCAGGCCGCCGGCATTGCCAGCGACGCCGTGCAGCAGCTGAGCTGTGATTTCACCGCGCAGGACGGCTATCTGAAAACTCAGCAGCATCTATTCGCCCGCCTGCCAGAGCTGGACGGCATTTTTGCCGCCAGCGATGCCATTGCCATGGGGGCGATGAAGGCCCTGCTGGAGCACGATATTGCCATTCCACAGCAGGTTGCCTTAATTGGTTTTGACGACATTGCCATGTCGGCCTATTGCACACCATCACTCAGTACGGTGAAACAAAACACCCAGAGCGGCGGCAAAGCCCTGGTGAACCAGTTGCTGACGCGGATGCAAGGGCAGCAACCTTTGTCAGAGCAACTGGCGGTCAAGCTGTTGTGCCGTCAGTCCAGTTTACGGCGGCTGTAACAGCCGCCAACCGGGGCTTGATTCAAGCCAGCGCCTGCAACTGGGCTATCGATAGCGCCGCTATCTGCGGCACCACCAGGCTGGCCTGAGCCAGCAGCGCGGGTTCACCAATACCAACCGGCCGCATACCAGCGGCGCAAATGGCCTCTATCCCTGCCACCGCATCTTCCACCCCAATGCAGTGCGCCGGCACCACGCCAAGGCCGGCGGCGGCCAGTAAAAACACTTCCGGATCGGGCTTGCTGTTTTTTACCTGATTGGCATCGGCGACGTAATCAAAATCGGCGGCAATCCCCAGCCGATCCAGCACAAAAGCGGCATTCTTACTGGCTGAAGCCAGGCCTATCTTCCAGCCTTTGGCTTTGATGGCGGCAAAGAGTGGCTTTACCCCCCGATACAGATCAGCTGGACTCATATGCTGGATCAACTCCAGGTAATGGGCATTTTTTTGCGCCATCAGCCGCTCTTCTTCCGCCGCACTTAGCACCAAACCGCCCTTGTTGGCAATCCAGCGCAACGAATTCAGCCGATCGACGCCTTTTAGCTGCTCGTTATCCTGCTCAGTAAAGGACACGGCCAGTTCATCGGCCAGCGCTTTCCAGGCACGGTAGTGGTACCAGGCGGTGTCGGTCAGCACGCCATCGAGATCAAAAATAATCGCCCGGATGGTCATTGGCTGGTTCATAGCACCTCCCCAGCCAATAACGGCCGTTGCTGTGGTTGCTGCGGTATCAGCTGCAAGGCCTCACCGTCGTGGTAAATCGTCAGCGGCTCACCTTGCTGCAGCTGGTACTGCGCTTTGCCTTGCTGCACACTGAATTCAAGGATCCGGCCGCGATAATTGAGCCGGAAACTCAAGCCGGGTAGTTGCGCCGGCAAGCGGGGCGCAAAATGCAGCCCATCAGGCCGGCTGCGTAGACCGGCAAAACCAAACACCAGCGCTTGCCAGGTGCCGGCCATGCAGGCGATATGGACTCCGTGCTCGGTGTTGCCGTGCTGGTTGTCGAGATCCATCCGCGCCGAATCACCAAAGAAGGTCAGGGCTTGTTCCAGCTGGCCAAGCTCAGCGCAGGCAATGCTGTGAATGCAGGCCGACAAACTGGAGTCATGGGTGGTCAAAGGCTCGTAATACGCCAGATTGCGGGCCTTTTGTGCCGGGCTAATGGCATCATCCAGCAGCACCATCGCCAGCACCACATCGGCTTGCTTGAGCACCTGATGGCGATAAATCACCAACGGGTGGTAATGCAGCAGCAGCGGGTACTTGTCTTTCGGAGTGGCAGCAAAGTCCCAGCGTTGTTTCTGCAGAAAGCTGTCATCCTGCGGATGCACTCCAAGCCGCTCATCCAGTGGCAAATACATCTGCTCGGCGGCCTGCTGCCACAGTGCCAGCTCGGCGGCGCTAAGCTGCCAGTCCTTCAGTCGCTCCGGTGCTTCTGCTTCGAGCTTAGCCACCATCTCGATGGCAAAGCGCAAATGCAGCTGTGCCATGGCATTGGTGTAAAAGTTGTTGTTGACGATGGCGGTGTATTCATCCGGCCCGGTTACAGCGTGGATCTCGAAAGCCCCATCGCGGCGCGGATTGAAAAAACCAAGCTCAAGCCAGAGCCGGGCCGTTTCTACCAGCATCTCAATGCCCTGCTCGCGCATAAAGTCCCAGTCTGCCGTCGCCAGATAGTAGCAACGAATGGCATAGGCAATGGCCGCATTGATGTGGTACTGCGCCGTACCGGCCGGAAAGTAAGCCGAGCACTCTTCACCGCCGATGGTACGCCACGGGTACAGTGCCCCTTTGCTATGGGCCATCTCACGGGCCCTAAGCCTTGCGGCATCCAGCTGCCGGTAACGAAACCCAAGCAGCTGCCGCGCTACCACCGGCTGGGTAAAGCTCAGACAGGGGATGACATAAATTTCAGTATCCCAGAAATAGTGGCCATCGTAGCCCGGACCGGTCAGGCCTTTGGCGCCAATGTTGCTATGGCCATCCTTACCGGCCGACTGCCACAAGCTGAACAAATTAAAGCGAATGCCCTGCTGCATCGCCGCATCCCCCTCGATCTGCACATCGGCCTGTTGCCAGAACTGCTGACAGGCCTGAGCCTGCGCTGCCGCCAAATCGGCAAAGCTGTGCTTACTCAGCGTGGCCAGTTGCTGGTGGCACCAGGCAGTAAGATCGCTGCTATGCTGGCTGGTCTGATGGCGATACAGTACCCATTTGGTCAGGCTGGCCGCTTCGCCCTGCTGCAAAGACCAGCTCGCCTGCTCACAGAGTACGCCCGGCTGTTGCTGCAGTTGACGGATCCCGCCCGCGACAGCCGGCCATTCATGCTGCATCATGGCGCAGACGGCAAAGTCACTGCCGTGAACCCGGTGCAGCATCCAGCCCTGCTGGCCGGCAAAGCCTTGTTGCTGCAAATTCAGCGTATCGGCAATTGAAAACACCCCAACCCTGGGGTCGTCTTTTTTGCTAAAGGGGGCATAACAGGCATCCAGCTCGGAGAACACCTGCACCTCCCCGGTGAAATTCAGTGCTGTCAGCTGATAGGTGATGCACATCAGCTCAGGGTGTTGCATCGACACCAGGCGCTGGCTGCTGATCAGCAGCCGTTTACCGTTTTTGCTCTGCCATTGCCATTGCCGCTGCAACAGACCCTGGCGCATATCCAGGCTACGCTGATGTTCGAGCGCACCGCCAAGCTCAATGCGTTCGCCATCCAGCTCGCAGTAGATGCGCTTGCCATTGGCAACCTGCAGCATGGTGTGGTTGTTGCGGGCAAAGCCACAGGCCGACTCACCGTACTGGATTGGCTCGGAGCTGTAGACGCCATTTAAGTAAGTGCCCTCGCAGCTTGACTGGCCAGCCAGGCCCTCTTCCAGCGTACCGCGGGTACCGATGTAACCATTGGCCAGGCTCAGCAGAGTTTCACACAGCAGCGGCTGTGCCGGTATCAGTGCCTGCTCGGTCAGACGCCAGGGATCGACCTGCAACGGGCCGGGGAAAGGGGTACGTGATGCCATAATGCTTACCTTTTGTGCAATGCTGTCGCCACTATACAATGAATTAAATTGCAATTGCAATCGATTGCAAAGGCAAATGTTTTGGGTGTATAGTGACAAAACAGGGTAAAAAAGCAGCAGGCAGCAGCACTGCCGCAGCATAAAAAGAGACGACCACCATGAACCATCTACGCATTAAACTGGCATTACTGCTGACCTATTTTGTCTTTGCCATCTTGCTGAACAGCGTTGGCACTGTGATTTTGCAGGTGATCCACAGCTTTCAGGTCAGTAAGGAAAGCGCCAGTTTGCTGGAGGGGTTTAAAGACATTCCGATTGCGGTGGTGTCATTCTTACTGGCATCCTGGCTGCCGCGGCTGGGCTACCAGCGCGCCATGATGATTGGTGTGGTCATGGTAATGCTGGCTTGTATCGCCATGCCGCTGTTGCCGGCATTCTGGACCACCAAGCTGCTGTTTTTTACCGTCGGCTCCGCTTTTGCTCTGGTTAAGGTCTCGGTCTACGCCAGCATTGGCCTGATTACCGACAGCCGCGAGCAGCATGCCTCCTTGCTGAATTTTATCGAAGGTTTCTTTATGCTGGGGGTATTATCCGGTTACTGGGTGTTCGCGGCCTTTATGGATCCGGCCGAGCCGGAGTCGCTCAGCTGGCTGCAGGTGTACTGGCTTTTAGCCGCGCTCTGTTTGCTGAATTTGCTGTTGCTGGCCAGCACCCCCATCCCGAAAGTACCCCTCGAGCCAGCACGCAGCGCCCGCCAGGACTTCGTCGGTATGCTGCAGCTGCTGGCGCTGCCACTGGTGCTGGTGTTTATTGTTTCGGCCTTCTTATACGTGGTGCTGGAGCAGGGCATCGGCACCTGGCTGCCGACCTTTAATAACCAGGTGTTGCAACTGCCGAATCAGCTGAGTGTGCAGCTTACCAGCATTTTTGCTGCCAGCCTGGCGCTGGGCCGGTTGTTGGCGGGTGTCGTACTGCGTCATCTGTCCTGGTATGCCCTGGTCAATCTTTGCCTGGTTGGGATGGCGGCCCTGATGCTGCTGATCCTGCCGATGACCCGGAATGTGGTGGTGCCTGAAACAGTGCATTTGTGGAATGCGCCGCTGGCTGCTTATTTATTTCCGCTGATTGGTCTTTTTATGGCGCCGGTCTACCCCATTATCAGCTCGGTGATGTTAAGCGCACTGCCCAAAGCCCGCCATGCCGCCATGACCGGTCTGATTGTGGTGTTCTCCGCCCTTGGCGGCACCACCGGCTCAATGATCACCGGCCTGACCTTCGCCCGCTTTGATGGCCAGACCGCCTTTTACCTGTCGTTAGTCCCTCTTAGCCTGCTACTGCTGAGTCTGGCGCTGCTGTATCGCTGGCACCGCCAGGGTTCAGTACCAGCAACGGCCTAGCAAAGATCAGGACCGATGCACCTTGTGAGTTGGCTGTGGTATACTCCGCCGCTGCTGTCACTACCACTCAAAGGCTTATGCAACCGACATCGCATCAGTTAACTTCTGCCGAGAAAAAAGCGGCCACAGCGCTGGCGCTGGTTTTTTCCAGCCGGATGCTTGGCCTGTTTATGCTGCTGCCTGTTTTTGCCATTTATGGCAGCGAGCTGGTCGGTTTCTCGCCACTGTGGATTGGTTTGGCCATTGGTGCTTATGGCTTTACCCAGGCGCTGTTGCAAATTCCGATGGGCTGGTTGTCCGATAAAATCGGTCGCCACCAGGTGATGTTGCTTGGCCTGGGTTTGTTTGCGCTCGGCTCAGTGGTGGCAGCGCTGGCCGACTCGGTCTACATGGTGACTTTGGGTCGGGTACTGCAAGGGGCAGGTGCCATTGCCGGTGCCGTGCTGGCCCTGGCCGCAGATCTCACCCGTGAAGAGCAGCGTCCCAAAGTGATGGCCATTATCGGCATGAGCATCGGTTTGTCCTTTGCTGTCGCCATGGTGCTGGGACCGATGATCGCCGCCCGTGCCGGTTTAAGTGGGGTATTCTGGTTTACCGCCGCCATGGCCATTCTGGCGATGGGACTGGTGCTGCGCACTCCTAAAGCCATTACTCAGGCGCCACAGCGCGAAACGTTGGCAGTACCTGCTTTGCTTGGCAAGCTGCTGCGCTCCCCCCAGCTGATGCGATTGAATCTGGGTGTGATGCTGCTGCACTTTTTACTGACCGCGCTTTTTATTGCTTTGCCGCAGCAGCTGCTGGCACTGGATTTCGGCAGTGAGGCGCATTGGCAATTGTACCTGCCAGTGCTGTTTGGCTCCTTTGTGCTGATGGTGCCAATGATTATCCTCAGTGTCCGTAAACAACAAGAGATTGGCTTTTTCCGGCTAGCCTTATTGCTGCTGATCGCAGCCGCCTTGCTTTTTTGGCTGGGCCCTTCGCAGCTGCCCGCATTAGCGCTTGCGCTGCTGCTGTTTTTTACCGGCTTTAATTATCTGGAAGCCAGTTTACCGGCACTGCTATCCCGCCAGGCACCGGCCGGACAAAAAGGCACCGCCATGGGGCTTTATTCCAGTGCGCAGTTTTTTGGTGCCTTTTTAGGTGGCTTGGCCGGCGGCCTGGTTGCCAGCTGGTTTGGCTTGACCGCAGTTTATGTACTGAGCGCTTTGCTGGTACTGGGCTGGTTGCTGCTGTCGATTGGCATGACGGTGCCGGCCAAAGCCGAACGTCTCAGTCTGGACCTGCAATCCAAAAGCAGCGGTGAAGTCAACGCATTGCTGCAACAAGTCAGCACCCTACCAGGTGTGCTGGAAGCGACTCTGGTGCCCCAAGAACAGCGTTGCTACCTGAAAGTAGAAGCTGGCCGCTTTGATTACCAGCAATTGCAGAAACTGCACCCTTAGCGATGTCGGCTTTGTTTACATGTCGACTGTTCACTTAAGACACCTACTTTATAACTAACTGAATTAGCATAGTTAAAAAAACTGGCATTTTCTATGCAGTATTCATCGTTGCCGGGCTTAAGCCCAGAAACAAAAAGGAAGACAACGATGAGACTACAACGTAAGACAACCATAGGACTGTTGGCAGGCGCTGCCTGTTTGTTGTCAGCCCAGGCGTTTGCAGCGCCTATTACCTCATTCGACTTTACCGTGGGTGGTGGCTTTGTCGATGGCACGGCTACCTGTGATAATGGCGGAGCCTGCAACCTTTCATACAGCAATATCGACCCACTATCAGGTGATTACCTCAACATCAACTGGGGTACGCCAGCAAATACCAACGCCAGTGGCTTGCAGATTACCCATGACCCGGATGGTCTTGGCGCCATTCAGGTGGGAGCAGGTCCACAACGGGTAGGTGCTTTTAGTCATTCAAACTTTGTGTTGCAGGCTGCAGGCAGCTGGATGAACTTTGTGCAGCTATCTGGTATTTTCAATTTGTTTGATCCAGATAGTAATTTAATTGCCCCTACACCTATTGTGCAGTTAAACAATCTGGCGTTTCATGAAACGCTGAACGCCAACCCATGCCAGGATCCTTTCCCCGGTGGTAACGTGACGGTGTGCGATGATGTGTTTACCACAGAAGTACTGGCCGCGGCCTTCAACTTTACCATTGATGGATATATTTATACCTTTACCTTTGGTTTTGAGGCTGGTGATGGCATTACCGGTTTTATCTTCGATACCTGGGATTTTGGTGATGGCGATGTGCCGGTTGTGCGGATCTGGACTCAGGAAAATGGCACCAGTACCATTTATACCACAGCAACAATCGATGTACGGCCAGTTCCTGAACCAGGCACTTTAGCTATGTTCGGTTTATCGTTACTTGGCATGGGCGCTTATGCGCGTCGCAAAAAGCAACGCTAATTTATAATAGCTACATCTGAAAGAGGCTGGCAATGACAGCCTCTTTTTTATTGGACTTTTCCAGCTTGAATGGCCTGACACCATGGTATACTCTGGATATAAACGCGATAAGGTCTGACAAAAAAGCAATTCAGGCCGCCGACCTGCGAGGAGAGTAAGTTCATGGCACGTGGTGTAAATAAAGTGATTTTGGTAGGAAATCTGGGCAATGACCCGGAAGTACGTTATATGCCGCAGGGCGGTGCTGTTGCTAATCTGAGTGTAGCAACCTCTGAGAGCTGGAAAGATAAAAATACCGGTGAAATGAAAGAGCAAACTGAGTGGCACCGGGTGGTAATTTATCAGCGTTTAGCCGAAATTGCTGGCGAGTACCTGCGTAAAGGCTCCAAAGTCTATCTGGAAGGTAAGCTAAAGACCCGCAAATGGACGGATAAAGACAACATTGAGCGCTACACCACCGAAATTGTTGCCAGCGAAATGCAAATGCTCGATGGTCGCAATGAAGGGCAAGGTATGGGCGGTGGCTATCAGGGCCAACAGCAGGCACCAGCTCAATCGCGCGCTCCGCAACAAACGGCTGCTCCACAACAAAGCAACTTCCAGCAGCAAGCCCCTGCAGGTGGCTATCAGCAGAACCCGCAAAACAATTATCAACAAAGTCAACCGGCCCAGCGTCCACAGAACCAGCAACAACGCCCGCCAATGGAGCCGCCAATCGACTTTGATGATGATATCCCGTTCTGATGGTTTTATTGCTTCGGGCTCACACCGCCTGTTAAGGGCCCTTAGTTGCAAACTGGGCGTCATTCTTGGCGCCCTCTGCTGTTTTTTCAGTATTCCCGCTCTCGCTCAGTCGCAAAACGACTCACTGCAACATTTTTTCCTGGAACAATGGACCACTCGCGACGGTCTGCCACACAACACCATCAACAGCATTGTACAGACCGATGATGGCTACTTATGGTTTGCTACCTGGGAAGGCATCGCCCGCTATAATGGCCGAAGCTTTACGCTGTTTGATCGCAGTGCCAATACCGGCTTGCCTGACTCTGGGATTTTTGCGTTGCATGCCAGCAGCGACAATACCCTGATTGCCGGTGGTTCCCGCGGTGGGCTGGTGCGTTATCAGCATAATCAATGGACTCCTCTGCCGGTAGCAGGAGCCCTGGTAAGGGCTGTCCTGCAAGACCAGCAGCAGCGCTTGTGGATCGCCACCGAAAGCGCAGGCCTCTGGCGGCAAGAGCCTGATGGGCGGCGCTATCGCATTAGTGGTAGCAGCGGCCTGGCCTACGAAGCCATGTACAGCCTGGCAGAAAGTCAGGATGGCAAAGTATGGGTTGGCACCGCTGAAGGGCTATTTCTGGTGCACAATAATCATGTCCGGCACTTTCAGACAGTAGACGGCTTACCGGCAGGGCCTGTGTTTAGTATTGCTATCAATCTCACCGAGCAAACCATCGTTGCCACGGAGCAAGGTGTCTTTATCGGTGATGAACAGCACGGTTTCCGTCCATTGCATCCTGAACTGAACATGGCCTCATCGGCCTTATACGTTGACGATAGCACACTTTGGGTTGGCACTCTGAGCGATGGCTTATTTCGATACACATCAACAGGCCTGGAAGCCCTTGGTACCGACAGCAACAAGCCAGCCAATCGCATTCTGACACTTCGCAAAGATAATGAAGGCAGTTTATGGGTGGGAACCAATGGTGGTTTATTCCGGCTTCGAAACGCCCCCTTCACTTCAATTACCACCCAACATGGCCTGGCTGATAATTTTGTCCGTACAGTACTGCCACTGAGCGATGGCTCCGTGCTGGCGGGGACCAGCCGTGGTGTTGCTCATATTCGCAACCAACTGGCTGAGCCTTTTGACCGCCCGGAGCCCTTTTTACGCGAGTCTATCCTTAGCATGGCGCAAGATCAGTATGGCCAGCTTTGGCTTGGCAGCTATGCCCATGGCCTGTTAACCATTAAACCAGATGGCTCCAGCCGTTTGTTTGACCGAAATGACGGACTTTGGACTAACGAGGTGCGCTCCATTTTACCCGCAGCAGACGGGAGTATCTGGATTGGTACTTCGCGTGGATTAAACCGCTGGCACCAGGGCCAGATGGAGCGGTTGGACATGGAAGCAGGTTTGCCTGGCAATTACATTATGGCGCTCTACCAAACGAGCGATGAGCGTATCTGGATTGGTACCGGTACTGGCGTGGCTTACTGGCAGGATGGGGAAATTCGTACGTTGGATCTATTCAGTCAGGATGGTGCGGAGTTCGCTTTTGGTTTTCTTGAGTTGCCTCAGCAGCAATTCCTGTGGATGGCAACAGATCGTGGGCTGGTCCGCTATGATCTGAATACAGGAGGCCTTGCTATCATTGGCCGGTCTGCCGGACTGCCATTTGATAAGTATTTTCAAGTCATCGCAGATCAGCAAAACAACCTGTGGCTCACCAGTAACCGCGGTATTTTGCAGTTCTCATTGCAAGATGCCAAGGCCGTCCTTAACCATCAAAAATCCCGCCTGCCATTCGACCACTTCTCCGAGGGGGATGGCATGCTCAGTGCTCAGGCCAATGGCGGCTCAAATCCAGCTGCAGCCCTGCACCCGGATGGTTCGGTTTGGGTAGCAACCGCCGGGGGAGTAGTTTTTTCTCAGCCGGAACGGCTCCGTAGCTTTTCAGCCTTTATCCCACCGGTCGTGATTGAGCAAGTGCGGGTAGACGGGGTATTACGGCAGCCAACTGGCCCGTTACAACTTGCGGCAGGCACCCAGCGTATTGAACTGCACTATGCTGGTCTTGGCTTCGTGATGCCGCAACATATTCAGTACCGCACCCGCTTAGTTGGTTTCGATAGTGATTGGGTTGAGCGTGGACAACAACCTTACGCTGAATTAACCAATCTGGCTCCTGGTCACTATACCTTTGAAGTGATTGCCGCTTATCCCGGTGGCTCCTGGAGTGAGCAAACCGCTTCGCTGACATTCACGATTGCTCCGCACCTATGGCAGCGCCAGGGGTTCTGGTTGTTTATACTGGTATGGTTATCACTGGCAGTGCTACTTCTGTTTAAAATGCGCCTGCGCCGATTGGAGCTGGCGGCTTTTGAACTAAAGCGGCAGGTGGCAGAAAAAACGGCCCAACTGCAATTAAAGGCCGATCACCTGGAACAAACGAACGCAGAAAAATCTGACTTACTGGAGCAACTCCGGCTGCAATCAGAGGCTTTCGCAAAACAAGCCAGGCAAGATCCGCTGACTGGCCTGGCCAATCGCCGGGTCTTCGATGAAGTGCTGTTACAGGAGTTTAACCGGGCAAAACGACACCAACACCCGCTATGCCTGGCTCTGATTGACATCGACTTCTTTAAACAGGTCAATGATCGTTGGTCACACTCGGTAGGTGACGAAGTCTTGATTCGGGTTGGCCAGAGTTTACAACAACAGTGCCGGACCACAGACACCGTATCACGTTGGGGTGGAGAGGAGTTTGCCTTACTTCTACCTGAAACAGGTTTACCGGAGGTTCTGCAATTGTGTGAACGTTTGCGCCACCAAATCAGTCAGCTCGACTTTTCTGATATTGCCAGTGAGCTGAGCATTACGGTCAGTATCGGTGTCGCAGAATGCAGTGACAGCAACGAGGCCGACCGTTTACTGGGCCTTGCAGATCACGCTTTGTACCAGGCCAAAGAAAAAGGCCGTAATCAGGTGTGTGTCAGTCCCTAGTTAGCCTTTAATCATTTACCCCGTTTGTTTGCTGTCGATTAAGCAACACTAAGCTGGCAAACTCGTCTGCTGGTAAAGGCTTAGCAAACCAGTATCCCTGGAAAACATCGCAGCCAATGTGGTTGAGAAAGTCATGCTGCCGCTGATGCTCCACCCCCTCCGCAATAACCTCAAAACCGAGGGTATGTGCCAAACGAACAATAGCTTTACAAATTTCAGCATCTTGTTGGTGCTGAGGTAAGTTATCAATAAAGCTTTTATCCACTTTCAAAACGTCCAGTGGTAAGGCTTTCAGGTAGGCCAATGACGAATAGCCGGTACCAAAGTCATCAATAGCCAGTCGGATACCTAGTTGTTTTAATTGCTGGAGCAGGCTGACAGCATCAGCATGCTGGGTCAGCAGTGCACTTTCCGTCATTTCCAGCTCCAGTAAGGATGCATTAAAACCTGTACTGAGCAAAGTATCCGCAATATGCTGCGTAAGCCCCTCGCGCTGGAACTGGTGAGCAGACACATTCACAGTAATACGTAAATCACCCAGACCAAGCTGTTGCCACAACACCCCTTGCCGGCAGCTTTGCTGAATCACCCAAAGGCCAATCTCATGAATCAGCCCGGTACTTTCTGCAATGGGGATAAAGCGATCCGGCCCAATCAGTCCTTCATCCGGATCTTGCCAACGAATCAGCGCCTCTGCGCCAACTACTTGCCCGGTGGCAAGCTGCACCTGCGGCTGATAAAACAGAACCAATTGCTGCTCCAGAATGGCTGTTCTTAACCGGGACTCCAGCATCAATCGCTCTCTGGCACTTTGCGTCAGCCCATCCGTGTAGTAGGCACTGATGTTACGCCCTTCGCTTTTCGCTTTATACAGTGCTGCGTCTGCCCCTTGCAGCAAAGCTTCGGCACTGAGTTCATGCAATGGAAACAAACTAATGCCCGCACTGGCGCTTAACTTCACTTCCATACCATTGCTGAGTGTCCAGACCCGGTGAATGCATTGCAGCATTTTATCTGCAATGCGGGCAGCATCTTCAGGCTCCTCAATCCCTTCTGCCTGCACGGCAAACTCATCACCACCCAATCGTGACAGCAGATCGGTCGGCCTTAGCACTGCCGACAGCTTTGCGCTGACTTGTTGCAGCAACTCATCACCAACGCTGTGCCCATAACTGTCGTTAATATTTTTAAAGTGATCGACATCCAGTATGATCACGGCGATCAGTTGCCGGTGGCGTTCTGCCCGTTCAATCGCCTGCCGCAGCTGACATAAAAAGCTGGTGCGGTTGGGCAAATCGGTCAAGGCGTCAAACTGCCCTAAATAGGCAACCTGCTGCTCATGCTTTTTTTGCTCTGTCAGATCAATATCTATGCAATACATCTGCGGTGGCTTGTCTGGCAATTGCACCAGCGCGTGCGAGGAGAACACCGTCACCAGGCTGCCATCTTTTCGTTGCAGCACCAGCTCGGCAGAGGGAATTGGCCGGCCGGTTGTCACCATCTGCTGAATTGCGGTTTTGACATCATCAGCCATGCTGGCAGGAATAATCAGCTCCAGCAGGTTTTTACCGATCGCTTCCGCGGAAGAGAACCCGTAAATGCGTTCGCTGGCTTTATTCCAATAAATAGTGGTACCGTCCGCCTCATACCCCTGAATCGAGATAGCAGCCTCACTATCCAATAATGCCTGAAACTTCAGGTTTGTGGCTCGCAGCTCACTTTCAATGAGCTTTAGGCCATCGATGTCTTCAATAATAGAGATATAAAAAGGCTCACCAAAAGCCGGGTTTTCCACCTTGCGCACCCCAAGGCGGCACCAAAGGTAATGGCCTTCTTTATGCCGATAGCGCTTTTCCATGCTGTACTCACGCCGGACTCCCGTTTTTAATTGCTCCAACTGGGTCAGGTCACGGTTCAAATCCTCCGGGTGAGTGATCTGTTGAAAGGTCATCCGTTGCAGCTCCAACTGGCTGTAACCCAGGATCTGCTGCATACGCTCGTTGGTTCTGAGCCACTGACCACTCAAGCTGACATGCGCAATACCAACATTTGCCAGCGCAAAGGTTTGCTCATAAAGTTGGCGTACCCTGGCAGATTGCTGCGCGGCGGACTGACGCTGGGATAGCAACAGCCATGCCAGCACCGCTGTAAAACCAACATAGAGCCAGCCTTTGTAAGTTTGGTACTGACTGTACAACTCAGGATCGGATACGATGACCCCCAGCAGATAATCACTGCCACCAATCCAAAGCACCCCAAAAGTAAGATAGAGTAAAGCGCCAAACCAGGGCCTATGACTATACGCTGTGTTGTCGGTCAACTTACTGCCATTGGGGAGCCATTGCATGCTTCACGCGTCCTTTTTCCATGCAGCCAGACAGCTGGCTTTTGATACAAATCAGCCAGTTAAGCATAGACCATATTTGGCAAAGAGGTAGATAAGGCGGGAAGTTAGCCAGCCCATGCGGGCTGGCAATGATTTAGAAGGAGTAAACTAACGTCAGTGAGGTTTGGGTGTCAGTACGCTTTTTATCTACCGGCACATCGGTATCATTTTGCACGGTAAAAGCAGCTTTCATCTGCATGCGGCCATTGATTCGTGCAGTCAGTGACGTTTCTGCAATGGTCCGGGTGTTGTCATCACCGTATTCAACCGTCAGATCCTGGCGAAACTTGGCATTTTCACTGATTTGCCAGCGATAAATAGCACCGGCGCGCGCCAATAAGCCATTCTCCGTTTCGCCCACAGCTGTTTTGCCACGGAAATAACCCGGACCGATTTCCACATTCAAGCTGTGATCAGGGAGATCGAGCAAGCGGGTACCATAACCGACAGCAAGTGTAGAGTACTTGCGATAAGCACCGAATTTATCGTCAGTATGTCGGGCCAGCACGAACAAGGTGTCGTGCTCAGTTTCCAGCTTAAAAGCACTCTTTACCGAAGCGCTGAAACGTTCTGCTGTTCGCTCACGCTCAGAGCTGCCATCTTCCAGCCGTCTCTTGTCTTCTTTGAAAAAAGCACTCAACAGGTATTCATTATCAAAACGCTCCAGCCGCTGTAGCGAATTCAGGCGGCCAGTGATAGAGGTACCTTCGGTATTACCAGTTGTGGTAATGGCGCCCAGCTCGGCGGACGACGTCCAACCCAGCTCGTCTGCTTGACTGTTAAAACCTGCAACCGCCACTAGCATGGCAGCTGCAGTCATCGAATACTTCATTAATTCTCCTGCTTGTTGGAATGAAGGTGTACATCCATTTGCGGAAAGGGAATACCAATACCCTGCTCATCAAACGTCAGTTTGACTTTTTCCAGCGTCCCCCAGTAAACCCCCCAGTAATCAGCCGCATTCACCCAGGGCCGAACCAGAATATTCACTGAGGAGTCTGCCAGCTCACCGATGGCAATCACCGGAGCAGGCTCTGGCAAAATCCGCTCATCAGCGGCCAGAATATCTGCCAGGATTTGCTTGGCTTTGCGTAAATCCGAATCGTAACTGATGCCAATCACCAAATCGACCCGGCGGGTTGGCTCGGCCGAGAAATTGGTAATGGCCCCCCCGGTAATTTGCGCATTAGGGATCATGACTTTTTTATTATCAGGGGTTTTTAAGATGGTCTGGAAGATTTCTATCTTATCTACCGTACCCATCACGCCACCGGCATCGATAAAATGCCCGGCTTTGAAAGGACGGAAGATGATGATCAATACACCAGAGGCAAAGTTGGCCAGAGAGCCCTGCAACGCTAAACCTACCGCCAGACCTGCTGCACCCAAAATGGCGATAAAGGAGGTGGTTTGCACACCGATATGCGACAAAGCCATCAGCAAGACGGCAATCATAATCAAGGTGTAAACGATGCTTCCCAGAAAGCTGACTACAGCCTTATCAATAGCCCGGGCAACCAATGCACGCTCCAGCACACCTGTAATGCCTTTGGCAATCCAACGACCAATGACAAAGATCACCAGAGCAATCACAATACTGATCAGATGGTGATAGACCACCTCCTGATTTTCTGTGACAAAATTTGTTACTTCATCCATAAATGTCTCCAGTATATTTTTAATGAACTACCGCAGAATAATAGCACAAGCTTTCCAAGCTTAAGTCGCAATGTACCTGATCCAAGGATATTTTTCCTGCACAGGAAAAAAAATTTGGTACCGGGCGTTATTTTCGCTAAAATACCGCCCACACAAAGTGGTGACTGTAGCTCAGTTGGTAGAGCCCCGGATTGTGATTCCGGTTGTCGTGGGTTCGAGCCCCATCAGTCACCCCATTTCCTTTTTTATTTCCCACTCAATTTACGCTAAGCTTGCCTTTGACAGTGCAAGGCGGTTTCTTTGATGCTTAGTTTGCAAGCTTTACAACAACAACTGGAACAGCAATCAGCTCCACTGGAAAGCTGGGATCCGCCCTTTTGTGGAGATATGCCGCTGCGAATTGCTCAGGATGGCCAATGGTTGTATCAGGGTAGTCCTATCGGTCGCTTGCCTTTGGTGAAATTATTCGCCTCCGTCCTGGTCAAAGAAAAGCAGCAGTACTTCCTGAAAACGCCGTTAGAAAAAGTGCGGATCCAGGTCGATGATGTGCCTTTTCTGATCCACGATTGGCATTGGCAACCAACCTCCTCAGGCAATGCTTTAGTCGCCGTAACCAACCTCGGCGATCAGCTGGTAATCAGCCAGCAGCACCCGGTACGATTGCAAACCTATCAGGAACAACTACTCCCTTATATTGGAGTATGGCGAGGCCTGGATGCCAGGCTTAGCCGCAATGTTTATTACCAATGGATTGAGCAGGCTCTGCAATCGCCGCAGCAGGATGCCAACCAGTTGTGGCTGCATAGTGTCAATTATCGATTTTTACTCGGTAAACTTTAAAAGCTTGCCTGAGAATACCGCGATATCTACGTGATACTGTAACAAAAAACCGAACTTAAACAATGAAATACCGCTGTTGGTCGCATCCATCTTGCTGTGCGTAAAATTACTGCCAGATTAAGAGCTGTCTACATCAGTTTTCTGGAGTCATCATGCTTCGCCCAACGCTATTAGCGGCCAGTGTATACCTGGCCTGCAGCACAGTTCAGGCTGCAACCTTTATTCATGCCGGTAACTTGATTACAGCAGAAGATAACCGGATCCTCAGTAACCACACCATTGTCATTGAAGATGGCATCATTCAACGTATCGAAGCAGGGTTTAGCCAGCCAGCAGCAACCGATACCTTGATAGATCTACGCAACCATACGGTGATGCCTGGCTTGATGGATATGCATACCCATTTTTCTACCCAGATCAGCGCCTCATCCTATGCCGAGGGTTTTCGGATGAATGAGGCCGATTATGCCCTGCGTGGTGCGACCTTTGCTAACAAAACGCTGTTATCAGGTTTTACCACCGTGCGGGAGCTTGGAGACAGTCACCATGTCAGCGTGGCCCTGAAAAACGCCATTGCCAACGGTTATGTGCAGGGGCCCCGTATTTTTGCAGCGGGTAAATCGCTGGCCACCACCGGTGGCCATGCCGATCCAACCAATGGCATTACCTTTCGTCGCATGGGTGATCCAGGCCCGGTTGAGGGTGTAATCAATAGTGCCGAAGAAGCGCGCAAAGCCGTGCGCCAACGCTATAAAGAAGGCTCAGACTTGATCAAAATTACTGCTACAGGCGGTGTATTAAGCGTGGCCGCCAGCGGCATGAATGCCCAATTTACCGAGGAAGAAATTCAGTCGGTGGTCGCCACAGCACGTGATTATGGTTTTAAAGTGGCTGCACATGCTCATGGCAAAGAAGGCATGGAGCGGGCGATACGAGCCGGAGTGGACTCGATTGAGCACGGCACCTACATGGACGATGCCACCATGGCCCTGATGAAACAGCATGGAACTTATTATGTACCAACCATCAGTGCCGGTAAATTTGTTGCTGAAATGGCGGTGATGCCAGGTTTCTTCCCTGAGTTAGTTCGTCCTAAAGCACAAGAGATAGGCCCACTCATTCAGGATACCTTTGCCAGAGCCTGGCAGGCTGGAGTAAAAATCGCCTTTGGCACCGATGCCGGTGTTGGCCCACATGGCGATAACTGGAAAGAATTTGTCTACATGACCGAAGCTGGCATGCCTGCCATTGAAGCCATCCGCTCTGCCACTTACCATGGTGCTCAACTGCTGGGTGTCAGCGATCAGCTTGGTACGGTGACTGCCGGCAAAAAAGCCGACTTGGTTGCTGTACCCGGAAATCCACTGGAAAACATCGCCTTGATGGGACAAGTCAGCTTTGTGATGAAAGAGGGCATAATCTACAGGCACGACTAAAGCAAGCGCCACATCCTACTCACTAAGCCGGGCAGCCGTTTTACGGCTGCCTTGCTTTAAGAGCTGACCAGCTCCCGGTACTGACTAAGCAGTTTCTCGACATCAGCCAGGATAAAATCTTTTAAATCCACTTCGGCTTTCTCACGGATTTTATCCAACTGCCTTATATGTGCCTTATCGTGTTGTTTACGGGCTTTATGAGTTGGCATATCTTTTACCACCTCGTACATCTGGCAAATTCCGGGATATTCGGTCACCGGATCCGCTTTGTTGGCCAGCTCCAGATGATCCAGCAACACCCAAACCCGTAAAGCACCTTCCGATAATTCACATTGCTCCGATTGCATGGCCCGGCTAATCAGCACGATGCTATCAATCAGGTATTGGTTCTTCTTTTGTCTGGCAAGTTCTTGCTGCTGCTGTTGCACCCTCACCAGCAACAACAAGCGTCCGGCATAAAAAGCCAGCCCCGCAATAATGGCGGCTCCGGCGAGCAACAGCATCCACCACAACCCACTCATTCATTGTCCTCATCATCAGATAACAACTGTGCCCGCCAATCGGTACGCTCAAATTCAGTCAGAGGGTCAAGTGGTTCGTCATCCTCTGTCAGCCCCAGCTGCTGCAGCAATTGCTCGTAACGCTCAGTCATACGATTGAAGTACTTGGCATCTTTGCCAGTGAGAACCTCTTCACGCTCGACCCGTTCCAGCAGCTGTTGCAAATACGGGTCTTGCTCCAGCTGCGCCAGCTCTTGCTCGGGTGTTAAACTGGCAACCACAACGGCTTTAGCCACAGAGGCTTTCGGCTGGATCGGCTTTAACAACTGCAGCTCAGCATCAGCAGCTTCCGGCAGCAAGGGTACCGGTTTTTTACTGCCCACCCGGGGATCTTTATGGCCCTGATTGCCTGAAAGCCCGGTTGTTTTTCGCAGTAACTGTGAATTACGCTGGCCAGGTTTGCCGCCGGCACCGGACTTTTTGCTCTCTTCTTTACGTTCTCGCTGTTTACGAACTTCGGTGGCGGGCAAAAAACGTGGGCCATTATCACCACTATTGCGAGTCTTCTTTTGACGTGTCATGTTTTGCTACCTGGTAGACGTTTTGGCAAACGCCATTAAAACCGCTGATTGATGAGCTGTATTTTAACACATCCTGACTGCTTGCAAGGAGGGCTGCATAAAATTAGGCATAAAGAAAAGGCGATAAGTTGCCTTATCGCCTCTGCCAGGTGTCTAAAGTGGACACTTCTTTCATCTGCTGCAGTCATAATGACCTGATTGGACAGCGCGTCCGAATGGTCCCTGGTATTGTTGTGTAATATCCCTATGCAGCTTTATTTTTGTTGGTGATCATCCTGATACTTTCTAAATCTTCCTTGGATAGCGCACGAACATCGCAGCGATGTTGTATTCGTCGTCGCACTTACTGAGCTTTCCATGCCATCAGTTCCATTTTCTCGACGCGTTACTTAATGTAACGAAGTGTTAATTTACGCCAATTTCAGCAGATAACAACCCCCTGATGGAAAAAAATCCATAAAATTTAGCAGGTCATTCATTAATTATCGCTTTATCAGCTACTTAGTTGAATAATCATGCAGCCTGAGCATCTGAAAACCATAAGGCTACCCGTGAATATCTCACACCTCTTGTGAGATATATCTCACAATCATTGCGCCAGAAAAATAAAAAAACCAGCCGGTTGGCTGGTTTTCGCGGGCAATAGCAGTGTGGCTTAGTGCAAACCACCAAGATACAGCGATACCATTTCAATGTCTTCGTCGGTCATCTTGCGGGCGATATCCCGCATCATGCCATTCATATCATTGGCACGGGCACCACTGCGGAACTCTTTCAAGGTTTCGATCAGGTAGGGTGCGTGCTGGAAAGAAATGCGTGGAAAGCCAGATAAGCTGGTACCCGCGCCACGCGGGCCATGACAGGCAATGCAGGCTGGAATGCCACGCTCAGCATCACCACCCCGGTAAAGTTGCTGACCCCGCTCCAGCGCATGTTCTGGTGTAGTGCCAGCCGACATGCTCTGAGAAGCAAAGTAAGCAGATAAATCACGCATATCCTGATCGGACAAGCCTGCTACCATACCAAACATAATGGCATTGCTGCGCCCCCGCTCACCACCGGTTTGCATAGCCAGCTTATAATCCTGCAACTGCTTGTAAAGATATTCAGCATGTTGGCCGGCTATTTTAGGATAGATATCCATAGGGCTGTTGCCATCGGTGCCATGACAGGCAACACAAGTGGTTGCTTTTTCCTTACCGGCCGCAGCATCACCGTCAAATGCATGGGCCGCACCTATCATGCTGAATAACAGCGTAAGTGGCAGTACAAGTCTTTTCATGTTGTTTCCGTCTCTGTCCGCATTTTAGTCGCCAGCTGGGTGGCACCATCGTGATTGCTAAATTGTTTCAGCTGCTTATTTTACACGATTCTGTCTAATATAAAATCCCATCTATACAGCATTTGCTTCTTCCGATCCATCCGATCCGTTACAATGAAGTATTCGAACCATAAAAAACAGCCTGAGCAACCTTTTGTGCTGCCCCACAACGATGGGGTGAACGCTTAGCACAGGCCTGATTGAAACTGACTGGAGTTTGCTGTGAGCACCCCAACCATCAATTACCAACAAGCCACCTTCCTGACCAGCGCACCGGATATTCGTGCCTTACCATTGGATGAAGGTATTGAAGTCGCTTTTGCCGGCCGCTCCAATGCAGGAAAATCCAGCGCACTGAATACCCTGACCCGGCAAAAAAGCCTGGCCCGAACCAGTAAAACGCCGGGCCGCACTCAACTCATTAATGTCTTCCAGCTCAATGAGCATCAGCGACTGATTGACTTACCCGGCTATGGTTTTGCCAAAGTGCCGCTGGCAGTGAAAGAAAAATGGCAACGCTCACTGAGTGAATATCTGCAAAAGCGCACTAGCCTGAAAGGGTTGGTGGTATTGATGGATATTCGTCACCCGCTGAAAGATTTGGATCAGGATCTGATTCATTGGGCCGTGGCCAGTGAGCTGCCGGTGCGTTTGCTGCTCACCAAAGCAGACAAATTGAGCCCGGGACCACGTAAGAAAGCTTTGCTGGAAGTTACAGAAGCTGCACTGGCTTTTATGGGAGATGTGCAGGTACAGGTTTTTAGTTCATTAAGCAAACAAGGTTTGCCCGAGCTGGAACAAGCGCTGACCCATTGGTTTTATCCGGCACACACTCAGAATTGAGGCAAAAAAAACGGCCTCACGCTGGAGGCCGGTATAGCAAACGGGGAGAAGCTATTAGTTCAAATCAACAGGGTGTCTCAATCATTGAGACCATGTAATGATACTACAAAAAAATACCAGTTTGAAGTATTTACTCTAAAATAATAAAGAAATTTTCTGCGCACAAAATAAACGGAAATAAAAAAAACGCCCCACTGCAAGCAGCGGGGCGGCTAAATGTAAGCCTACTTTCGGGTGTAGAACCAGGTTCTGACACTGAAAGATAGAACATCTTACCTCTGTACCCTACATTTTCTATACTAGCGCGTACTGCTAAAAAATCAAGCAGATTTGGTAAAAAAACTACAAAAAATTATTTTTGCCCCTTGCGCCGGGATAATTGGTAATAAAATTACCACTTACCCAATCGGCGAAAAACCGAACCATTAATGCGCTTGCTGCCAATTATCACCATAGCCAGCTTCCGCCAGCAAAGGCACATCCAAGCGGGCGGCGCTTTCCATCACAGCCGCCAACTCACGGGCCGCGGTATCCATCTGCTCGCTGGCAACTTCAAACACCAATTCATCGTGCACTTGCATGATCATCACAGCCTGCAACTCGTTGTGCTGCTTTAGATAGTCAGCGACATCAATCATGGCGCGTTTAATGATATCGGCAGCAGTACCCTGCATCGGAGCATTGATAGCAGCCCGCTCAGCCGCTTTTTTCCGGGCCATATTTCGTGCATTGATTTCAGGCAGATACAAACGACGGCCAAAAATGGTTTCAACAAATCCTTGTTCATGCGCCTGTTTTCGGGTCCGCTCCATATAAGCCAGTACGCCAGGGAAGCGTTCAAAGTAGCGATCCACGTAGTGCTGCGCTTCCTGCCGGCCGATACCTAATTGGCGTGCCAGGCCAAAAGCCGACATGCCGTAAATCAAGCCGAAATTCACCGCCTTAGCCCGGCGACGCTGCTCAGAGGTCACCTCCGCTAAAGGTACGGCAAAGACCTCGGCCGCTGTTGCTTTATGAATGTCCAACCCAGCGGCAAAAGCATCCAACAGGGCTTTATCACCAGACAGGTGCGCCATAATGCGCAGTTCAATTTGCGAGTAATCGATGGCTAATATCTTTTTACCCTTAGGTGCAATAAAAGCATGACGGATGCGACGGCCTTCTTCGCTTCGAATAGGAATATTCTGTAAGTTTGGCTCGGTTGAGCTAAGCCGGCCGGTCGCTGCGACCGCCTGGTGGTACGACGTATGCACCCGCCCGGAAGCCTTGATCATTTTGGGAAGCTTATCGGTATAGGTGGATTTCAGCTTACTCAGCATACGGTGTTCCATCAGCAAACGCGGCAGTTCATAATCGTGTGCCAGTTCCTGCAGTACCTCTTCGGCGGTCGATGGTGTCCCTTTCGGTGTTTTCTTCAGCACCGGCAGGCCTTGCTGCTCAAACAAAATCTGCTGCAGCTGCTTGGGTGATGCCAGGTTAAAAGCTTGCCCCGCCAGTTGATGCGCCTGTTGCTCCAGTTCGGCCAAACGGCTGCCCAGTTGCTGACTCTGTTGTTTCAACAAGCTGGCATCGATCAAAACCCCATGCCGCTCCATCGCTGATAAAATAGGCACCAGCGGCATTTCAATGTCCTGCAATACCCGCACCAGGCTGGGAGTTTGTTGCAGTTGTGGCCATAAAGCCTGATGCAGCCGCAGCGTCACGTCGGCATCTTCTGCCGCATAATGACTGGCCTGTTCCAGCTCGATCTGATTAAAGGTCAGTTGTTTGACGCCTTTGCCGGCAATGTCCGTGAAACTAATGGTATTGTGACCCAGGTACTTCAGTGCCAGGTTGTCCATATCATGGCGGGAACCCACACTATTCAGTACATAGGACTCCAGCATGGTATCAAACGCAATGCCCTGCAAAGCAATGTCATAACGTGCCAGTACACTTTGATCGTACTTGAGATTCTGTCCCACTTTGGCCTTGCCGGCATTTTCCAGCCAGGGTTTTAACCGGGCCAGCACCCAGTTTTTATCCAGCTGAGCCGGCGCATCCAGATAATCGTGAGCCAGTGGCAAATACCAGGCTTTACCTGGCTCAGTAGCAAAGGACAAGCCAACCAGCTTCGCTTCCATGTAATCCAGACTGGTGGTTTCCGTATCCAGAGCTGTCAGCTCACTGCGTTCCAGCTCACTGAGCAACTGCTCAAAGGCCTGCTCACTGAGCACGGTTTGATAGCCCGAGGGATCCAGGCTGGTTGTCACCGCTTGCTCTTGTTCATCTGCTTGCTCCAAGGCAGCGGCATCTGCTTTGGTTTCAGCTAACTCAGTCTCTGCGCTGAGCAGCTCTTTTAACCAGCGATTAAACTCACAGGCTTTGTATAACTCGGCCAGAGCAGTTGCATCCACCGGTTGAATCGCTAAATCATCAAGCTGATAAGGCAGTTCAACATCGGTTTTGATGGTCGCCAATTGATACGATAACTCCACCTGCGCCTGGTGCGCCAATAGCTTCTCGGCCATAGTTTTGGCGCCTCGAAAGCTAAGCTCAGCCAATTTTTCCGGCTGAGCCAGCAAAACAGAAACACCCCCGATCCCCTGCAACATAGCAGTAGCTGTTTTATCACCTACACCCGGCAAACCCGGTATGTTATCGGACTTATCACCCACCAACGCCAGATAATCAATGATAAGGGTCGGTGGCACCCCAAACTTAGCTTCTACTCCGGCAGGGTCTAACAGGGTATCGGTCATGGTATTGATCAGTGTCACGTGCTGATCGACCAATTGCGCCATATCCTTATCACCTGTTGAGATTACGGTTTCCCGACCAGCAGCACTGGCCGCGCGGGCTAAAGTACCAATCACATCGTCCGCTTCCACACCGGATACGCACAACAACGGTAAGCCCATAGCACGGATGATCTGATGCAGCGGTTCTATCTGGCTGCGTAAATCATCCGGCATCGGCGGCCGGTGCGCTTTGTAGTCCGCATAGAGCTCATTTCGAAACGTTGGCCCCTTGGCATCAAACACCACCGCCATCTGCTCTGGCTGATAGCGCTTGAGCAAACTTTTGAGCATATTTACCACACCATAGATCGCACCGGTCGCTTCACCCCTGGAGTTGGTCAGATGAGGCGGTGCATGGTAAGCACGAAACAAATACGATGAGCCATCAACTAAAACAAGAGGGGTATCGGGGTGTGAAGCCATAATGCGTCCTGTATATTGTCTAAATGGGTGGTCATGCTAAGAAAGGAATCATACTACAGGCAGTCCGAACGACCTAGCCAGGATCAGCAGCAACTGACAAGTCAATCACTCACCCAGGCAAAACTGTGGATAACTTTGTGCAAAAAAAAATTACAGGCATGGGAATCAGCCAACAAAGAATATTTCTATGTAGGCTAAGTTACTGAAAGTATTCGTTTAATACAAAAGGGGAAACTGCTGAAGCCCTTGTTATTATTTTTATTCCATCGTGTGGAAAATTTTTTCTGCTGTGCTGTTTGTAGTACAGATTGCAGTTCAGAAAAAACGGCAGACGTTATGTCAGCGGTTGTGTAGACTATCACAGAAAGAGCTTCAGGCCAGTCATTTTTTTAAATAATTTTTGCTTAAAAAAATCGGTTTAAGAATGCTTTGCTATAAGCCAACAAATATCATGGTTCAGAGGAGGCTAAGATGAAAAAAGTGGCAGTTATTTTGAGTGGCTGCGGTGTCTATGACGGTGCAGAAATCCACGAGTCAGTACTCACCTTGCTCCACCTTGAGCGGCATCATGCCAGTTACCAGTGTTTTGCTCCAGATATCAACCAGCACCATGTCATCGATCATCTCACTGGTGATGAGATGGCAGAGCAACGTAACGTGCTGGTCGAGGCAGCACGAATCGCCCGGGGAGCGATCAAACCTTTATCAGAATTAAGCCCGGCAGGTTTTGATGCCGTGGTGTTACCAGGAGGTTTTGGTGCGGCCAAAAACTTATCCGACTTTGCTTTTAAAGGCGCCGATGCCCAGGTATTACCTGAGCTGAAACAATGTCTGCAGGCATTTGTCAGTGCAGGCAAACCTGTTGGTTTTATCTGCATCGCTCCGGCCATGATTCCACTAATCTATCCAGCGCCAGTCAGCCTGACCATAGGCACTGATGCCGATACCGCCGAAGCCATTGAGCAGATGGGTGCCTTGCATGTGCAGTGTCAGGTTCAGGATATTGTGATCGATCACCAGGCCAAAGTCGTTTCTACACCTGCCTATATGCTGGCCCAGTCGGTCACCGAAGCCAGTGAAGGCATCGATAAGTTAATTGCTGCACTGCTTGAACTGGCTTAGGCTCTTTAACACTGAAGGTTGACGGGGCTTCCCCAATGTCAACTCGCTCGTTATAATGGCGTAAGATTTGTACAAAATTGAAACAGGACCCATAACGATGAGAAAAATCCACCTTGTAGCAACGGCTGCATGTGCTTTGCTGTTCACTGGCCTGGCCACAAGTTCTGCTGCTGACGAAGAGTTGCGTAAACGCATTGCTCCGGTTGGGCAGGTCTATCTGGATGGCGAGGCTCCGGTACGGGCAGCAGCCGATACTGGTCCTCGAAGTGGTGAGCAGGTGTATCAAACCGCTTGTTTTGCTTGTCATGGTACCGGCGCTCTGGATGCTCCTAAGCCTGGTGATGCCGCTGCCTGGCAAGCGCGGATGGACCAGGGGTTTGATGTCATGCTACGTCACTCCATCGATGGTTTTGGCAATATGCCAGCCATGGGTACCTGTATGAATTGTTCAGAAGATGAGATTGCTGAAGCGATTCGCTTTATGATCAAAGATCTGTAAATGGTTTGACCCGGCCCGGCCTACACCTTGTGTGGGCTGGTAGCTCCCGCCTTATTCATAACAGCATTCAGTATTTTCTTAATTATTTATATTAAAATAGTATAAATAAGCGCCGCTTTTCCTCAGTCGAAGATTCCACTCTGCGCAAACTTTGTGCATAATAAATTTGTTTCATGCACCAAGCCCAAAATTATTATAAGAGACTGAGTTGAAGGATTTAACGAACCCAAGGCGTGCGCTGCAACGTGCAGAAACCAAGAAGCAACGGCTGCAGCACATGGCGGACCGTTACCGGCAAGCATTCACGATTCAAGGTGCATTGTTGCGCTTATCTGAGCTTGCCAGTACCGTTGCAGACATGAAGGAATTCTACCCCTCCATCCATAAGATGGTGGCTGAGCTGCTGCACGCTAAAAATTTTTATGTCGTCTTACACGAGCAAAGTTCAGATCAATTCATCCTGGAATATTTTTCTGATGAAAAAGATCAACAAGTTATTCTGCAGGTTCCCTCCGATGCTTTTGCCAGTGGCCTGACCGGTTATGTATTTCGTACAGGTCAACCCTTGTTGTGCAATCAGGCGTTGTTTGAACAGCTGATTCAAAGCGGTGATATTCAGGCCCAGGGCAGCATGCCTACCCATTGGATGGGAATTCCGCTAAAACGTGGTCAGCAAGTGATCGGTGTGATGGCAATCC
Organism: Alkalimonas cellulosilytica; assembly: GCF_036325985.1. NCBI lineage: Bacteria > Pseudomonadati > Pseudomonadota > Gammaproteobacteria > Alkalimonas > Alkalimonas cellulosilytica. The sequence goes on from NZ_JAUHLI010000010.1 coordinate 57,806, forward strand.
AAAGTTACGATCCAGACAAACAGTACAGCGAACAGGCGTTGGATGTCTTTTGCCACCTGGCCAATCATACCGTGACGGCGATCGATAGGGTACGTAGCCGGGAACTGTTGGAGCAGACAGTCCGACAGCGCACACAACAACTGCAACTGGCCAATCAGGAACTGCAGAAAGAAATCAAAGAGCGGATCGCGGCAGAAAAACTGCAAAGCTCGCTGTACCGAATTTCAGAGTTGTCGGCTTGTAGCCGCAATATGCAAAGCTTTTATCGGGATATCCATCAGGTGTTGTCCGAGCTGATGTATGCAGAAAATTGCTACATTGCCTTACTGGATCGCAGCGATAGCACACTGAGCTTCCCATTTTACCGTGACCAGTACACACCGGCAGCTCCAAAGCGGCCACTGGGCAAAGGGTTTACTGAATACATCATCCGCCGTGGTGAAGCCGCGCTCATCGATGGGGCAGCTGCTGCCAAGCTCCATCAACAAGGTGAAATTACCCGTGGCATGGTCAGCTCATTACGTAGCACCCGCCACTCTACCAGCTGGCTCGGAGCGCCGCTGCTGCTGGAGGACGAAGTGATCGGCGTCATTGCCTTACAGGCTTATGACTACCAGTACGATTACAGTGAGCAGGAACTGAAAATTCTTCGTTTTGTGTCGCGCCATATTGCAGTTGCCATCCAACGAAAACTGGCCACAGAGCAACAGCGCAAACAACAGGAAGAGTTGGAACGTAAAGTATTTGAGCGTACCCGTGAACTACGCCAAACCAATTTGTTCCTGCGGTTGCAAGTGGAAGAGCGCAAAAAAATTGAAGAAAAACTGTTCCATGAAGCCAATCATGATGCGTTAACCGGCTTATCCAACCGCCCCCGCTTCCTGCAATTGCTGCAGCAACAGTTCCGCCAGCGCAAGCGTCAAACCGATGGCAAGCTGGCCCTGCTGTTTATAGATTTGGATCGCTTTAAAGCTATTAATGATAACCTTGGCCATGCCGTCGGTGATCACTATCTGATGGAAACCAGTAAACGATTGCAACAAGCCATTCGTGAGCATGATTTGGTTGCTCGACTGGGTGGCGATGAATTCGTCGTCATGTTAACCGATATTCAGCAACAGCTGGATGTAGAAGATGTTGCTGACCGCATCATCGAAGCCGTGCGACAACCGGTATTTATTGAGCAGCACCAGGTGCTGTCCGGCGCCAGTATTGGTATTGCGCTATACCATAACGATTACCAGAGCCCGGATGAAATGCTTCGGGATGCCGATGCGGCCATGTATCAGGCCAAGTCGCTTGGCAGTAACCGTTTTGTGATTTTTAATGCCGACATGTTGGTCGCACCCGACCCAAAGCCGCAACCTGAGCCAAGCCGTGCCGTCACGCAAAAAAAAACGGCTAAAGCCAGTTAGTCCCTGCCAGAAACAACGCTAGCGGCAAGCAAACGGTTACTCCGGCTTTTTCAACAGTTGCCGTAACCTGTCAATATTGGCTTTGCCCGTTTGTTGGCGTTGCTCTGCGGTTTTAGCAACGGTACTGTGTTGCCAGTCCAGATCATCTTGTGGCAGCTCATACAGAAACCGGCTTGGTTCCGGCCGGATCACTTCCCCATACTGGCGTCTTTCTTTGGCGTAGGTAAAAAACAATTCACGTTGTGCCCGGGTAATGCCGACATAGGCCAGCCTTCTTTCTTCTTCAATATTGTCTTCATCAATGCTGCCCTGATGCGGCAAAATACCCTCTTCCATACCGACCATAAACACGTATGGAAACTCCAAGCCTTTGGAGGCATGCAAGGTCAACAGCTGCACCTGATCGGACTGTTCGTCTTGCTCCTGGCGCTCCATCATATCCCGCAGCGTTAACCGGCTGACCACCTCTGGCAAGGTCATCGGCTCTTCATCGTCCTTGCCTTCCAGCATTTCGACAATCCAGCGAAACAGCTCGTTGACGTTTTTCATCGCCATTTCGGCTGCTTTTGGGCTGTTGCTATGTTCAAACAGCCAGGCCTCGTACTGGCTTTGCCGGATCAAATCCCGAATGGCCTCCGTGGGTTCAGCACGTTTTACCTGCTCGGTTAACGCCAAAATCCAGTTGGCAAAGTGTTGCACCGCCTGATAGCCTCTAGCCGGCAACCGCTGTGACAACTCGGGTACAAAGCAACTCTCGAACAAGCTGATCTGCTGCTCATGCGCCAGAGTACCCAGCTTTTCCAGGGTGGCGGCACCTATTTCACGGCGGGGGACATTAATAATACGCAGCAGCGCATTGTCATCATCCTGATTCACCAATAGCCTCAGGTAGGCCATCACATCTTTGATTTCGGCCCGTGAGAAAAAGGAAGTACCACCCGAGATGCGATAAGGGATCCGGTTGTTCATCAGGGCTTTTTCAAAAATCCGTGCCTGATGATTGCTGCGATACAGCAGAGCATAATCCTTGTACTGGGTGCGGTTGGTAAAGCGATGCGAAATAATTTCCGCTACCACTTTTTCCGCTTCGTCTTCCTCGTGTTTGCACGGCAATACTTTTAGCGGCATACCATAACCAATCTCACTAAACAGCTGCTTATCAAACACATGCGGATTATTGGCAATCAGAATATTGGCCGCTTTTAAAATCCGCTCCGAAGAGCGGTAATTCTGTTCCAGTTTAATCAACTTCAGATTGGGGAAGTCCTGTTGCAGCAAAGCCAGATTCTGCGGTCTGGCGCCGCGCCAGGAGTAGATGGACTGATCATCGTCACCCACCACAGTGAAACGCTGACGTTCACCCACCAACAGCTTCACCAGCTGGTACTGGCTGGTGTTGGTATCCTGGTATTCATCCACCAGCAAGTAGCGGATTTTCTGCTGCCAGCGTTCACGCACCTCCGCCTGGTGTTGCATCAACAAGGTAGGCAGCAAAATTAAATCATCAAAATCAAAGGCATTGTAAGCTTTCAGTAACTGGTTGTAGCGCTGATAATACTGTGCCTGTAGCAACTCTTCCGGCTGGGTTGCCCGCTGCAGCGCCAACTCAGGCAGCATCAGGTCATTCTTCCAGTTGGAGATTTTACTTTGCAGCTGTTTTAGTAAGTCTTTATCGCCCAGGTAATCGGCTTCGGTGAGCTCTTTAAGCAAAGCCATCGAGTCCTGATCATCAAACAAGCTGAAACTCGCCTTGTAACCCAGAGCCCGAAACTCTTTTTTCAGAATAGTCAAACCCAGCGTATGAAAGGTGGAAATAGTCAGCCCGCGGCAGGCAGGTTTAGGCAGCTGTAAGCTAATGCGCTCTTTCATTTCCCTGGCGGCTTTATTGGTAAAAGTGACCGCAGCAATATGTCGGGCAGGCAGCTGACACTGCTCTATCAGATACGCAATTTTATTGATGATCACCCTGGTCTTGCCACTGCCTGCGCCAGCCAATACCAAACAAGGGCCAGAGATATAATGCACCGCTTCATTTTGCTGAGGGTTTAGTTTCATCGGGGACTGGCAAAGCTCCATGCAGGCTGCGGTAAATCGGCCGGTCAGTTTACCGGAAAATCAACTAAAAGAGCAGCGCAAGCTTTGTTATACTCAAACCAACTTAGCATGTAAGCAAAGACCTACACAGGGGCACCTATGATCGATCCAAAAAAAGTGGAAGAGTTGGCCAAACAAATTGGCGCTGTGATCCCGGCCAAAGTTCGACAAGCAGCTGATGATATTGAAAGTAAAATCAAAGTGGTGCTACAACAAAAGCTGGCTGATCTGGATGTGATTAGCCGGGAAGAGTTTGACGTACAACGCCAGGTGCTGGCCCGCACCCGCGAAAAAGTAGAAGCGCTGGAGCTGCAGATGCAAACCATCATCGCTGCTCAGCAGCCAACGGCCCCAAAGGCGGCGCCACCCAGCTCCGATCAGGAGTAACCCAATGAAAACCTCTCAACTTGTGAGCACCTTGCTGCTAGCACTTGGCAGCTCGGTAGTTCATGCTGCCGATCAGCTGATCCTGGCCGGCCAATTGCTGGATGTACAAAACGGTGAACTAAAGCGCAATCAGGCCATTCTGGTACAAGACCAACGCATCGTGGAAATCCTGCCGGTACGTCAATTATCTACTGAGCAGCGTGCCATTCCTACGCTGGATTTATCCGGTTATACCGTACTGCCGGGCCTGATTGATATGCATGTCCATCTTACCTCCAACCCACAGCAGCATGGTTTTCGCCGGCTCAATAGCACGCCGGCGCGTCAGGCCATTTTTGGGGTGACTGCAGCCGAAGTGACCCTGCAGGCAGGCTTTACCACCGTACGTAATGTCGGAGCAGCAGGCTTTGCCGATGTGGATTTGCGCAATGCCATTGATGAAGGCGAAATCCAGGGACCAAGGATGCGGGTAGCCGGCCATTCCATTTGCATTACCGGTGGCCACTGCGACAACAACTTACTGCCGCATACCTATGCCGCCACTGGTTTTGGGGTTGCCAATAGTCCGGATGAAGTACGCACCCGGGTACGGGAGAACATGAAATACGGCGCTAACTTAATCAAATTCACCGCAACCGGCGGCGTGTTGTCGCGCAACACCGACGTCAATGCCAGCCAGTTCAGTCTGGCGGAGATGCAGGCGCTGGTGGCCGAAGCGCATGACCGTGGTGCCAGAGTGGCCGCTCATGCCCATGGTTTGCATGGCATGAAGCGCGCTATTGAAGCCGGGGTCGATTCGATTGAGCATGCCAGTTTTTTAAATGATGAGATACTGGCCATGGCCGCAGAGCGCGGTACTTATCTGGTGATGGACATCTATGTCAGCGATTATATTTTAAGCGAAGGCGAAGCTGCTGGGATCTTACCGGAGTCATTGGCCAAAGAGCGGCAGGTTGGTCAGCTTCAACGGGAAAACTTTCGCCGTGCGGTCGCTGCCGGTGTCAACATGGCCTATGGTACCGATGCTGGTGTTTATACCCATGGCCAGAACGCCCGTCAGTTTGGCTACATGGTGGAGTGGGGCATGACACCACTGCAAGCCATTCAAAGCGCGACCCTGCATGCCGCTACGCTGCTGAATTGGCGTAACGAGCAAGGGCAATTGAATGTAGGCCTGCTAGAACCCGGTGCCTATGCCGATCTGGTCGCCGTTGAAGGCAACCCCTTGCAAAATATCCGTCTACTGGAAGCCATTCCAGTGGTAGTGAAGGGTGGTAAACAAGTCAATTAAATAGCAAAAAGGCCTGTTGTAGCAGGCCTTTTTGCAGAAGCTGGAGTGACGCTTGGTTTAGCGGCGACGCAGGCGCAAGCCCAGCAAGCCCAGACCAAGCAATGCCAAAGTGGCTGGGGCTGGTACCGGTGTGGTATCGCTTGCCGGTGTGCCATAGACACTTAGAGTTGCACTGTACAGATTAAAATTATTGGTACCGCTGAAACGTGAGAACCAGAGATAGAAGCTGCCTGAGCTGACAATATCATCGAATACATCCAGCGAGCTCGTGAAGGTATAGGTCACTATTTGCTGACTGCTCGATAAGCGTCTATCCGATAAAAAGGCATTAAAGAGGTTAATGTCATCACTGGCGGCAAATCGGCTAGCCCCCGGCCTTACAACCCAAACGCCATTGCTAAACTGATGATTCAAGGTCAGCTCGAAGGATGTAATCTCTTCAAACGCAAGATGGCTAAAATCGAAAGCATCGTGAAATGAGCTACCAGTGGCACAGGTTGAAAGACTGGGACGAACAACTTGAAAATAGTCTGTGTGTAAACTACCGCAGTACCCACCATAATTCATATGCGAAGGGGCATGCTTATCAAACCCATAATCATGCGTTATGGTACCAATTAAAGCAGCATGAGCCGAGAACACCAAACCAGTTACCAGGACAACAGCCCCTGCAAACAACGATGTTTTCATAAAATTTTTCCCTAAATTACGACGGTTGCCAAACAACGAATACGTTTTTTGAGCTTTTGAACATTGACAGCTTAATGAAAAGCAAAAAATGTGCCGAAATTTTAAACAAAAACATTAGCAGTTGTTTTATCAACGTTTATTTTTTATACGCTCATGTTCTAAACCCTAGCTGCAGTTAGAACAAGCTGATCTATGGCAAAAAAACAGACACTTTTCAGCTTGTTGGCCTAGCTACCTGATTGAAACAACTGTTGCTCCAGCGAAGGCCCCCGGCTTAACTGCCGATAATCAATGTCCTGTTGGTGCAGCAATTGCAGCAACTGAACATCAAAATCAGCTACCCGAGCAGCATCGTACCGCAACTCCAGCTGAAGCTTACTCACTATGAGGAAAGACACCAGGCCAGGCAGTTGCTGCAGCAAAGGCAGCAGAGGTTGATAATTTTCCTGACACAACTGCAAGCGAAGCACTCCTGCCTCACTGACTTGGGCTACTTGCTGCCGGATCTGGCCTTGTTCCAGCATCAGCACAGTGCCACACAGCTGCTCCAGTTCAAACAGGTTGTGCGAACTGATTACAAAGGTGCAGTGGGCACTTAACTGCTGAATGCAATCGCGCAAGGCTTTGGCATGCAGCGGATCCAGACCAGCGGTCGGTTCATCCAGCAGCACCAGCTCAGGCTCGCCCAGCAAAGCCTGGGCAATCGCCAGCCGCTTGCGCATGCCGTGGCTTAGCTGGACTACCTTGGAGCCCGCTTCTGCCGTTAAATCCACCAGCGCCAACACCCGCTCAGTTTCCTGCCGGGATTTTGCCGCTGACATCCCTTGCAAGCGCGCCAACCAATGCAACTGCCTGGCCAGTCCAAAGTCCGGATCAAACTGCGCATCCTGTGGCAAAGCGCCTAAGCGTCCACTCAGGGCTGGACTACCCGCCTGATGCCCCAGCACCTGCACCCGGCCCTGATCGGGCTGAATGTAGCCACAAAGCACACTCAGCAAGGTGGTTTTTCCGGCTCCATTGGCGCCCACCAGCGCAATCGGAGCTCCGGCGTGGATCTGCAGATCCAACTGCTGCAATACTGCCTTGTGACCAAAGTGCTTAGTCAGCCCCTGACAATCAACCAATACTGTCATATGCCTCTCCGTTGAAAGCTATACAGTGAAAGTGCCAACAACAAAAGTGCTTGCCCAACCGGCAGGGCCAAGGGTGCCCAGGATTGCCAGGGCAAGCTGTTCATCAGTGCCGGGATCTGAGCGCCAGGCAACCAGCCAAACAGCGGCAGCACACCGGGCCAGTAATAGGCAAGCACTCCTAACAGCACTGGCAAGACACTCAGCACGACGATGGCCAGACTAACGGCAGCCCGACTGGAGTTCAGCCACACCGACATCAGGCTCATTAAGGCAGTAAAAGGCAGTAAGCACAGCATCACGAAAACCCAGCAAAACAAGGCCGCACTAAACAGCTCTGTGCTCAAAGCCGCCCCCTGCCAAAAAGCCAGCGCCAGGCTGGCTGCCAGAGTAAGTGCCAACAAAGTCCCCTGCATCAGCAACTGGCCAAGGAAGCGCCCCAGCAGCAGACTGCTCCTGCTGATACGCAGGCAGTACAAGCGCAAGGTACCCCGGCTGCGGTCGCGGCAAATCTGTCCGGCACTAAACAGCACTGCCGCCATCGGGCTTAATACCAAAGCCAGTAGCCAAAACAGACTCAGCTCTGGTCGAGGCCAAAGCAATAACTGCCGCACATCGACCCAGCCCGCAACCATTTCAGCCCCTTCCAGAATTGCAGGATCCAGCATCCATTGACTCAGCGGCATCACCAGATAACGCAGCAACACAAACCACAGCAGGCAAGATGCGGCAATGGTTAACCAGCCTCTGCGGGTTAAAAAGAGCCGTTGCCATTCGATCTGGCTAAGCAACCAGAGTTGGGACCAGGCGGGCAGATGCATACAAGCTCCTTAGCTTAGAGAAGAAACATGTTAAGTTCAGCAATATCAGTGCCAGAATAAAAATGACTAAAATTCAATACACTAGCCTGCTAGACTAAGGCTATTGAAGTCTAAAGGCGACTTTTTTCGTCAGAATCACCATCCGGAGGTAGCGTGACCCCATCCCAGGAAAAAGTAGACAAGCTGTACAGCCTGATAGCCAACGAAGAAGATGCCCGTGCCTGCAAGGATATCTCGGAGCAAGCTTGTACCGAAGTGCCGCGCAATTTTTTCTTAATCTTAATCAGCCAAACCCTGACCAGTCTGGGCGATTTACTGACCAGCCCGAAAACCGTGCTGACCTGGCTGATGACAGCAGTAGGCGCGCCGGCAGCCTTGATTGCCTGGCTGGTGCCTATTCGCGAGTCCGGCTCTTTGCTGCCGCAGCTGCTGATTGGCGCCTGGGTGCGCCAGCATGCGCTGCGCAAACCCTTTCTGGTGTTGGGCGCCATCATCCAGGCACTCAGCCTGTTTGGCATGGTGCTGGCGGTGCTCTGGCTGCAGGGGCTAAGTGCTGGCCTGGCGATACTCGGCTTGCTGGTGGTTTTTAGCCTGGGCCGGGGCCTGAACTCGGTGGCGATGAAAGATGTGCAGGGCAAAACCATCCCCAAACAGCGGCGTGGTCGGTTAACCGGCCTGGCCAGCACCGTATCGGGCTTGCTGACCACCGGTGTCTCCATCTGGCTGCTGAGCAGTGTGAAAGAAGCTGGCGTGCTGATCTATGTGCTGTTGCTGCTCGGGGCAGCCATGCTGTGGTTTGGTGCAGCCACTTTGTTCAGCCAGATTGAGGAAGAACCTGGTGAGACCAGCGGTGGCGGCAATGCCATGCAGCAAGCCTTTGCCAACTTAGCGTTGCTGCGCGACGATGTGCTGTTTCGCCACTTTGTCATTACCCGGGCACTGCTGCTCAGCTCGGCGCTGGCCACGCCCTTTTTGATTGTGCTGGCGCAGCAGCACAGCAGCTCGGGCGCTTTATTGGGGGCTTTTTTGCTGGCCAGCAGCCTGGCCAGTTTGCTGAGTTCCAGCATCTGGGGCTGGCTGGCCGACTGGTCCAGTCGTCGGGTGCTTTTGCTGGCAGCAGCCCTTGCCTCGCTGTTCTGTTTTATTGCCGCCATCGCCAGTCAGCTGGATGGCGCGCTGGTGGCCAGCATCTGGTTTTACCCGCTGCTGTTTATGCTGTTGAGCATAGCGCATGCCGGAGTGCGGGTCGGTCGTAAAACCTATTTGCTGGATATGGCCGGCGGCAACAAACGCACCGATTACGTCTCGGTCAGCAATACCGTGATTGGGGCCTTGTTGCTGCTAACCGGTTTGATCAGTGCGGTGGTCGCCAGCTGGTCGCTGTTTGCGGTGCTGGTGTTGTTCGCCGCCATGAGTGGCCTGGGGGTGCTGTTTTCCTGGCGGCTAAAAGAAGTGACTGCGTCCTGAAAATTAGCTTTCAGGCGCACCCACCAAAAACTGATCCAGCTCTTCGCCGGTCAGTTTGCCGATTTGGCTAAACAGATAAAGCACAGCGCCCATCATAATAATGGTGCAGGGAATGGCAATGACCGGAAAGCTGAGCGCGGTCATACGGCCAATTTCGGCATTAAAGGCTTCGGTGCCAGCCGGACTAACCACGATCCACTTGGCCAGCACATAGTTAAGCACGGCCGACAGCGCAAAGGAGCTGGCCAGCAGGTAAGTGCTGATTTGGACTTTCTGCTCAAACTGCTGGGTTGCCTGTTTGGCGGCCAGGGCAGCAGCCAGCTTGTCGGTGCGGATCAGATCGTCATTCAGTAGCAGCTTGCGCACCAACGAATAGCGGGTGTTGTGGGTCAGGATCACCGCAATGCCCAGCACCGCCGGTACCGCCGCTTCTTTGATGGCGATGTAGGCCGGATCCAGCTGCAACAAGCCAATGCCACCGGTCAGCAGCACACTGATCACCCCAAGCACCGAGAAGAAGTTCACTTTGTCGCTTTGAACAAAGTCCCAGCAGCCATAGACCACCGGAAACGCCAGTGCCACCACCAAAGCCCACATCGGCCCCAGGTGCGCATCGCCGCTGAACTTGCTTAAAATCACCACCGGAATAATGATGTTAAACACCAGGTTGCTAAAAAAGCCGCCTTTTTTGCGGGCGGGTTTGGCTGGGGTTACTGACTCACTCATTACTGCATGCTCAATTGTTTCAATCTGCTCAGTATACTCAAAGCTAGCGGCTTGTCACCTCTGCCTGGCGGCCAGCTGCTGATCAAGTTTTACAATAAAATCCAGCACGGTTTCAGTAACCGCCTGATAAAAGGCGGCATCGACCCGATCACTGGTATCCCGTGGCGTGTGGTAATCCGGATGGTCGGCCACGCCAAAATAGATAAAAGGCACACCATGGCGGTGGAAAACTCCATGATCCGAGCTGTTGACCCAGTTCTCGGTGCGTCCGGCCCGCCACCAGGGCCTGTCGTGTGCCCGCATCAGCCGCACTGAGCTCTGCTGTTGTACCTGATCCAGAATGGGATGCAGCCAGGGGTGCTGGTAGGTGCCCACCGCAAACAGCTGGCGCTCGCTATCCCGGCTCAGCATATCCAGATTGACGTTAAAGGCCAGCTGCGAAGGCTGCACCGCCTGATCGCGGAACAATGCGACCGCCCCCTGCAGGCCTTTTTCTTCGCTATCAAGGGCGATAAAGAGCAGCGGATGCTCCGTCGGATGCTGCGCAAAGTAGCGCGCCAGCTCCAGCATGGCAGCAACACCGGAGGCATTGTCGTCAGCACCGTGAAAGATTTGGCCGTCACGCACTCCCAGATGATCGTAATGCGCTGTAATGGCAATGGCTGGCAAGTCTGGTTGTTTGCCCGGCAGGCTGCCCAGCACATTGGCAGCATTGCTGATGGCTTGGATTTGTCGCTGACGCTGCCGAAAGAGCCCACTGAACTGGATATGCTCCTGCACTTCGTATTCGTGCAAATAACCCTCTACCCCAGCCGGCTGCAAGCCAATCTGTTGGTAGTGCTCCACCAACCAGTGCCGGGTGGCTAATGCCCCGGGCTGGCCTGACTCGCGCCCTTCGCGCTCCGGATGCGCCATCCAGCTTAGATCGGCCAGCATACGCTGATGATTCAGCCGCTCGGGCACCGCCTGCGCTGCAACTGGCACTGACTTTTTTGCCTCAATCCGGGTGGCTTCCCGCTCGGTTAACCAAGCCTGCCAGGCCGGATACCCCCACCAATAGCCGGCTCCGGCCAAAAGCACGCCGATACCGACAGTGACCAGCAACGACTTCCAAAAAACTCTCATACAAACACCTTATGGGTAGACCAACAGCATCATAACTGTTTTTTCCCTGAACCACAGCCTCCTGACAATACCCCCTTAGTCAAGACTGGTCGGGTTGCATGCTGACAGCACGTGATCCGACGGCATCAGTGGTTGTGCTACCAAGGTCAGCTGGTACTCGGGTAGCTCATCTGCAGGGCCGTACATCAGTTCAGAAGCTTCGGCATACTTATCGATCACCCGCTTCAGCTCTGAGCTCAGTTGGCGGAATGCCTGAGGTGGCAAACGCAAGGGTTTGACCATCACCAGCGTCTCCTCGGATACAGCCTGATTGAGTACCGCCGCTTCCGCACGCTGAAAGTAGCGGCTTAATTGCTGCTGCAACACCCGGCTGCCTGGCGCAAAACCAAGAGGAGGCTTCACCTTGAAGCGGTAGCGATTACCCGGCTCCAGCTCCAACAGCCCAAGCATTTCCAATTTGCGAAGCCGCTGATAACAAGCAATGTCATCCAATCCCATGGCGTCAGCCAAGACATTGAGCGGGCGTTGTTGATAAAACAGGCCCACAAAAAAATCCAGCAATGCGGACTCTGCGGCAAACGCCTGATCTTGCTCTTCGGAAAAAAAGTGATGCTCAGCGTGCTCTTCCACCGCAGTCTGCAGCACAGACGTCCAGTCCAGCTGGCAGATATCGACCAACTGCAGCAGGCGTTGCAGCGAGATATCCTGACCATTCAGCAGCCGTTTTACCGTATTCAGTGAAACATTTAGCCGGCTTGCCAGCCCAGCATAACTGATTTTTTGCTGGCGCAACCCTGCTTTTATCTGCTGCAAAGCTCGTTGAATCACTAAGGGGTTGAAGTGGGTTTTGTGCATGGCGCTAACCATTCAGGCTCATAAATTGACTAGTAGGGTACCATTAATTGATGCTTTTCGTGCAACCTCTGGTTTTTGCTTGTCCGTGCCAGCCTGGCTGACTAAATTACGAACCATCAGTGCGCTCCCGCTGTTGCATCAGGCGCCTAAAGTCACCACAAAGGAAAAGCAGATGGCTGAAACACCGAATCCAACAAGCACAGGCTGGCGCCAGGAGCTTACCGCATGGTATTGGCCGATGCTGGGTGGCCTTGCTATGGTCTTGCTACTGCAGTTTGGCGTGCAGGCGCTTTGGCAATGGTCACTGCCGTTTTGGCTTGTGATTGTTCTTTATCTGGCTTTTGCCGCTGGCCTGAGCTCAGTGTTGGGCCGGCTTGCTAACGAATATAAAACGGAAAAAACGCCTGTTCACCCCGCCAGCGCTTGGCCTGTTTCTGGGCCAATTCGCTATTTGGGCCGCTATTCGATGCTGTTTACCTTCCTACCCAGCTCCTTGCTGTCGATCCTAAACCCATGGCAACTCACACAGCAGTTGAAGCAATTGGCTGGCCAGGCCAAAGTGCATCGGCGCATGCGTGGACATTACGGCGAGCTGGATAGCTACCAAAATAAAGCTGTTTACCGCCTTCCATTTGCCGGCGAATGGCTTATTTTCAATGGTGGCCTGACACCAGGCACCTCCCACTCCTGGGATGTATTGGCTCAGCGCTATGCCTATGACTTTGTGGTGGCTGACGTCTCATTTCGTCGCCACCGCAATCAAGGGACCCGGCTAGAAGACTACTTTTGTTATGATGCACCCATACTGGCTGCTGCAGATGGCGTTGTGGTGGATATTCAAGACGGTATAAGCCCAGCACCTTTGGTTGGCTTTGCTGTCTGCGACTTTCTGTGTCGACACTTTGCCGGCAATTATCTGGTCATTCAGCACGCAGATGGCGAGTTTGGTGTTTATGCGCATTTAATCAAAGGCTCCATAACGTGCAAACTTGGGGAAAAAGTGCAACAAGGGCAACAGATTGGTCGCTGTGGTCATACAGGTCACTCCACGGAACCACACCTGCACTTCCATTTGCAGGATGGGATCAGTCTTTTTAACTCTATGGGCTTGCCAATATGGTTTCAAGACACCTTGGTCGATGGCGAACAAAAAACCAGTCCGGTGGCGCTGGAGCGCGGACAGCGGGTTGAGCAACCGCATTGATGCATAAAAAAGACGCCTTATCCAAAAGGAGTAAGGCGCCAAGGCTGTGGTTGGAAACTGTGTTTTGGCTAAGATTGGTTTAGTGGCGATTCGCCTGGGCATCCTGTTGAAACAGCGCATAAGGTGCCAGCTGCGGCAGTTCGCTGATCAGACTTTGTTCCAGCAGAGTCAGTTGCTGAATTTGCTCGCATAAGGCATCACCACGTTGCTCCAATGCTTCGGCTTTTAAATTCATGCTGGCTTCGAGCTCTTCGCCAAACTTTTCCATCCGCTCACCAAAGGCTTCCATCCGCTGCTCGAAGTTGCCTTCGCCGCTAAAAAAGGCTTTGCCCAGTTGCCAGAAAATACTGCCCATCGAGCTTTTCACCACTTCTTCAATCGCCGCTTCAAACTCGGGGCCAAAAGCTTCATTCAGCGCATCGAACTGACTGCCGCGGATCACCAGGGTATCGCCCTGCTCAGAAATAATCCGGCTTCTGGCCTCATCAACGTTTTGCATCGCGCTCTGCATCGCTTTGTGCTGCGCCAGCGGCCGGCCGGTTAATTCGGTCAGCACCTGATCGACGGCGCTGTAGGCCAGGTCCATCGCTTCGACCACAATACGCACCGTGCTTTGGCCTTGCTGATAGACTCCCTCGCGGTACTGCATCAGATGCGCACGCTGGGCCGGGGTGGTTTGCTGCGCTTCTTGCTGCAACCAGAAGTTGCCGTGCTGGTCGATGCGCCATAACTCGGTACCGGCCGAAGACAGTGTCAGCTGCTGCGGCGATAGGGTTAAATCATGCTGCAACTGAAAGTTGCACTGCTGATGCTGCATAGTGCCGCTGCTCACAGTAAATGCCAGGACGGTGGTTAATAACAGGCTGCTCATCATGCTGCTCCTTCTTGTTGGGTGTTGCTGATGCAAATTGCTTTTCAAGTGAATGGACTTTTGCAACCGCAATGCCAACTTTTATCTCATTGTTTTTAATGGTATTTAATATGAGCCTCTGATTGAGCTATTGGCGCAAATAAGGAAATTGACCAAAAAATAGTCCTTTTGCTAAACCGACATGCCACTTTGTAATTCCATAAAGGAATAAAAAAGAGAGATCTATTCTTTTACGCGCATCCATATAGACGGCTATGCTAGCGGCCTTATCATCGAACAGGTGTCGTTATGCTTTTGTCTTCTCTTGTCGCGCAGGCCAGCCCGTTGTCGGAACAGCAGGTGCAGCAGTTGCAGGGGCTGGTTAGCCAGCTTAATCCCATTCAGCAAGCCTGGGTCAGTGGCTATCTGGCGGCCAGTGCCCAGCTGGCCGGTGGCGCTTTGCCGCAGCAGCCAGCTGCCAGTGCGGCCCCGGCGGCGACCCTGACCATTTTGTATGGCTCCCAGACCGGTAATGCCCGTCATGTGGCCGAACAATTGGCGGCACAGGCCAAAGCCAAACAGTGGGCGGTGAACCTGCTGGATATGGCCGATTACAAAGCCAATCAGCTGAAGAACGAGCAATTCCTGACCATCGTCACCTCCACCTACGGTGAGGGTGAGCCGCCAGAGAATGCTGAAGCCTTCTACAAGTTCCTGTTCAGCAAAAAAGCACCGCAGTTGCCACAACTGAAATACGCCGTGCTTGGCCTGGGTGACACCAGTTACGAATTTTTTTGCAAAACAGCGCAGGATTTTGACCAGCGACTGGCCGAGCTGGGCGCTAAGCCACTGCAAGGCCGGCAGGATCTGGATGTCGATTACGAAAGCGCCGCCAGCAGCTGGAATCAGGCGTTAATTGAAGTGCTCGAACCCGAGTTTAAAGAAAGTGCAGCGCCAGCCAGTGGTGCTCAGGTCATTGCCTGGCCGGGCCAAACCGCCACCGCTGCCAGCAGCTACAGCAAGCAACAGCCGTTTGCCGCTGAGCTGTACACCAATCAGAAAATCACCGGTCGTGATTCAAGCAAAGACGTGCGTCATATCGAAATTTCACTGGCTGGCTCGGATCTGAGCTACCAGCCGGGCGATGCGCTCGGCGTCTATTTCGACAATGATCCGGCGCTGGTTCGCGAGCTGCTGCAAATCACCGCCATTGCCAGCACCGCACCGGTGCGGCTCGGCGAGCAGCGCCTCACCATCGCCGAGGCCTTAACCAGCCAGCTGGAGCTGACCCAGTCGTACCCGGCCTTTGTCGACAAGTACGCCACCGCCATTGGCAGCGAGACCTTACAGACCCTTGCCGCGGATAAAACGGCGCTGCGGGATTATCTGGCAGTGCGGCAAATCATCGACATCGTGCGCGAACACCCGGGCATGCCAAGTGCCCAGCAACTGGTGGATGCACTGCGCAAACAACAGCCCCGGCTATATTCGATTGCCTCATCGCAGGCCGAGGTGGAAGACGAAGTGCATTTAACCGTTGGCGTGGTGCGCTACGACGCTTTTGGCAGCACCCATTTAGGCGGCGCATCCGGCTTTTTGGCCGAGCGGCTGGCCGAAGGCGACCAGGTGCGGGTTTTTGTCGAGAAAAACGACAACTTCCGTTTGCCGGTCAATGACGACACCCCGATCATCATGGTGGGACCCGGCACCGGCATCGCCCCTTTCCGTGCCTTTTTGCAAGAGCGTGAGCAGCGCGGCGCCAGCGGCGACAACTGGCTATTCTTTGGCAACCCGCACTTTACCCAGGATTTCCTCTATCAGGTCGAGTTGCAGCGTTACCTGAAACAAGGGCTGCTGAGCCGGCTGGATGTGGCCTTTAGCCGCGATCAGGCCGAGAAAATTTACGTGCAGCATAAGCTGCAAAAACAAGGCAGCGAGGTCTTTGCCTGGCTGGAGCGCGGTGCTCACCTGTACATCTGTGGCGATGGCAACCGGATGGCGAAAGATGTGCACCAGGCCCTGCTGGCCATTATTCAGCAGCACGGCGGCAAAAGCCCGGAGCAGGCCGAACAGTATTTAGATGAATTGAAGCAAGCCAAACGTTATCAGAAGGATGTGTATTAATGAGCCAGTATCCGATCAACCCAGCTTTTGTTGCCGAGGGCAAGCTGTCTGATAACGAGCGGTTAAAGGCCGACAGCGATCACCTGCGTGGCACCATCACCACCGATTTGCAGGACGAAATCACCGGTGGTTTTAATGGCGATAACTTTATGCTGATCCGTTTTCACGGTATGTACCAGCAGGATGACCGCGATATCCGCGCCGAGCGGGCCGCGCAAAAACTGGAGCCACTGCACAATGTGATGCTGCGGGCCCGGATGCCGGGCGGCATTATTACCCCGACCCAGTGGCTGGCCATCGACCGCTTTGCTGCCGAGAAAACCATGTACGGCAGTATCCGGCTGACCACGCGCCAGACCTTCCAGTTTCATGGCGTGCTAAAGCCCAACATCAAACCGATGCACCAGTTCCTGCATGAGATTGGCATTGACTCCATCGCCACCGCCGGCGATGTCAACCGTAACGTGCTCTGTACCTCCAATCCGGTGCAGTCGGAGCTGCATCAGCAGGCCTATCAGTGGGCGGTGAAAATCAGCGAGCATTTGCTGCCAAAAACCCGTGCCTACGCCGAGATCTGGCTGGATGAAGAAAAGGTCGAAACCACCGAGCAGGAACCCATTCTGGGCGATAGCTACTTGCCGCGCAAATTCAAAACCACAGTGGTGATCCCGCCGGACAACGACATCGACGTGCATGCCAACGATCTGAACTTTGTTGCCATTGCTGAGAACGGCCAGCTGGTTGGTTTTAACGTGCTGGTGGGTGGTGGCCTGGCCATGACCTTTGGCGATACCTCGACCTACCCGCGCCGGGCCGATGAGCTGGGCTTTATTCCGCTAGAGCACACCTTAAAAGTGGCCGAGCATGTGGTGACGGTGCAGCGCGATTACGGCGATCGGGTCAACCGCAAAAACGCCAAAACCAAATACACCATCGATCGCATCGGGCTGGATAATTTCCGCCGCGAAGTCGAGCAGCGCATGGGTGTGCCGTTCGAGCCGCTACGGCCCTATATCTTTACCAACCGTGGCGATCGCATTGGCTGGGTCGAAGGCATCGATGGCAAGCACCATTTAACGCTCTTTATCGAAAACGGTCGGGTGCTGGATTTCCCTGGCAAGCCGCTGAAAACTGGCCTGGCCGAAATCGCCAAAGTGCATCAGGGTGATTTTCGCATGACCGCCAATCAGAATCTGATTGTCGCCGGTGTGCCAAGCGAGCAAAAAGCCCAAATTGAACAGCTGGCCCGGAAATACGGCCTGATTGATGATAGCCACAGCGAACAGCGCAAGAACTCGATGGCCTGTGTCGCCTTCCCCACCTGTCCGCTGGCGATGGCTGAAGCCGAGCGCTATTTGCCGGAGCTGGTGACCAAGGTGGAAGGCCTGCTTGGCAAACACCAACTGGCCGATGAGCATATTGTGCTGCGGGTCACTGGCTGCCCCAACGGCTGTGGCCGCGCCATGCTGGCCGAGGCTGGTTTGGTCGGCCGGGCGCCGGGCAAGTACAACCTATACCTCGGTGGCGATCGGGTCGGCAGCCGGGTACCGAAGTTGTATCTGGACAATGTCGGGGAAGCCGAGATTTTAACCGCGCTCGATCAGCTGATTGGCCGCTGGGCCAACGAGCGACTGGCCAATGAGTGCTTTGGTGATTTTGTTATCCGCGCCGGTGTGGTGGCGGAAGTCAAAGTTTCCAAAACCGATTTTCATGCCTGAGTGAGGCCAGAATGAGCAAATTTCGACAGATCCTGACGCAGGATGAAGCCACCCGGCAAGACTGGCTGGCTGAAATCAACAGCATCCTGACCCCGCTTAGCGCTGCAGAGCGGGTGCGCTGGGCGCTGGCGCATTTGCCACAGCAACCAATGCTAAGCTCCAGTTTCGGTATTCAGGCGGCGGTGATGCTGCACCTGGTCACGCAGCAGCAAGCCGATATCCCGGTGGTGCTGACCGATACCGGCTATTTATTCCCGGAAACCTATCAGTTTATCGACCAGCTGACCGAGCAACTGGGATTAAACCTGAAAGTCTACCGCGCCACGCTCTCGCCTGGCTGGCAGGAAGCGCGTTACGGCCAGCTGTGGCACAGCGCAGAAGGCATTAAAGAGTACAACCGGCTGAACAAAGTGGAACCGATGCAACGCGCCTTGCGTGAGCTCAATGTCGGCTGCTGGTTTACCGGCCTGCGCCGCAGCCAGAGCAGCACCCGGGCCGACAAACAGGTGGTGGAAATCAGCCGCGGCGTGGTCAAGGTGCAACCAATCATCGACTGGAGCAATAAGGATGTGTTCTATTACCTAAAAGAGCACGGCCTGAGCTACCACCCGCTGTGGGAGCAAGGCTATTTGTCGGTCGGCGATACCCACTCCACCGTCAAATTTGAGCCCGGCATGAGCGAAGAAGACACCCGCTTTAACGGCTTTGGCCGCGAATGCGGCCTGCATATTGATGGCGATGGCATCTAGCCATCGCTGTTGCAGCGCTACAATATCGTCATTTTGTCATTCAGCAGAATCGGTTACACTAGCCACAACTTCCCCTGTTTAACGAGTGGACATGAACGACTGGCTTGCAACCCTGGAACACTGGCGCGAACTCTCGCCCGAGCTCTTTATGGCTGGCAGCTTGCTGCTGCTGGTGGTGTTGTCCTGGCTGGCCAACTGGATTACCAAAAATATTCTGGTACGGGCTGTCTCTAAAGCTTTTAACGCCACTCCTTTTGCCCAACAAGCCTTGCAGCAGGATTTTGGCATCATTGCCCGCCTGGCCAATGTGGTGCCGGCGCTGGTGCTGGCGGCCGGGGTTGGCTTAATTGAGGGCTTGCCGCATCTGGTGGTGGAAGTGGTCCGCAATGTCAGCAATGCCTTTATTGTGCTGACCATTGCCATGTCGCTCAGCAATGTGCTGACCATGGTCAACAGCCTGTACGAGCGTAGACCCGACTCAAAAACCAAGCCGATTAAAGGCTACATTCAACTGCTGAAAATTATTGTCTACACCATCGCCTTTGTGCTGATGGTGGCGATGCTGATTGACCGCTCGCCGCTGATCTTGCTATCGGGCATGGGCGCCATGATGGCGGTGCTGCTGCTGATTTTTCAGGACACCATTTTATCGGTGGTGGCGAGTGTGCAGATTGCTTCGAACGATGTGATCCGGGTCGGCGACTGGGTCGAAATGCCGCAATTAAACGCCGATGGCGATGTGATTGACATTGCACTGCATACGGTGAAAATCCAGAACTGGGATCGCACCATCACCACCATCCCGACCCGCCGCTTTATGACCGATCCTTTCAAAAACTGGCGCGGCATGCAGCAATCCGGTGGCCGGCGCATCAAGCGCAGCCTGATGATCGATCAGCAAAGCGTCCGCTTTTTAACACCGGAAGAGCGGGCACATCTGGATCGGTTCCGGCTGCTGAAAGACTATCTGGCGGAAAAGGATCGCGATATCAAAGCCTGGAACGAGGCACTGAAAGAGCAGGGCAAAGAGCCGGTCAATACCCGTCGCATTACCAACCTCGGGACTTTCCGCGCCTATGTGCAGCGCTATTTGCAAAGCCATCCGCGGGTGCATCAGGGCATGATCCAGATGGTGCGGCAAATGCCCCCGACGCCCGATGGCCTGCCGCTGGAAGTCTACTGCTTTACCAATACCGTGGTCTGGGTCGAGTATGAAAGCATTCAGGCGGATATTTTCGACCACCTGTTTGCAATTTTGCCGGAGTTTGGCCTGCGGGTGTACCAGCACCCCAGCGGGCTGGATTTGCGGCAGCTGCGCATTGAAGGCCTGACGGCTGCGGATAATTAACTGGAAAGAGCACTAGCGAAGACTTTGCTGCTGCTCTTGCTGCAAAGTGCTGTGCAGTCGTTGCTGCAGCTGCTGGCGGATCCAATCGCTTAGCGCCTGACTCTGGGCGGCTTTCCACTTACCCTGCTGCAACTGTTTGCTCCATTGCAGCAGTTGCACCTGCGCCTTCTTATCCCAATCGCTGGCCTGAGTCGTCAGTGCCAGCCGGCTGCGCTCGGCGTGTGGCCTTAGCCACAACAACTGCACAAAAGTCAGCACCCGCGCCATCAGTACCAGCGGAAAATTCGGGTGCCGCACCGGGCCGATATAATGCCGCTGCTGACTAAGCGGCAACCAACCCAGCTTCTTGCCGGGCAACTGCTTGCTGGCCAGCCAGCCAGCTGCCGATCCCAGCACGCCGCCGGATAAAGCACCCAGCATTAGCGAGCTGCCGCCAAGGCCTAAATCGAGCACGGCACCGGTCGCCATGCCAGCAGCTCCAGTCACCATGAGCAGCTCCTTTTGCTGCAGCCCCCACAGGTACCAGGTTTCGGTATTCATCAGCCGGTCGCGCTCAATCGGCCAGTCCAGCTGACGAGCCAGCTCGCTCTGGCCATGCCCCCAGCTTTGCGCCAACTGTTCGAACAACTGGCTTTCGGCCTGATCAAGTTGTTGCTGCAGCCAGACTTCCGGCTGCTTTAGGAGCGAAGGTGGCAGCAACGACAACGGCTGGCGAAAACTCAGCTGGGCACACCAATAATCCGCCAACTCCATGCTAACCTGCTGCAGCCGCTGCTGCTCACGGTGCAGCAACTGCCGGTTGAGTTCGGTTAAGGCCGCGGTCCAGTCCGGAGTCAGCTCCGCCATGGCCTGAAACAGTGCCTGGCGGGCCGGCAAGGTAGCGGTCATCGGGTTAAAAACCCGCACCCACTGAAAGCTTTGGTTCAAGCTAAGCTGCCAGCTTTGGCTGTGGTTGCTGGGCGCTATCGGATTGATCAGCGCCATCCGTGGTTGTCCGGTCCAGCGCAAAATTTCCATCTCCGCCTCGTCGGTGGCACTGACCGGGCTGCTGGCATCGGTGACAAACAAAATACCGCTACCGGCCATAATGGGGCTTAACAGCGCCACCTCATCCGGAAACTGCTGCTGGTGCGAAGGTTCGGCCAAAAAGGCCCGCACCCGGGCCGGCCGCTCGGCTGGCACTACCGGCACCTGCTGCAACCAGGCCAGCACCTGACGGGCACGCTGAAATCCCGGAGTATCGGTCAGCGCCAGCAGCACCTTGCCATTTAACACAAATTCAAAACGCTCGGCTTCACGGGTGGTGCCAGATTCTACCCCAACCCGCACCGCATCGTTTTCTACCAGGGTCGATACTATCGACGACTTGCCCTGGTTGGGATGGCCGACCACACAAAATTGTGGTGCTGTTGTCATGCATTCTCCTCCAGCCAGGCCAGCTGCTCGGCTCTGGCAAAGGCCTGCCAACTGGCGCTGTGCCGTGCGTTGCTGGTATCCTGTTGCAGCCAAAGCGCCTGTGCAATGCCCTGCTTGCGGGCCAGCGCCATCCAGTCGGAAAGCTCCGCCACCGGGCTGCGACTGGCCGGCACCCGCCACAGCAGTTGCTTAGGCTTGGTTGCCAGCAGTGCACCAAAGGCATCGTTATCCTGCTGCCAGTCGTCCTGCCCAAGGGTCAGCGCCTCAGCGCTGGCTGGCAATTGCCATTGCAGCAAGCTGGCCTGTTGCCACTGTGCCAACGAAGTGGTGGTAAGCTCGGCAGCTGGTTCTGCTGCGGGTGATGACGCCGGGCTGGCTTGCTGGATCTGCAACTGCGGTTGGCTGCGCCGGCTTTGCCACTGGCAAAAAAGCGCCAGCGCCAGCCGCGGCAGCAGGTTGTAACACAGCAGGCTCATGGCCAAGAAGGGCCACCAGCCACTGGTTTGCGCAAGCAGCGCCGATTGCTGCTCAATGCGGGCAAAGCGGCTCTGCTCAATTAACGTATTATCTGGCACCGCAGCAGGCCAGAGGCTGTGCCAGGGCCAGCTAAGCCACTGGGTCAGCTGAAGCACGGCCCTTTGTTCCAGCAACAGGGTCGAGCTCCAGCCAAAGGCCAGATCCGACAGCAATAACAGCAGCAAGAATACCAGCCCGATCCCCAATCCAAACCAGCACCAGAGCCAGTTCAGCTGGCTCAGCAGCCACCACTGCTGATGGCGCTGTGGTTGCCAGTACAGCGGTTGCTTGCTAAAGCGAGCCAGCCACGGCCGGCCAGGGCGCAGCATCAGTCCCAGTGCCAGCAGGCTACCCAGCAAGGGCAGGCCAGCCCACAGCAACCAGAGCAACAGCACATTGAGGCGACCATCGGCACTGTAATTCAGGCTGGCGGCACCCAGCACTATGCCCAGCAACCCCGCCAGTGGCCAGCGCCACCAGGGCAACACCAGTTGATTTGAAACTGCACTCAATGCCATCGGCCTCTGTGGTTGAATTCATGCTCTGGTCATTATCTTATGTCAGGATAGCATTAAGGAACACTGCCCAGTCATGGTTTTTATGCAGTTAAGTGTGTTCACTGGTTGAATTTATCGCCACAGCCCCCATTGTTGAGAGGGATTGATGGAACGGCTGGAGTACAGCAACGCTTTATCGATTAAATTGATTAAAGCCATTTGTTTTATTCATTTTGCATAATGGGTGCCACTTGTTAGAGTAGCACCCGTCGAAACACCCAATGTTATTAACTGAAATGGAGGAAGACGATGTCTTCAATTATCAATACCAAGATCAAACCTTTTAAAGCCACTGCTTTTCAAAATGGTAAATTTATCGAAGTAACCGAGCAGGACTTACTGGGTAAGTGGTCTGTTGTGTGTTTCTACCCGGCGGATTTCACCTTCGTGTGCCCAACTGAGCTGGGCGACCTGGCTGATTTCTACCCGCAGTTCCGTGACATCGGTGTGGAAGTGTTCTCAGTGTCTACCGACACCCACTTCACTCACAAAGCATGGCACGATGCGTCTGAGACCATCAAGAAAATCGAATACCCAATGATCGGTGACCCGACTGGCGCTATCACCCGCAACTTCGGTGTGATGATCGAAGAAGAAGGCCTGGCCTTGCGTGGTACTTTCGTTATCAACCCTGAAGGCGAAATCAAAGTTGCTGAAATCCATGACCTGGGTATCGGCCGTAGCGCTGCTGAGCTGTTCCGTAAAGTGCAAGCGGCTCAGTACGTCGCGAACCACGACGGCGAAGTCTGCCCAGCCAAATGGACTCCAGGTGAAGCTACTCTGGCTCCATCACTGGACCTGGTTGGCAAAATCTAAATGCCACACCACCGTTGCCTGGCAGCGGACGCTGAAACCACGCCTCACAACTGAAGCTGGTTTCAGCTTCTCCCCCTGCGCTGTAAAACGGTACTCAGCCAGCATCTTTGGATGCTGGCTACACTCAAGCTTTGCCCGAAACTAATGAATGGCTTTGCCTGAAACAACGCGCTAAACACAGTCAAGAGATGGAGTAGACTCAATGTTAGATACCAACCTGAAACAACAATTAAGCAGCTATCTGCAGAACCTGAAATCCCAGGTAGAGCTGGTCGTATCTCTGGACGATAGCGCCAAAGCTCAGGAATTAAATACCCTGGCGACTGAGATTGCCAGCTTGTCGGATCTGGTCAGCCTGCGTCGTGACGATAGCGCGTCCAAGCGCGCCCCGGCCATGCAGGTACACTCGGTCGACAAAGGCACCATCATTACCTTTGCCGGCGTACCGATGGGCCACGAATTTACCTCTTTGGTGCTGGCTTTGCTGCACTCCGGTGGCCATCCGATCAAGATTGAGCCAGAGCTGATTGAACAAATCCGCCAGCTAAACGGCCGTTTTGAGTTTGAAACCTACATTTCGTTAAGCTGCCAGACCTGCCCGGAAGTGGTGCAGGCGCTGAATATGATGGCAGCCATTAACCCCAATATCACCAGCGTGATGATCGACGGCGCCCTGTTCCAACAGGAAGTCAGCGATCGCAATGTGATGGCGGTACCCACGGTTTTTTTAAATGGCGAGCAGTTCTCGCAAGGCGCCATTACGCTGGAGCGGATTATCCAGAAAATTGATGTCAATGCCGAAGCCCGTCAGGCTGAAGCGCTGAAACAAAAAGATGCCTTTGATGTGCTGGTCGTTGGCGGTGGCCCGGCCGGTGCTTCTGCTGCGGTCTATGCGGCCCGTAAAGGCCTGCGTACCGGCGTGCTGGCCGAGCGTTTTGGGGGCCAGGTGGCCGATACCGTCGGCATTGAAAACTTTATCTCGGTGCAATACACCGAGGGCCCGAAGCTGGTCAACGCATTGGAAGCCCATGTCCGCCAGTACGAAGTGGACATTATGAACAACCAGCGCGCGACCAAGCTCAGCAAGTCTGAGCAAGTCGAGCTGGAGCTGGCCAATGGCGCTGTACTGAAAAGCAAAACCCTGATTCTGGCCCCGGGTGCCCGCTGGCGCGAAATGAATGTGCCGGGCGAGCAGGAATACCGTGGCAAGGGCGTCGCCTACTGCCCGCACTGCGACGGCCCACTGTTTAAAGGCAAGAAAGTCGCGGTGATTGGCGGTGGCAACTCCGGCATTGAAGCGGCCATCGACTTGGCCGGTATTGTTGAGCATGTCACGGTGCTGGAATTTGCCGCCGAGCTGCGCGCCGATGCGGTGCTGGTGAAAAAAGCGCACTCGATGAGCAACATCACTATCATTACTGAAGCTCAGACCACCGAAGTGACCGGTGATGGCAACAAGGTCAATGGCATTCAGTACACCGATCGCAAGAGCGGCGACAGCCACCACATCGAGCTGGCGGGTATCTTCGTGCAAATCGGCCTGGTGCCAAACACCGAATGGCTGCGCGGCGCGGTGGAGCTGAGCCCACGCGGTGAGATCATTGTCGATGAACGCGGCCAAACCTCATTGCCTGGCGTCTTTGCAGCCGGCGATGCAACCACAGCCCCTTACAAGCAGATTGTTATTGCGATGGGCAGCGGCGCCAATGCCTCGCTCGGTGCCTTTGACTACCTGATCCGTCACTAAATTTAAAGCGCGTCCCCTTTGCGGCAGCCTTCGGGTTGCCGTTTTTTTATACCATAAAAAAAACGCCGGATGCATCCGGCGTTTTTGCGTGCAAGAACTGTCTCCAGCCTTACTCTTTCCTCACTGAGTTGCCATCCGGCGCTGGAACTCGGCCAAATCAGTCACCAGTTGCTGGTTAGGCAAGGTAGCGAACGGTTGCTCACTGAAAGCTGTGCCGCGCATCTGCACCGACATCCTTGCCGCTTCCGGGTTCAGTAAGGTTTGCTGGTAGAACGCTTGTACATCCGCCAGCGTCACCTGCTCAACGGCGGCTATCAAACGCTCACGGCTATCAAAGTCAAAGCGCTCACGGTACCAGTCGCTCACCAACGGCCGCATTTCTTCTTGCAGGTTCTTTGGTGGCTCCTTTAAGCTGATCAGCAAGCTCTGCTGAAGCGCCGCAAATTGCTCTGGTGTCACCTGCTGCAATCGCTGCCAGTATTGGTGCTTAAAGTCCTCAAAGCGCTGCTGCATATCGGCCGGGCCTTTGACCGGGGTCTGAATGTACAAGCCAAAGCCGGTGTAGTCGTTCAGATCGATGGCGGTGCCACCCACCGCGTAAGCCAACTGCTCTTCGGTGCGCAAGGTATCAAAAGCCTGGTTGGAAAAGTGCGATGCCAGCACACTGGCAGCAGCTCGTACCGCCATGCCTTGCTCCGGATGCACATGCATATCAATCAGTGCCACATCGGTGACATGAATATCACGGTTTAGCACCAGCGTCTCACCCGCGGCTGGTTTCCAGAATGGGCTTTGGGCGTAAGGCGTGGTGGTACGGTTGGCAGGCAAAGCCGCATCCAGCTTGCTGACCAGCGTCTGCACATCCTGCTGATCGTAATTGCCAAAGGCAAAGACGCGCACCTGATTGGCTGCCAGCGTTCCAGCAATAAAAGCTGTCAAATCGTCAGGCGTCATCGCCTGCGCTGCGGCGATCAGCTGCTCCGGATTGTAATTACCGCCGCGATACAGGCTGTTAAAAGCCCAGAACGCCTGACGAAAAGGCACCTGACGACTTTGGTTGGCAAGGCCCCGCACATAACGATCAACCGCCTGCGAGAAACCAGTCTCGGTGATGGTTGGGGTAAGCCCTGCCAGCAATTGCTCCAACAACAGCGGTTGCTTGTCGGTAAAGCCATCCAGGTTCAATGTTAAGCCATTGCCATCGCTTAACCAGACGCCGATGCCAGCCACACGGGCTTCAGTACGCAGTGCACTTTGCTCCAGATTGTACAAGTCCCGCCACAGCGCAAATGCAACCCGGGCGTTAATGTCGTTTTGAGCCGCTGGGCTGTTGAGCACAATATCCAACCGGCCTCTGGGCTGGTCGCTAAACACCTGACTTGGGTACAGCCAGGCAGCGATGCCATTGTGCTCCACCACCAACTCAGGTTTTTGCTGCTCGGCACGGGCTTTAATAGCAAAACTTTCCGGCAACAAGCGATTGACCTGCGGCAAATTCAGCGCCAGCTGCGGCTGCTGCCAGGCGGCCATTTCTTCCGCAGGGATATCGACAATCTTATACTTGCCAACATGGCGTACCAACTCACTGTCATGCGGCTCTTGCTGACTGATGTACCAGACCCGGAGGTTATCCGGTGTCAGCTGCGCCAACACCTGCTCAATGGCCTCTGCATCAAAACGCTCATAGATAAAAGGCGCGGCAATAGCGTGCTGCACCGGGCGTTTCAGCATACTGGCCGTCAGGTTAGAGGCATAACCAAAGCCATCGGTTTTTTCCAGAAACTGAAATTGGTTGGCCAGGCTGGTTTTGATTTCCTGGTAGTATTGTTCATCGACGCCTTGTTGCTTAATCAGATCCAGGTACTGCATCACCATAGCGGTGATGGCTTCACGCTGCTGCATGCCGGCATCGGTCAGATTCATATCAATGCTCAGATTACCGTAGTTGCCGTACAAGTCTGGGTTGACCGACACATTAAAGCTGGAAACCAGACCAGAGGCTATTAACTGAGCCGCAGCGGTACCGGGCATTTCCGAGCGCAGCAAGTAGGCAATGAACTCATTGGGTTTGACCGCATACTGATCGGAGTTATCGCGAATAGTGAAATCAAGTCGCAGCTGTTTGACATCCTGATTTGGCACATAGTGAATTCGTTTACCACCAAACAGGCTATTGTCCAGCTCGGCAGTCACGGTCGGAAGCGCAATATCTTTGTTTTCGATGCCAGAAAAATGCTGGCGCGCCAACAACTCCATCTCTGCCAGTGACCGATTGCTGATCATCGCCAGTTTCATATTATTGGCCGAGTAATAACGGTCGTAAAACGCCAGCATTTCCTCATGCAAAATACTGCCGGGCTTATCGCTTAAGCTTTCCAGGCTTCCTGCCAGAAAGCGATTGGAAGGATGGTCACCAAACATACGACGCATTAGCTCGAACTGAGCTAAAAAATCCTGCTCGCGGCGCATCGAGTGTTCGGCATTGACCGCATTGCGCTCTTTGTCCGAGTACTCAGGATAAAACTTAGGTGATTTGAAAAAATCGGAGAATCGATCCAGCGCTTCATCGTATACATGGTTGTTGATTTCAAACATGTAATTGGTGATATCCAGCCAGGTATAGGCGTTGTATGCACCATTGTGCTGGCTAAAAAAAGCAGCGTACTCGGCAGGATCCGGGTAACGCTCTGTGCCCATAAACAGCATGTGCTCGAGATAGTGTGCCAGACCCTGCTGCGTCATTGGATCTTGCAACATGCCAGCGCCAACACTGAGCGATACGGCAGATTTTTCCGTCGTTGGATCAGAGACCAGAATCACTTCCAGTTGGTTTGGCAGTGTCAGTGTTTTGTAGGCCCGTTGATCATTCGGGCTCACCACTATGGCAGCGGCTTGTTGCTTCTGCGCTGAGCTCTCGAGTTGTACAGGGGATTGCTGGGCGCAACCGGTGATCACGGCCAGTGCGATGGCACTGACAACAAACAGCTTTTTCATTTTATCATTCCTTGGTAACAGCCAGGTAAAATTTACTCGCTTGATCCTATAAAATGTCAGCTAAGCATACCAGCAAGCGGCTGGCAAACTTTGTAAGCGGATATGTCTTGCTTTCCTACTGCTGTTGAAAGATAGCAGTGCGGCTATAAGGCGAGGGGTAAATACCGACCTGCAGCAACTGAGGCCTCAATGTCCATTCAACGCTAAGTTCAATGGTACCCGCCGCATTTTTGGCAAAGTGGACAAACTTCTCCCGCTGCGCTTGGTTGTGCCAATGGGCCCGGTAGGTATCGCCTTGCCAGTGCTCCAAGGTCAAGCTGGACACACCATCATCCCAGAACTGCAGCAGCAAGTCGCCATTGTCAGCCAGCACGACGTCGGCTTCACCGTAAAGCGGATGCTGATAACGTCCACTGATTTGCGCTGTACTTAAGCTGGCAGCCACATCTGGCTGACGCTGTTGCTCGATCTGCTGGCGGCCCTCACTGGCTTCGGCAAAGTTCTGCTGGTACCGCGCCAAATAGTCGCTGTGCCAATCGTGGGACGGTAGGCCGGCGATACGATCGATAATGGTATGGGTCACCGCCGGTCTGAAGTTTTCAAAGGTATTGCCAATCACTACGATGCCAAGCTCCAACTCAGGCACCAGTGTCACCAGCGTATTAAAACCATCGGTAGCACCACCATGGCTGGCGATTTGATAGCCACGGTAATCCTCCAGATACCAGCCGAGGCCATAAGCCCGAACCGGCTCAATCCGGTTGGCGCGGCTCACCGTGACTTGAGGACTAAAGATCTCGGCCATCACGGCTTCGCTGACCAGCCGCTGTCCTTGGTAGACACCAGCCTCGCCCAGATTTAACCGCATCCACTGCGCCATTTCATAAACACTGCTATTAACCGAAGCCGAAGGACCAACATTGTCGAAGTTACGACGGGCGATTTCGACCACTGCGCCCTCAATGTACTGATGCGGCAGGGCAATATTGGCATCGTCCGGCACAAACTGGGTAATGGAGGTATTGCTGCGGGTCATGCCAAGGGGTTGGAATAAGCGCTCTCGCACAAAGTCATCCCAGCTTTGGCCACTGACTGCCGCCACCACTTCACCGGCCACCGAATACATCACATTGTGATAGACGAAACCCGAGCGAAAAGGCTGTTCAAAGTCGTGATAGCGCATCTGCCGGATCACCTGCTCGCGGCTGGCGGTGGGCATAAACTGAATACGATTGCCGGTGATGCGGCCAAGGCCCACCCGATGCGTGAGCAAGTCACGAATGCGCACTTCCTGCGTGACCCAGTCATCGGCCAGTTGAAAATACGGCAGATGATCAACCACCCTATCGTCCCAGTTCAGCTTGCCTTCATCCACCAGCAAACCGAGCGCTGTTGCCGTCATCGCTTTAGTGGTAGAGGCCACGCCAAATAAGGTGTGTTCATTGACCGGCAGTTCGGATGAAAGCCCCAAGGTGCCAAAGCCGCGAGCATAAATGACCTCATCCCGGTATACCACAGCCACGGCCAGCCCCGGCAATTGCCAGTCCTGTCGTCCTTGCTCAATCCAGTGATCCAGACCAGCCAATGGATCTGGTTTGGTGGAGTGCAGGGCACAGCCAGCCAATGCCAAGGCAGCCAGGCTGCTCAGCAGCAAGGAACGAACAAAGTAAGAAGAGAAAAGCGTGGGATGCATGCCGGGCCTCGAAATAACCATTCAAGGCCAGCATACTAGCCGATTTGGCCGCCGGGGCCAAATCGGTCAGGCCAGCTAGCCGGCGTTGGGTGTTCTGGCCGGGCGGCGATGCTGACTGCGGGCTTTAGCCTGAGCAGAGCCTTCAGCGCGCTGACCATCACGGTGCTCGCTTGGTTTCTTTGGTTTTTTCGGCCGGCGTGCTGGCTGCGATGGATTGGATGCCGGCACATTATGCACGGGCTCATAGCCCGCTTTTACCTGACGCGGTATTGCTTGTCGAATCACCCGTTCAATATCGCGCAGCAACTTGGCATCGTCGGCACAGACCAGCGACACCGCATGGCCACTGGCTCCTGCACGACCGGTGCGGCCAATGCGATGCACATAATCTTCCGGCACATTGGGCAGATCGTAATTAACCACTTGTGGTAATTGATCAATATCCAGGCCGCGGGCGGCTATGTCGGTGGCAACCAACACCCGCACTTCACCACTTTTAAAGCCTGCCAGCGCCTTGGTACGGGCTGCCTGGCTTTTATTGCCATGAATGGCCGCAGCCTGAATACCCACCGTTTCCAGTTGCTTGGTTAACTTATTGGCACCATGCTTGGTTTTGGTAAACACCAGCACCTGCTGCCAATGGTTGTCGACAATGAGGTCAATCAACAATTGTGCCTTGCGGTTTTTATCCACCGGGTACACCAGCTGCTCAACCCGCTCGGCCGTACTGTTGGCCGGACTGACCGACACTTCCAATGGGTTATTCACCATGGTTTTGGCCAGAGCACGGATATCATCGGAAAAGGTCGCCGAGAACAACAGGTTCTGCCGCTGCTTGGGCAAGAGTGCCAGGATTTTACGAATATCGCGGATAAAGCCCATGTCCAGCATACGGTCGGCTTCATCCAGCACCAGCACTTCCAGCTCGGAAAAGCGCACTGCATTTTGCTGGTACAAGTCGAGCAAACGGCCCGGGGTGGCAATCAGAATATCGACGCCTTTGCGCAGCTTTTGCATCTGCGGGTTAATTTTCACCCCGCCAAAGACGATGGTCGAGCGCAGCGGCAGACGGCTGCCATAACGCACCACGCTATCACCGACCTGAGCGGCCAGCTCCCGGGTAGGCGTTAAAATCAACGCCCGTGCCTGATTGGCAGACGCTGGCTTGCCTTCCGCCAGCCGCTGCAGCAACGGCAGGGTAAAACCCGCTGTTTTGCCGGTCCCGGTTTGGGCGGCAGCCATCAGATCACGGCCAGCCAGCACAGCAGGGATAGCCTGAGCCTGAATAGGTGAAGGGGTGTCGTAGCCTTCAGCCTGAATGGCTGCAAGCAAAGGGGCCGATAAGCCCAGGGAGGCAAAACTCATAGATTCTCACTTGTTGTACAAAGATTCGCCAGAACGGCGGTCGGGCAGGATACCTGAAAACCGCTGTCAGTGCCATCGAAACCGCACGAGAGCCGACTTTACCGTTAAATCTAACACTTAAAGCATAGATAAAAGAACACTAATTCCTTTTGGTTATATCTGAGCGCGATCCATTATTTTATTAAAGCCATACAGACGGCTATTCTGCAGGCTGAACTGATGCCACGCTGTTAAGATGGTGGAATAACGCAGCCATGGGCTGAGGTGTGTGATGGATTTTTTACCAATTTTTACCCAGTTGCAGCAGCAACCCGTGCTGGTGGTTGGTGGCGGCGCTGTGGCCTACCGCAAAATTCAGCTGTTGCTGGCAGCCGGTGCTCAGGTCACGGTGCTGGCCAAACGCATCAGTACAGAAGTACAAGCTTTGCAAGGCGATCAACTAACCTGCATTGAAGCAGCCTTTGGCGAGCACAGCATTGCCCATTACAAACTCATTATTGCTGCCACCGATAAACCGGCGGTTAATGCCGACATTTTTCAGGCCGCCAACGCTGCCAATATCTGGGTGAATGCTGTCGATGATCCCGAGCATGGCAACTTTATTTTCCCGGCCATTGTCGATCGCAGCCCCATTGTGGTGGCGATCTCCTCCGGCGGCAATGCTCCGGTGCTGGCGCGTCGTTTGCGCGAGCGCATCGAACAGCTGCTGCCGCAATCGGTCAGCCTGATCGCCCGCTTCGCTGCCGAGTGCCGTCATCGGGTCAAAGCTGCGCTACCGTCCATCAGTGAGCGGCGGGATTTCTGGGAGCGCTGGTTTGCCGGCCCGGCCCAGCAACTACTGGCGGCAGGCAAAACCAAGCAAACCGAACAGCTGTTTCAGCAGCAACTGCAGGATTTTGTGCCCAATCAGGGCGAAGTCTGGTTGGTCGGGGCTGGCCCGGGCGATCCGGAGCTGCTCACCATCAAAGCGATGCAATGCATGCAACAGGCCGATGTGCTGGTGTACGACGGCCTGGTCAGTGCTGATGTGCTGGCACTGGCGCGGCGCGATGCCGAGCGCATCTGCGTGGCCAAGCAAGCCGGTTTTCACAGCCTGCCGCAAGATGAAATCAATGCGCTGATTGTCCGGCTGGCGCAGCAAGGCAAACGGGTCTGCCGGTTAAAAGGCGGCGATCCCTTTATTTATGGCCGCGGTGGCGAAGAATGCGAAGCCCTGGTGGCCGCTGGTATTCGATACAGCGTGGTGCCCGGCGTCACCGCTGCCGCAGGTTGCGCCGCCTATGCCGGCATTCCGC
The DNA here is from genome assembly GCF_036325985.1 of Alkalimonas cellulosilytica. Taxonomy (NCBI): domain Bacteria; kingdom Pseudomonadati; phylum Pseudomonadota; class Gammaproteobacteria; genus Alkalimonas; species Alkalimonas cellulosilytica. The sequence continues at coordinate 90,199 of NZ_JAUHLI010000010.1, forward strand.
TGACCCACCGCGATTATGCCCAGACGGTGCAACTGGTCACCGGTCACTGCCGAGCCAATGGCGACGAGCCGGACTGGCCATCGCTGGCCAAAGCAAGGCAAACCCTGGTGGTCTATATGGGGCTGATTAATAGCGGCACTCTTAGCCAGCAGTTGATTGCCCATGGCCGCAGCGGCGATACGCCGGTCGCCATTATTGAAAACGGTACCCGGCCCGAGCAACGCACCATTACCGGCACACTGGCGCAGCTGCCCGAGCTGATTGCCGAGCATCAGGTGAAAAGCCCGGCCTTGATTATTGTCGGTGAAGTGGTGGCACTGGCACCCAATTTACACTGGTTTCAAACATTTGTGGCTGAGCCAAGCGCCAGCCAGGCAGCCTAGGAGCAACTGATGGCTTTATCGCATTTACAACAACTGGAAGCCGAGAGCATCCATATTTTCCGCGAAGTCGCGGCCGAGTTTAAAAAGCCGGTGATGCTGTATTCGATTGGCAAGGACTCATCGGTGCTGCTGCACCTGGCCCGTAAAGCCTTTGCACCGGGAAAAATCCCCTTCCCCTTGCTGCATGTCGACACCGACTGGAAGTTCCGTGAAATGATTGAATTTCGCGACCGCATTGCCAAGGACTACCAGCTGGATTTGCGGGTGCACAAAAACCCGGAAGGCCTGGCGATGGGCATTAACCCCTTTGTACATGGCAGTGCCAAGCACACCGACATCATGAAAACTCAGGGCTTAAAGCAGGCGCTGAACCAGTATGGCTTTGATGCGGCTTTTGGCGGCGCCCGTCGTGATGAAGAAAAATCCCGCGCCAAGGAGCGGGTGTTCTCCTTTCGCGATAAGCACCACCGTTGGGATCCGAAAAACCAGCGGCCTGAGCTGTGGAATCTTTACAACAGCGCCATCAACGAAGGCGAAAGCATTCGGGTATTTCCGTTATCGAACTGGACCGAGCTGGATATCTGGCTTTATATCCTGCAGGAAAACATCGACATCGTGCCGCTGTACCTGGCGAAAGAGCGCCCTGTGGTGAAGCGTGATGGCACCCTGATTATGGTGGATGACGATCGCATGCCGATTGAACCGGGTGAGGTAATTGAACAGAAATCGGTGCGTTTTCGCACCCTCGGCTGCTACCCACTGACCGGTGCCATTGAGTCCACCGCCAACACGCTGGAAGGCATTGTCGAAGAAATGTTACGGGCCCGCACCTCTGAGCGTCAAGGACGGGTGATTGATCAGGATCAATCCGGGATGGAGCTGAAAAAACGCGAGGGGTACTTCTGATGAGCAGCACCGTTTTGGAAAACACCAGCTTAGAGCAGCAACTGAATGAGCTCGGCATTCGCGGCTACCTGCAGCAGCATCAGGACAAAAGCCTGCTGCGGGTGCTGACCTGTGGCAGTGTAGATGATGGCAAAAGCACCCTGATTGGCCGCCTGCTGCACGACAGTCAGCAACTCTATGACGATCAGCTGGATGCGCTGAAGCGTGACCACAAAGGCCGCAACAGCGAAGGCGAGCTGGAGCTGGCAATGCTGGTGGATGGCCTGCAGGCCGAGCGTGAACAAGGCATCACCATCGACGTGGCCTACCGTTACTTTTCCACCACCAAGCGCAAATTTATTCTGGCCGATACGCCGGGCCATGAGCAGTACACCCGCAATATGGCCACCGGCGCGTCCAACGCCGATGTTGCTATTTTGCTGGTCGATGCGCGCCATGGCGTGCTGACTCAGACCAAGCGCCACAGCTTTATCTGTGCCTTGCTTGGCATCAAGCATTTTGTGGTAGCAGTCAACAAGATGGATTTGATTGGCTACGCAGAAACCGAGTTTAGCCGCATCAAAAAAGACATTCTGGCCATTACCACCCAGTTGCAGGTACATCAGGTTGATGTGGTGCCTCTCAGCGCACTCAAAGGCGAGAATATCATGACCCTGTCGGCCAACATGCCCTGGTACCAGGGCCAGCCACTCTTGCCTTTGCTGGAAACACTGCCGGTGCCGGATCGTAGCGGCCAGCACAGCCGCTTCCCGGTGCAGTACGTCATCCGGCCCGATCTGAACTTCCGTGGTTTTGCCGGTACCGTTACCGGTGGCCGGCTGGCGGTGGGGCAAACAGTGAAAGTCTACCCTTCCGGCCAGCAAAGCACCATTCGCAGCATTGAAACTTTTGCTGGCGCCCAGCCATCGGCCCAGGCCGGTGAAGCCGTGACGCTGACGTTGCAGGATGAAATCGACATCAGCCGCGGCGACTGGCTGGTGCCAGTGGAAGAAAGCATCACTCAAAGCAACCGAGCCCTGGCCTATCTGGTGTGGTTTAACGAGCAGCCACTGCAACAAGGCCGTTTGTACGACCTGAAACTGGCCAGCCGCAAAAGCTCGGCCAGCATCAGCAAGCTGGACCATAAAATGAATATCAATACGCTGCAAAAGGTCGAAGCCGACAGCGTGCAGATGAACGACATTGCCCTGGTGGAGCTGGAGCTGACTGAAGTGCTGCCACTGGATACTGCCAGTGAGCACCCGGGTACCGGAAACTTTATTCTGGTCGACAGGCTGAGCAATGCCACGGTCGCTGCCGGCCTGGTGCAAACCGTGCTGGCCACCGAGCAAGCCAGTGTGCCGGCCAATTTCTCTGCCTTTGAGTTGGAGCTCAACGCCCTGATCCGCAAACACTTCCCGCACTGGAAAGCGGCCGATTTATCGGCGCTTAGTCAGGCGCTGTCGGCCCCGGATCGGTCATGACGCTGCAGCAGCTTGGGGTGATAGGCCTGTTGCTGGCGCTGATCGCAGGTCTTATCTTTAGCAAACGCTCGCCGGCCTTTTGGTTTGGCGGCGCTTTGCTGCTGAGCTATCTGGTTGGCTGGCAGCCGCTGGAAAAAGCGCTGACCAACTTCAGCAACCCCTCGCTGATCACCTTGATGCTGTTGCTGTTGGTCTCGCTGGCAATTGAAAAATCCCAGCTGGTGAGCTGGCTGAGCCGCAGCTTTTCCGGCCAGAACCTCAGTCTGGTAGTCGCCAGACTGAGCCTGGCCAGCGGCTTTTTGTCGTCCTTTGTCAACAATACGGCTGTGGTCTCCACGTTGATGTCGTCGCTGCGCCAGCATCCGCATTTTGCTGCCTCCAGACTGCTGATCCCGTTGTCGTACAGCGCCATTTTGGGCGGCATGCTGACCTTGATCGGCACCTCCACCAACCTGATCGTCAATGGCTTTGTCGAAGAAGCCGGCCATGCCAGTCTGGGCTTTTTTGATTTTACCCTGCTGGGCCTGATTGCCTTTGGCGCTGGCTTGCTGGTGCTGATGGTGGGCGCCCACTTTTTGCCCGACACCGGCAAAGACGAACAGACGGCCGCGCCTTATTACGTCAGTGCCCGGGTTGCAGACGACAGTCAGCTGATTGGCAAAAGCGTCAGCGACAACGGCCTGCGTGAGCTGCAGCAGCTGTTTTTGGCGGAAATTCAGCGCGGCGAGCAGCTGATTTGCCCGGTCAAGCCCGAGACGGTGCTGGAGCCCGGCGATGAACTGCATTTTGTCGGCGACTTGCAGGCGGTGTCCAAACTGCAGAGTTTTCCCGGCCTGACGCTGGTGCCCGGTGAAGCCGAGCACAGCGGCGAGCTGATGGAGGCGGCTATTAGCTACAGCTCCAAACTGGTTGGCAAAACCCTGAAGCAGGTGCGCTTTCGCGAGCAGTACAATGCGGCCGTGATCGCCGTGCGCCGCGGCCATGAGCGCTTAAACGGCGGCCTCGGCAATCTGGTACTGCATGCCGGCGATGTGTTGATCCTGGCCACCGGCAAAGACTTCCCCGGCCAAAATGAGCTGGGACAGGATTTTATTTACGTCAACGGCCTGGCCATCAGCCAGCCGCTGCCGGCCAAACGCAGCCACTGGGTACTGGGCAGCTTTGCGCTGACCCTGGTGCTGTCCATTCTGGAGTTGGTACCGCTGGTAAAAAGCCTGCCGGTGCTGCTGGTGCTCTATCTGGTCAGCTCGGTGATTAGCGTCAACGAGCTGAAGCGCCGCTTTCCGCTGGAGCTCTTTGTTATTGTTGGCTCGGCCATTGGTCTGGCGCAGCTGATGATCCAGTCCGGCGTGGCCGGCATGATTGCCGGAGGCCTGAATCAACTGGTGGCCGGTTATGGCCCCTATGGCGCGCTGATTGCCATTTTTGTTGCCACCTGGCTCTTTACCGAAGTGGTTACCAACAACGCCGCGGCCGCTTTGACCTTTCCTATTGCGTACGCGATGGCGCTGGATCTTGGCACAAGCCCGTTGCCATTTTTTATGGCGGTGGCCTTTGGTGCCTCGGCTAGTTTTATCTCCCCTTTTGGCTACCAGACCAACCTGATGGTCTACAGTGCCGGCAACTACCAGCTAAAAGACTATGCCCGGATCGGCATTCCGATGGCGCTGGTGTACTCGACGGTGGTGCTGCTGTGCCTGCCGTATTTTTACCCGTTTTAACTCTCGGACTGAACACAGATGACTGACAACATTGTATGGCAACAGCACCACACCAACCGCGCGCAGCGGGCCGAACTGTTCGGTCATCGCAGTGGCGTGATTTGGTTTACTGGCCTAAGCGGCTCAGGCAAATCCACCGTGGCCAATGCACTGGAGCAAGCACTGGCCGCCCGGGGCTTTCACACCTATTTGCTCGATGGTGACAATGTGCGCCACGGCCTTTGCGCCGACCTGGGCTTTAGTGCCGAGGATCGCACTGAAAACCTGCGCCGGGTTGGCGCCGTCTCTGGCCTGATGGTGGATGCCGGCTTGCTTGTGTTAAGTGCCTTTATTTCACCCTACCGCAGTCAACGCGCTTTGGTGCGCAGCCTGGTGCCGGAACAGTCCTTTTTGGAGGTGTACATTGCCACGCCACTGGCGGTCTGTGAGCAGCGCGATGTCAAAGGCCTGTATCAAAAAGCCCGTAAAGGCGAAATCAGCCACTTTACCGGCATCTCCGATCCCTACGAGGCACCGGAGAACCCCGATCTGGTGATCGACACCTCCAGCACCGAACTAAGCGTTAGTATCGAACAACTGTTGCAACTCCTTGCTGAGCGTGGTTGGATCAAGACTGCACAGAGCACCACCCTTTGATGGAATGAAGTCGATGAAACTACTGCTGCAACAAATCATTCAGCTGGCTGAGCAGGCGGGCGATGCCATCCTCGAGGTTTATCAGCGTGATATTACCGCGCAGGGCATTCACGCCAAGCACGACGACTCGCCGCTGACCGATGCCGATTTAGCCGCCCAGCAGATCATTAGCGCTCGCCTTCATCAGCTCACACCGGATATCCCGGTATTGTCGGAAGAAGCCGCCGCAACCCCCTGGCCCGAGCGCCAGCACTGGCAACGCTTCTGGTTGGTTGATCCCTTGGATGGCACCAAGGAATTTATTAAGCGTAATGGCGAGTTTACCGTCAATATTGCGCTGATCGAGCAGGGCAAGCCGGTGCTCGGCGTGGTGCATGCACCGGTAATGGAAAAGACCTGGGCGGCACTGAAAGGTGAAGGCGCCCTGGTACAACACCAGGGCGAGCAGTACCGCATTCATGCCAGCAAGCCACAGCCGGGTGAAGTTGTCAAAGTGGTTGGCAGTCGCAGCCATCCCAGCCCGGAGCTGGCCGGTTATCTGGAGCAATTCAAACAGTATGAAATGGTACCGGTCGGCAGTTCACTAAAATTCTGCCTGGTGGCTGAAGGGGAGGCCCATGTCTATCCACGCTTTGGCCCCACCATGCAGTGGGACACCGGCGCCGGTCATATTGTGGCCGAAGAAGCCGGTGCAACTGTTGCCTTTGAAGGGCTTAGCAATGCCCCTTATCATCGGGAAGCGCTGTTAAACCCCAACTTTCTGGTATCCGCGCTTTAGCAGCTAAAGCGCGTTCCTGGCGCTAAAAACTGAAACGTGCACCAAGGCGCCCCTGCGTGTAGGTGCCGCCCAGAAAGTCACCACGCTCAAACTCAGCCAAAATGGACAGATTGCGACTTAAAAAGTAATGCAAGCCAATAGCCTGAGTAAACTGGCTTTTATCCACAATATCCGACTCATCCAGATATTCATAGCCTAAACGGCCATACAGCTCAACCTGCGGTGTAATCATGCTGCGCAAAGTGCCTTCCACTTTCAGATAATCGTATTTATCCCTATCCAGGAACATCACATTGCCTGCAACGATTTTATCTTCCAGCCGGTAATTGCCAAAATAACCGGCCAGATCCAGCACCGTATTGGGTGCTACCGGAGTGATGACCCCAAGGCCGATGGCCCGATTGTAGATGCGGTAATTATCGTAGCCATCGGCAAAGCGGACTGTATCCTCTACCCGACTGTACTCACCCATAATAAACAGATGCTGGTTGATTAAAAAAGAGCCCTTTAAATCGTAGCCGCTGTAATCATTGCGCTCGCCTTCAAACTTATCTTCAAAGGATAAAAAACTGGCTTCCACAAAACGGTGTCCGGGCCAGTCATTGGCAGACGCTTGAAAACACAAAGCGGCGGCAACCGCTGATACCAATAAAGTAAAACGCATACTGCATCCTCCGGATGAATGATCAGCTTTTAGCCTAGCGGTTTGGGCTTAATTGAAGCTGAACAAGCTTTTGTGATCACGATTCAGTACACTATGCCAATACTTTCCTGTTACCACGAGCTTGTATGCGTCTGGATAAATTTATCAGCAGCTGCACCGGCCTGACCCGCTCTCAGGCCACCAAAGTGATCCGCCAGGGTCGGGTCGGCGTCAATGGCGAGCCTTGCAAGCAAGGAGCGACCCAGCTTAAAGCGGACGCTACCATCACTCTGGATGACGAACCGCTGGCACTGACCGGTCCCCGTTATCTGGTGCTGCACAAGCCGGCTGGCTATGTCTGCTCCAGTGATGATCCGGAGCATCCTACCGTGATGATGCTGCTGGATGAGCCGGCGCTAGAGTCACTCAATCCGGTGGGGCGGCTGGATCTCGATACCACAGGCTTGCTGCTGATTACCGACGATGGCCAGTGGTTGCATCGCATCACCTCGCCCAAACACCATGTCGCCAAAACCTACCGGGTCTGGCTGGCCGATCCCATCCCTGCCGATGCCGCAGTCCAGTTTGCCGAGGGCGTACTGCTGCGTGGTGAAAAAGATCTCACCCTGCCAGCCGAGCTGGAAGTCATTGCCGAGCGCGAAGCCCTGCTCACCATTCACGAAGGCCGTTACCATCAGGTGAAACGGATGTTTGCTGCTGTTGGCAACAAGGTGGTGCGGCTGCACCGCGAAAAAATCGGTGATTTTCAGCTGCCGGAGGACTTGGCTGAAGGGGAGTATCGATTATTAACAGAGCAGGAAAAGTACCAGCTACAAACAGTGCAAAAATAAATTTAATAAACGCTTATTTACCATATTGACTAAATTGTAATCTTTGAGTATTTTCAGCCAGCGCCAGGCGCATAAAATAATGATTATGGAGATCTCATGAAAAATACACTTCTTGCCGTTGCTTTAGTCGCAGCAGCAGTTACTGCAGCGCCATCTGCAGAAGCCAATACCTCAATTAACCCATGGAAACACTGTGGCATCGGCGCCATGATTTTTGATGACAACAACACGGCTGCAGCCATCTCAAACGTTATTTGGGATCTTGGAACGACCGCTATTTCTTCTAAAATTTCTTCTGAAGACTCTTGCAAAGGTCAACGTGTAGCTGCCGCTCAATTTTTGCAAGACACCATTGCACAGGTTGAAGAAGAGACCGTCATTGGTGAAGGTCTGCACCTAACAACCGTACTAAACCTGATGGGCTGCGATGCAGCAGCGCACCCTGCATTAATCGGCGAAATGCGTTTACAGTTGGATCTGAACTCTGAAGCAAAAGCTGAAACTTATTTCCTGCAATTGGAAGCTACCATTGCAGAAAATTATGCCACTCAGTGCGCTGTAATTTAAGCCTACTGAAGCTCTGACCTGCCCGCTTTATGCGGGCTTTTCTTATTCTCATGCAGTATGACTATGACAATCCGATTATGGCTTCTACTTTTTCTCTTAACAAGTTCCCTAAGCGAAGCACAAGCCTCAACTCTTGAGCGTTTTCAACAACAAGCTGCTAGTTTGCAATTGCAGCATGAGCCTTACTGGCATGCCTTACTCCATTATAAAAAGCACCGGTTGAATACACAGCGTGTTCGTAGCGAAATTCTGGATGACGATTTCTTTCTTGCATCGGATGGACGTACCAACCCGGCCAGCGAGCTGCAAGCTACCCTGGCTGCAATTTTCCAAGACATCAACGAGGACACAAATCAGCATGCCAGCTGCCGATTTATTGCCCGAACCAATTGGCTCGAAAAACAACTCACAGGGTTAGCAGAGGTGCGCCCCCGCCCTGCCTGCACCTTGTTTGAACAGTGGGCAGAGCCCGAGTATCTGGACTCCGTGAGTTTAGTCTTTGCCAGTGGTTATTTGGGCAACCCAGCCTCATTTTATGGCCATATCCTCCTGAAACTGAACAGCAACAACCCAGTCAAAACCCACCTGCAGCACCAAAGTCTGAATTATGGCGCGGCAGTGCCGGATCAAGAGAATCCTTTTGCCTACATTATCAAAGGACTTTTTGGCGGTTATCAGTCCACCTTCTCGTATGGTGAGTTTTATAAAAACTCCTTAACGTACGGTGAGCATGAACTCAGAGACTTATGGGAATATCAGTTAAACCTGACAGATGGTGAAGTCTTGCAGCTCACCTACCATGCCTGGGAGTTGATTGGACGCCACCACACCTATTATTTTCTTAAAGAAAATTGTGCTTTTCGCATGGCTCAGTTGCTGGAGTTAATTATTGATGCCCGGTTAAAGCCAGACCTGCAACCCTGGGCTATGCCGATCTCTGTATTCCACGCAGTTTCTGGCATCGAGCATCATGGGCAGCCTTTGATCCGAGCCATCAAACTCCATCCATCCAGGCAACACCGCTTTTACCAGAAATATCAGCAATTGAATGCTGCTCAGCAGCATGCTGTTGCAGCCATTATCCATCATGACTTCAGGGTGCAGAACTTCTTAGAGCCACTGCCATCAGCAGAGCAACAAGCTCAAGTATTGGAAGCGTTATTCGACTATATAGAGTTTGCTTATTTGGGCGAGTCTGTAGTCATTCAGCAAAAAAAACAGGGGCTGCTGCAAGCAAGGCTAATGCTGCCAGTGCTACCGCCAGCTCCATTTCCACAACCAGAGCAATTTCCTCATCAAAGTACGCGCCCCTCCATGTGGCAACTGCAAGCTTCGCATAGAAGCGACAAATTTATACCCGGTGTGCGATTCCGAGCAGCCTATTACGATTTATTGACCGCTCAGACGGGCCAGCCACCTTTTTCTGCGTTAGGCATGTTTGATGTCACTTTGGCAAGAGAAGAGCAACGTTTCGTCATTCAACAATTTGAGCTACTTCGGATCGAGCAAATGAATTTATCCACCACAGGCTTACCTGCCGACTCTGGTTTTGCCTGGAAAGTTGCACTTGGTTACCGGTCGCTGACCCGCCACTGTTCTGATTGCCGTCACCTATATGCCGAAGGTGGTCTGGGGAAAGCCATTCACTTCCAAGAGTATGGGATTGTCTATGCCATGCTGGATGGACGGCTTCACCCTGCCGGAGAACAGCTTAACTTGGTTAGCGCTGTTGGCAGGCTTGGCGCTATTGTCGATATCCATCCAGGCTGGCGCAGCCAACTGGAGTTTGGCTGGAGTAGTTACGCTCAATCCGGTCATCAGAGTTATGGCTGGTACCGCTGGCACAACCGCTTTGGTCAGAGTCCTGATTGGGATATCCGGCTCTCCTTGGACACTACCCAAGACGCTACACAGTGGACACTGTCCTACAGTCGTTATTGGTAACGATGTGACTTTTACCAAATCATGGCTAAACTTAAAAAAACAACAATGAGGGCAACTGCATGAACTTTATTATCTTTTTATTGATTGGCGCCTTAGCGGGCTGGTTGGCCGGGCAATTAATGAAAGGCCGGGGCTTTGGCTTGGTGGTCAATATTGTGGTCGGGGTGGTGGGCTCGTTTATTGGCGGCCTGGTGTTTTCTGCATTGGGGCTAGGACCAACCAACCTGCTTGGTACTTTGATTATGGCCACCATTGGTGCTGTGGTGCTGCTGTTTTTACTCAGCTTGATTAACAAGAAAGCCTGAACAGGCACTTAGTCAAATAAATCCGGCTCGGTAGCAGTGCTGTTTGCAGTACTGCCACCACCGACTCTTTGTTCACGCCGTTTTTTACGCTGCGCCAGCAACTTTAAAATCCGGGCTTTTTCCGCTACCGGCTTTTGTAGCCAGTTAAAGCGTTCTTCGCGTGAGCGCAGGCAGCCTTTGCAATAACCGCGGTTATCGCTTTCGCAGACCCCAATGCAGGGGTTGGGCAAATCAAACAGCTCTAACTGATCCATCCGGGCTCGCTGACAATGGCCGATAACTGCAGTGTACTCCGCCAGACAGAAGCTGTGCAAATCGCTCTACAGCGGCTTTTTTGCGATAAATTGCGTATCTGCCGAAAAAAGCGTTGACTTCAGACTGATAGACGGCTATTTATATAGGCAACTGGCGTGGTTTTTCACCACAGCCCCAATTAACCGTTAGAGTTAGTGAAGAATTACAAGATGCGTTTAGCAACCGTTCTGAACATTATTGTCCTCGTAGTCGTGGTGATTATTAGTCGCTGCGGGGGCTTGCGTTTGGAATTTACCAGCTAAATAACCAGATTCCAAAGAACCCCCGCTCCGCAAGGACCGGGGGTTTTTTCGTTTCCTGGCCTTGCAAAAAGCGGGTTGAGAGCATGCAGAGGAAACACAATGAAAGGCGCAGATTTGGTAATGAAGGTGCTGCAGCAGCACGGGGTAGACAGCATCTTTGGCTACCCCGGTGGGGCTATCATGCCGATTTACGATGCCATCTATCATAGCCCGGTGAAGCACTACCTGTGCCGGCATGAGCAGGGTGGTGCCTTTTCTGCCATTGGCTATGCCCGCAGCTCTGGCAAGGTCGGTGTCTGCCTGGCTACTTCGGGCCCGGGTGCAACCAACCTGATCACCTCGCTGGCCGATGCCTTGCTGGACTCGGTGCCGCTGGTAGCGATCACCGGTCAGGTGGCACAGGGCGTGATGGGTACCGATGCCTTCCAGGAAATTGATGTGCTGGGGCTGAGCCTGCCGGTCACCAAACACAGTTTTTTGGTGGAGCACATCGATGCGCTGGAAGACACCCTGCACCAGGCTTTTGTCCTGGCACAAAGTGGCCGCCCCGGCCCGGTGCTGTTGGATATTCCAAAAAACATCCAACAGGCCGAAGTCAGCTGCAACTTAAAGCCGGTGTCGGCTGCGCCAAAATCGTCATTACCACAGGTGGCGGCCGACCAGCTGCACCAAGCCCGCGCACTGATTGCTGCTGCCGAACGGCCCATCGCGTACATCGGGGGTGGCGTGCATATGGCCGATGCCATCGCCGAGCTGCAGCAGTTTTTAACCGAAAGCGCCATGCCATCGGTCACCACCTTAAAAGCCATGGGTTCGGTGGCCAAAGACAACCCCTATTATTTGGGCATGCTGGGCATGCATGGCACTCAGGCGGCTAATCTGGCGGTGCAGCAATGCGATTTGCTGGTGTGTCTGGGCGCCCGTTTTGACGATCGGGTCACCGGCAAACTGGACAGCTTTGCCCCGAATGCCAAGGTGATCCAGCTGGATATCGACCCGGCCGAAATCAACAAGCTGCGCCGGCCTGATTGCGCCATGCTGGGCGATATGAAGCAGGTGTTGCCAGCGATCAGCGCAGCAACCCGCTGTCAGCCATGGCTTGAACATTGCCTGGCGCTAAAGCAGCAGCACGGCTGGCGCTACGATCATCCGGGCGAGCGGATTTATGCGCCGCTGTTTTTAAAGCAGTTAAGCGATCGCCTGCCGGATAACAGCGTGGTCTGCTGCGATGTCGGCCAGCATCAGATGTGGGTGGCGCAGCACATGCGCTTTAATCACCCACGCAATCATTTAAGTAGTGGCGGTTTGGGCACTATGGGTTTTGGCTTGCCGGCCGCCATCGGTGCCAAGCTGGCCCGGCCAGAAGATACTGTGCTGGCCGTCAGTGGCGATGGCTCCTTTATGATGAATGTACAGGAGCTGGGCACCATCAAGCGCTTTCGGCTGCCGGTGAAAATCGTGGTGGTCGACAACCAGCGTCTTGGCATGGTGAAGCAGTGGCAGCAGCTGTTTTTTAATGAGCGCTACAGCGAAACCGATTTATCCGACAACCCGGATTTTGTCGCGCTAGCTGCCGCTTTTGCCATTCCGGGCCATACCATCACCCGCAAAGACGAAGTGGCCGATGCGATGGAAGCCATGCTGACCTGGCCCGGCCCCTATTTGCTGCATGTACGGATTGATGAGCAAGACAACGTCTGGCCCCTGGTACCACCAGGAGCCGCCAACGAAGATATGTTAACGGAGAGAGCGCAATGAACCATGTACTGACCATCCAAACCAAAAATCAGGCGGTAGTGCTGGAGCGCGTGCTGCAAGTCACCCGTTACCGTGGCTTCCAGCTCACCGGCCTGGAGATGAAACCACAAAGCAGCCAGGCCGGCTTGCTGCTGACCTTGTCGATTGCCAGCGACAAGCCAATCCATCTGCTGACCAGCCAACTGAACAAGCTGGTCGATGTCGAGCAACTGGAGCTGCACAGCGAGCAACTGGCGTCACTGAGAGCCTGATTTCAACTTTTTTGCTAATGTTAACGATGCCCAGCGGCATCAGGGAGTATCCACGCAATGCCAAAATTACGATCCGCCACCGTCACCGAAGGCAGAAACATGGCCGGGGCCAGAGCGCTGTGGCGTGCCACCGGCGTCAAAGACAGCGACTTCGGCAAGCCCATCATCGCGGTGGTGAATTCATTTTGTGAATTTGTGCCCGGCCATGTGCATCTGCGCGATTTAGGCAAGCTGGTTGCTGCCAGCATCAATGAGGCCGGTGGTATCGCCAAAGAGTTCAATACCATAGCGGTGGACGATGGCATTGCCATGGGCCATGGCGGCATGCTGTACAGCTTACCGTCGCGCGAGCTGATTGCCGACTCGGTCGAGTACATGGTCAATGCCCACTGCGCCGATGCCATGGTGTGCATCTCCAACTGCGATAAAATCACCCCCGGCATGCTGATGGCTGCGATGCGGCTGAATGTGCCGGTGATCTTTGTGTCTGGCGGCCCAATGGAAGCCGGCAAAACTAAGCTATCCGATCAAATCATCAAGCTCGATCTGGTCGATGCCATGGTGTCGGCGGCCGATCCTAAGGTCAGTGACAGCGACAGCGAAGCGATTGAGCGCAGCGCCTGCCCAACCTGCGGCTCCTGCTCCGGCATGTTTACCGCCAACTCGATGAACTGCCTGGTCGAAGCACTGGGCTTAGGCCAGCCTGGCAATGGCTCCTTACTGGCCACCCATGCCGATCGCAAAGAACTGTTTGTCCAGGCTGGTTACCGCATTATGGAGCTGTGCAACCGCTGGTACCAAAACGACGATGCCGGTGCGCTGCCGCGCAACATTGCCAGCAAGGCTGCCTTTGAAAATGCCATGATGCTGGATATCGCCATGGGCGGCTCCACCAACACCGTACTGCATTTGCTGGCCGCGGCGCTGGAAGGCGAGGTAGATTTCAGCATGGCCGATATTGACCGGTTATCACGGATAGTGCCGCACCTGTGCAAGGTCGCGCCCTCGACCCAGAAGTACCATATGGAAGACGTGCATCGCGCCGGTGGTGTGATGGGGATTCTGGCCGAGCTGAACCGTGCTGGCTTGCTGGATCCCAGCACCGGCCATGTCTGCGGGGGGAGCATGGGGGAAGTGCTGGCCAAGTGGGACATCAAAACCAGCCAGCACGAACAGGTCAAGCAATTTTACATGGCCGGCCCGGCTGGCATCCGCACCACCCAGGCTTTTTCACAGAATTGCCGTTACCCCAGCCTGGATGATGATCGCGAACAAGGCTGCATTCGCAGCAAAGAGCACGCCTATTCACAAGATGGTGGCCTGGCGGTACTGAGCGGCAATCTGGCACCCAATGGCTGCATTGTGAAAACTGCCGGTGTGGATGAAGAATGTCTGGTATTCAATGGCCGGGCGCGGATCTTTGAAAGTCAGGACGACGCCGTTGCCGCCATTCTGGCTGGCAAGGTCGTGGCCGGTGATGCGGTGATTATTCGCTACGAAGGCCCGAAAGGCGGGCCTGGCATGCAGGAAATGCTGTACCCGACCAGTTATCTGAAGTCGATGGGGCTGGGCAAGTCCTGCGCGCTGATCACCGATGGCCGTTTTTCCGGTGGCACCTCCGGCTTGTCCATTGGCCACGTCTCGCCAGAGGCCGCCAGTGGTGGTGCCATAGCCCTGGTTCAGGAAGGCGATCGGATTGAGATTGATATTCCGGGTCGAAAAATTGCCATTGCCATCAGCGATGACGAACTGGCTGAGCGCCGCGCCACGATGGAAGCCAAAGGTGCTAAGGCCTGGAAACCGCTGGATCGGCAGCGCGTGGTCAGCAATGCGCTGAAAGCCTATGCCATGCTGGCCAGCAGTGCCGATAAGGGTGCGGTGCGGGATTTGTCGAAGCTGGAAGGCTAGTATCCAGCATAGCGCAGACAGGCAGCAACACGCGGGGACGGGGTAAATACTTCCCTGTACCCTCTTGTCCGGCATCCATGCCGTACAGGCCCCGCTTAGTTGCTCCCTGTCTCCGCTCGAGACCTGGATGCAGCGGCGAGAAAAACAGTCAAAAAGTAGTTAGCAGTTATTAAGTCAACGGAGTAGCAATGAATAACCTGGCAACAGCACAACCCGCCCCGACAGATACCGATGTGATGCAGCAGTATCTGCGCGAGATTTTGCTGTCGCCGGTGTATCAGGCGGCGGTGGAAACCCCGACCCAGCCGATGGCCAAGCTAAGCCAGCGGCTGGGGCAACAGGTGTGGTTAAAGCGCGAAGACAAACAGCCGGTCTATTCCTTCAAACTGCGTGGGGCCTTTCACAAGCTGCACAAAGTGAAACAGCAGAGCCCGGATGCAAGGGTAGTCTGTGCCTCAGCCGGCAA
Source organism: Alkalimonas cellulosilytica (assembly GCF_036325985.1). Taxonomy (NCBI): domain Bacteria; kingdom Pseudomonadati; phylum Pseudomonadota; class Gammaproteobacteria; genus Alkalimonas; species Alkalimonas cellulosilytica. The sequence goes on from NZ_JAUHLI010000010.1 coordinate 105,336, forward strand.
TCATGCCCAGGGGGTGGCGCTGTCGGCCAGCAAGCTGGGCCTGCAGGCCACCATCGTGATGCCAATCACCACGCCGGAAATCAAAGTGGCGGCGGTCAAAGCATTGGGCGGCAAAGTAGTGCAACACGGCACCGGCTTTGATGAGGCCAACCGCTTTGCCATGGAGCTGGCCGAAACCGAAGGGGCCAGCTACATTCCCCCTTTTGACGATCCCGATGTCATTGCCGGTCAGGGCACGGTCGCCAAAGAACTGCTGACCCAGCACAATCAGCTGGATGCGGTTTTTATTCCGGTCGGTGGCGGCGGTTTGCTGGCTGGCATGGCGGTCTACATCAAAGCGGTGCTACCGCATGTCAAAGTGATCGGGGTCGAGCCGGACGATGCCAACTGTTTGCAGGCAGCGCTAAAAGCCGGTGCGCCGGTGACGCTGGAGCGGGTTGGCCTTTTTGCCGATGGGGTAGCGGTCAAGCGCATTGGCAGCGAAAACTTCAGGCTGGCGCAGCATTATTGCGATGATGTAATTACTGTCAGCAGTGATGAAATCTGCGCTGCCATTAAAGATATTTTCGATGATTTGCGGGCAGTGGCCGAACCTGCCGGTGCGCTCGCACTGGCGGGGTTAAAGAAATTCAGCCAGCAGGCCGCTACCGCGCCCAATCAGCAACTGGCGGCGGTATTAAGCGGCGCCAACCTGAATTTCGATACTCTGCGCTATGTCTCTGAGCGCTGCGAGCTGGGTGAGAAAAAAGAAGCCGTGCTGGCTGTGACCATCCCGGAGCAGACCGGCAGCTTCCGCCGCTTTTGCCAGACTTTGGGCGGGCGGGCCATCACCGAGTTTAACTACCGCTACGCCAGCGATCACAAGGCCCATATTTTTGTCGGCATCAAATTACGGCATGGGGTGCAGGAGCTCAATACCGTCAAGCAGGCACTGCAGGATGCCGGTTACGACTTTCTGGATTTATCCGACGATGAGCTGGCCAAATTGCATGTGCGTCATATGGTCGGCGGCCTACCTCCACGACCGTTGACCGAGCAGGTGTATCAGTTCAGCTTCCCGGAGTACCCGGGCGCGTTGATGAATTTCCTGAATACGCTGGGCGAGCACCAAAACATCACGCTGTTTCACTACCGCAATCACGGCGCCGCCACCGGCGATGTGCTGGCAGGCTTTGAAGTAGCGGAACACCATGACATCGCCGAGCATTTAAACACCCTGGGCTATGAGTACCGGCTGGTCAGTGATAATCAAAGCTACCGGACGTTTTTAACGGCAGGGTAAAAGAGCTAGCTGCTTCCCATGAAATAGGGTGTAATTCAATTGATTACGCCCTTTTCGTTGCTAGACTTAATGAAGTTCAGACTAACTGACACTCTGAGAGTTGCCGTGGTACACCGCTATTGCAACTTAAACCCATTGGTCTGAAGCGCTTGCCTGGCAAACTGACTAATGCCTGCTTTATCCTGATATTCCAGAGTTTGCACTCCAAAAATAGTCAGCTCTTGTTCAACTTCTTTGAATGCAGCTTGAAGTTTGTTATCTGTACTAACAGGTCCCTGTAAAGGCAACAGTATATTCTGCTTTTGCAGTACTTGGTGGTTTATCAATCGACGGAAACGGCCAAGCCAATGTTCAGCATGGTCAAGCACCCTGGTAGCCGTTCTCTGCCGGAAAGCTAAAGGCCTTATAACAAATAGGTCATTTGTTTTGGCTACCAGCGGCAATGTCACCTCTATTAAGTTATCCTGAAGCTTTTGCTGCTTAAAGTGCGTAAGCTTTTCATCGCGGAGTTGCTGGCGAATCACCTTAACCATCAGATTTTCCTGATACTCTTCTGTCAGGAAGGTGCGATGGACCAGTTGCTCAAACAATTGATTGAGCACAGCTTCCGGTTTTTTTTCAAGGTACAGCGTACGTAGTTCAGAGTAACGGACTAATGTTTCTCTTGGCCGAACCACTTCCTGCATGTGCATTGCGAGATCTTTTGCCGCCAGTTTACCAGCATATGCATTTAGGCGCTGCAGCTCTTCTTCCACTGTTTGCAAGGTGGCTTTATACAACTTACCATTCAGGTCTTCAAAAAAGTCCGTCACTCTGGCAAAGCGAGTGGGGGCCAAGCGAAAATCAATTAAGCCAAGTTCTGGAGCGCACAGCACGATGCCGACATTAGCGAATTCGCCTGTCTCTGCATGTGGCATAAATCGTACTATTGCATACTGATACAGCGTTTTCATATCAGCACCTCCCAAAACTCATCATCATTATACTGCAACAAAGTCCTTCGTATCTGTTGCAAATAGTCGGCCTCATCATCAAGCCATGTGGCTGGTAAGGTTGCAGCATACTGTTCAAAGCCTTGCAAAGCAATGGTCAGCTTTGCACTGTAGTGGTCCTGCCACAACACATCCCGCTGGCTGCTCAGCCATACTTTATAACCGGGGTGTAAGTATGCGTTTCTACCGAAATTATAGTCCTCATCAAAGGCAAGGTTGTGATCAAGCACTACATAGTTATCTGAGCCTGCTCGGTAAAATAAGTTCGGATTACCACTATGCTCTGTCATGGTGCGATCTTCATTTTTTATCCAATAATCAAATAAGAATAAGTCGCGGGCAAATTGAGCAGGAAGTTTCAAGGCATTTGAGTATGTTATTTCTATTAGATCAGGAATGAGCCGGGAACCAAAGACAACGGTGTCTCCATCACCCAGCACACGTCGCGCTTGCGCATCGTATTTCAAAATATCTGGTGGTAGGTAAGCGCAACAGAAATCGGGTATATTCAGCTGCAGCTTTTGTCCTAGCCAGGCGCAAACAGCTTCATTGATTAATCCCCGGGGACCTGCTTGTGGCCCTTTGATATAATAGAGTTGGTTATCGGACAAACGACACAAATAGGGTTCGGTTCGACCTTGTGCTGCTTTAGTCTGGATCTCGATTACTTCGAGCAACGAATACCCCCTTGGTTTACTTGCAAATAAAAACCTATAGCACCATGAATCGACACACTAAATCTAAAGCTATGACAATCATCTGGAAAAAACAAACTTTACTTTGGTCTGGCGACAGAGATTAAAGTAAAGAACTCTGTTTGGACGTTGCGGCTACTTACCACGACTAGTATGGACTAAGCAGCTTTTTACTATACATTGCTGCACTGTAAGTACACGTATGATGCTTGCTCAGGCCTGGAGCCTCAGCTACACTTTGCGCGATTTTCACACAGGAGCCATAACATGAGTAAACCAGCAACAACCGAGCATGGCCGCGGGGAAATCCGCGATAATGCGATGAAAGCCTTAGTCACCAGCAAAGTATTTCAAACCAGGGTGGTAAAGGCGAAAAAGGGCAAAGGGTCCTACCAGCGAAAAGGGCGTAATTCCAACGATTACGCCCTTGTTGTTTTACTATATAGCTTTGTTAAAACCCACCATTAAAACTGGGGTGCAAATTGGTCTGATTGTGGTTGCTGCCACTTTCCCAGTCCTGACCACTGCCACCGGTTGGGCCTTTACGGGTTTTCCATTCAAAGTTGCCCGGATCCGGGATGGTCACTTCCCAGACATTACCGGATGTCCAGGTGCCTTCAATACCGCCGCCCCAGTTGGTCAGTTCCGCACTGCTGCCGGTGAAGAACAACGAAAAGCCATAGCCAACATCCTTGGTCATCCGCAGGGTAATGGATCCCGGCTGAGTGCCACCATTGGATTGTGGTACCCAGACTGACCAACCGGTACTTTCCGTCATAGTGACCGGGAAGCTGCCATAGCCCTGCGCATTGGTGGTCACCGTGCCGCTAACATTGCCGGTATAATCGTAAAAGGTGGTATTCGGCTGGTGGCTGTTGATGGTGAACGACTGCTGACCACCCCAGTTTCGACCCGATATCAGCATCACCAGACCGGTACCCGGCACAGTGCTAAGCCCTTCGCGCACATAGGCGTAGACGGCCTCGGTATTGCCGGAGTACTCATGGCCAGGACCATAGGCAAAGTAGCGGCGCGCCTCAATCAATTTATCCAGCGTTGGCGCCATGCCAAATTCGTCGTAATCGCGGGCAAACACAGTCGGCACCCCATGCTCACGCAGCAGCATATAAGCGTAGGCCTGGTTCTTGTAGTTGATCACCTGCGGCATGCCATAAGGGTTGCCGGCCCGGCTGGTATCGTGGTTATCGACAAAAGTGACCGCCCGATCACGGTGCTGGCTATTAACCAGACCACCCCACCAGCGCATGTCTTTGCCACCACTGCTTAAAGCAACAAAGTCTTCGCGCAAATTGAAATCAAAAGCGCGCAAATGCGGCGTATTGACTGCATCCAGATAGCCGTTGATATCACTGACCCAGGCTTCTGCGACAAAGAATACATCCTCGCTGGTGGCCCACTGTACGTGATTGATCCAGTCACGGGTAAAATCGGTATCCACGTGTGCGATGGCGTCCATCCGAAAGCCGCTAAAGCCAACGCTGTTGATGATCCACTCGCCCCAGGCTTTCATTTCCTGCTGCACTTCAAAGCGGTTGTAATCGACATCCTCACCCATCAAATAAGGGAAGTGGAAGGTATTGCCCCACCATTTGCCGGGGTAGAGCTGATTGTCGGAGCCATTAAACGCGGTCCAGTTCCAGTCAAAGTCGTGCCACAAGTAGCCCCAGTTTTGCTGGGTATAATGCGCCTGACGACCTTGCAGATGATACTCGGTCCAGGCCAGGCCAAAGCCAGGAATATTCTCCTGGGCATCGGCGCCCATGCGGTGGTTAAACACCACATCAAAATAGGCCTGAATACCCAGTTGGTCCAGAGCACTCAGTGCTTGTTGCAGCTGCTGACGAGTACCGTAACGGGTGGCGGTGGTGCCTTTTTGGTTAAACTCGCCCAGATCCCAGAAATCGTATACATCGTAACCGACACTGAAAGTACCATTCATGCCTTTGGCGGCGGGCGGCAACCACATCGAGGTAATGCCACGCTCGGCCAAAGGGGCCGCTATGGCCGGTAAATTGGCCCAAAGGCCAGGGTAGGCATCCCAATAAAATGCCTGGTACATGGTGTTGTTCACCTGCTGTGGTGGAATTTGTGGTAACTCGCTGGCCTGCAGGCCAAAGGATAAGCTGAGAGCGGATAAGGCAATGGCGCTGTGGCGCACCCTCTGCCAGATGGAGTTTTTCGCTGTGTTTTGCATGATTCTACCTGAAAATAAATGGTTTTATTTCCGGCCTGTAGTTGTACTACCCGGCTTCATGCCTTGCCGTCCTACGACTTTGTCCTTGTTGTTACCCCCTGCGTCTCCAAACGCCACCAGCTGTACTAAACAGGCCTTGCGATCTCTGCGCTTAAAACTTGCACAAAGCCTTACTGTTATGGCCAAGCTGGTGCAGGTAAACAAGATGAATACGTATGCAGAGGTAAATTAACGAAATATTTGCACTATTTTGGGGAAATCAGAGTGAATGGCGGGCATGATCGTCTTGCTGATCTCAGAGAAATTAAGGCGGTTCCACAACTGAAAAGTAACGTTGTTGCAAGCCGGATAGAACGCCATCGGCTACCAGTTGCTGCCAGGCCAGTTGCAGCTGGTGCAAACGCTCTTTATCAAAGGCTGCTTTGCTCACGGCCAGGTAAACCGGACTTTCATGCAAGGTAAAAAGCGCAACCAGCTCCTGCTGATCCAACACCTGCTGTTGATACAGCTGTTGCAGCGTCAGACTGTCTTCAAAGGTCAGTTGTATCCGGCCACGTAGCAGTAAATCCAGCTTTTGCTGGCTGGTACCAACATAAGCAAGGCGTTCTTGCAGATGTGTATTCTGCGCCAGCTCATTGGCAAATTCCTGACCGTAAAACACCCCCTGCATCAGGCCGATATGCCCATCCACCTCCGCCAATTGTTGCAGATTACTCACCTGACCAAGCAATGAGCTCGACCCAACTACCATAGTACGCTCGGTGCTGACCGGACCGATAAAGTGAGCAAACTCAGCGCGCTCTGCATTTTTCGACACATTGCTCATCATGCCAAGCTCACCCTCTGCCAACAGTTGCATGGCCCGGCCAAAGGGGATTTCCAACAGCTCCAGCTGACAGCCCATCCGCTCAGCCAGCTGCTGATACAACTCCGCATTGAAGCCTTGCCACTCCACCTCGCCGGTGGCCGATTCCAACTTAATAAAACGCGGAGGAAAATGCTGTGCCTGCACCTTGAGCAAGCAGGGTTCTGCCTGCAGTGAAGTGGCGCTTATCATCACCAGAGCCAACAGCCATCGGACCATAGCCATGCCAAATAAAAAATCGGAACCTAAGTATGGATAAAGCTGAAAAAAATAGCCAGACCAGGCAGCTTGGTACCGCCCAGTCTGATGTCAATTTAGCGCGATGGCAAGCGCACCTGACCACGCACTTCCTGATGCCGTACTGAGCCGCTACCTTTGCGCTCCAGGCTCAAGTCCCCGCCAATGCGCTCGGCACGGATGCTGCCGGAGCCGATGGAGCCAAAGGCTGCATTGCCGGTCACATCACTGATCCGGGCTGAGCCGGAGCTAATGCGGTCTACTCTGACCGAGCCCTGCACATCACTGGCCCGGATCTGGCCTGAGCTTAGGCTGTTGAGCGTGACATCACCGGCTGCACTTTCAATACTAAGCTGTCCCGAGCTGACACTGCTGGCCTGCACGGCACCGACCTGGCGCAACGTGACCTGGCCAGACGACAGCGCATTTAACTGCACCGGGCCAGCCTCAGCCAAAGTGAGTTGACCACTGGAAACCGTGCTGCTGACCGGGCCGGCTACCTTGCTGGCCTGCACCCGGCCAGAGCTTACTACCAAATCTAAACCGGCAATATTTTCAATACTGGCCGAACCAGAGCTGACCGTCAGATCCAGCAGCATGGACGCAGGCACCTGCAACGTTAAATCGAACCAACCATAGTTGCCTCCCCGCCCAAAGAGCCCTGAGCCAAACTGATTGGAGCGCCGCTCAGGCAACAACTGCAATTGCGTAGACTGGCCCTGCTGCCGGCTTGCCAGCTGCAATTCATCCAGACGTTTTTGCGATGAAGCGCACAACCGGGCATGCACGGTCACTTCATGACTATTGCCACCTGTCAGCTTCAGCTGATCGGAGGCCATGGTCAGTTGCAAGCGCTGTACGTCCGACAAATTAAGTGTCCGCTCCACACTGTAGGCACAGCGTTCATTCGCCAGTGCCAAACCAGAGCTAAGTGCCAACACGGCGATTCCTGCTTTCCACATAATAAAATCCTCATGTTCGTTGCGTTGATCCCATCTTTTAATCAGCAAAGTTTGGGCCATAAATAAAGTTATTATTTATTAGTTGGTTACATTGGTGCTGGAGTTGGGCGATTTCATTAAATAAGCAAATTCACCAAAGATTGGCGAATTTGCTCATCATGATTAGGATTTATTTGTTTGCGAAAGTTACTCTAACCAGGGGGTATCAGGCAACAACGCCAGATGCTGGCAATAACGCTGCAAATTAAAGGCTTCTTTGCGCTCTATCACCGCCTCCATTTCCGGTGCTAGGGCGCACGCCATCAGTTCAATCGCTTCTTCGCGGCTATGGCCGGTCAGTTGCAATCGCATCAGGGTTTCAGTGGTTTCTTTCGGGTAACGGTCGGCCAATTGGTTTTCAATCACTTCAAACAACAGGCCTTGATCAAGCTGAGCATCGTCCATCGGGGGATCCTAGATTCGATTGAGTGACCTTAGTATGACGGATCCGACCGTCCTTGTCAGGCCAGAAAGATTGGAAAATGCCACTGACGAAGAGCCCGGTTTACTGCTAAGATGTTTTCTTTAAAAATCAGATCACTGCTGCGCTATGCTCTTGACACTCAAACACAAAATGTCCGCTCTTGGCCCCGGCTTGCTGATGGCTACCGCTGCCATTGGCGGCTCGCATCTGGTGGCTTCTACCCAGGCTGGCGCACTCTTTGGCTGGCAGTTATTGGGGCTGATTTTGCTGGTCAATGTACTGAAGTACCCATTTTTCCGCTTTGGCGTGCAATACACCCTGGAGCAGGGCGAGAGCCTGCTGCAGGGCTATCAGCGCAAAGGCCGCGGCTACTTTTACAGCTTTATCGTCCTGAACCTGATTGCCGCCGTGGTCAATACCGCCGGTGTGCTACTGTTAACCGCCAGCTTGCTGCACTATGCGCTGCCCTGGCAGCTGTCGGTTACCCTGTTGTGCTGGCTGATTCTGACCGTCTGTCTGCTGATTTTATTGCTCGGTCATTACCGGGCGCTGGATAAAGTAGCCAAGATCATTATGGTGCTGCTCACCCTGGCCACCATCAGTGCTGCGGTGATTGCGGCGATGAATGGTGCCATGGCGCCAGCCGATTATCAGGGACCAAGCCCCTGGCAGCTGGCGATGCTCGGTTTTTTAGTGGCACTGATGGGCTGGATGCCGGCCCCGATAGAGATTTCTGCCATCAGCTCGCTCTGGCTGACCGCCAAGCAGCGCCAGCAGCCCATCAGCCGCCAGCAAGGTTTGTTTGACTTTAACCTGGGCTACTGGCTGACCGCAGGCCTGGCACTGGTGTTTGTTTCATTGGGAGCTCTGGTACAATACGGCAGCGATCAGCCGATTGCGCTGGCAGGTGCTGCATTTGCTCAGCAACTGATTGGCATGTACGGCAGCACCATCGGTGACTGGTCGCGGCCGCTGGTCGCCGCCATCGCCTTTTTATGCATGTTTGGCACCACCATCACGGTACTGGATGGCTACGCCAGAAGCCTGAATGAATCCTTCACCTTGCTTGGCTGGCATCCGCGCGGCCAAAGGCGTAGCTACCAGGGCTGGCTGTTGGCCCAGGCTTTAGCGGGCATGGCTGTGATTCTGTTTTTCCGCTCAGCGCTTGGCCCCATGCTGACCTTTGCCATGACCCTGGCCTTTTTAACCACGCCTGTCTTTGCCTGGCTTAATTACCGGCTGATGCGCCATCACTCGAACCAGCCACTATCAACCCTGTTGGTCTGGTGGAGCCGACTCGGTTTGCTGTATCTGATAGGTTTTGCGCTACTATTTTTGCTGTGGTATGGCAAGCTGCTTGGCTAGAACACACGGTGCCCTAGCCAAAATCAGGTTAGAGCGCCAGGGTTTTCTCACCGCGAGCAATGCCGGAAACACCGGAGCGGACCACTTCGATAATGGCTGAGCCTTTAAGCGCCTCAATAAAAGCATCCAGCTTGTCCGAAGTGCCGACCACCTGAATGGTGAAGGTTTTCGCAGTGACATCGATGATTTGACCGCGAAAGATATCGGCACAGCGTTTAACTTCATCGCGCTGCTCATTGCTGGTGGCTTTGACCTTGATCAGCATCAGCTCGCGCTCGACATGGGCGCTTTCGCTTAAGTCCTGTAACTTCACCACCTCAATCAGCTTATGCAGCTGCTTGGTGATTTGCTCGATCACCTGATCGTTGCCATGGGTCACCAGCGTTAGCCGCGACATGGTAGCATCCTCAGTCGGTGCTACCGTCAGCGAGTCGATGTTGTAACCACGCTGCGCAAACAGGCCTACCACACGCGCCAATGAGCCCGGCTCGTTTTCCAGCAAAACAGAAATAATATGACGCATGATTAAGTCCTCTTTGTTTTGCTTAAGAACATCTCATTGATGGCACCACCGGGAACCTGCATTGGATACACATGCTCCTTTGGATCGACATGAATGTCTAAAAACACCAGTTGATCCTTGCTGGCAAAGGCCCGCTCCAGCGCCGGCTGCAGCTCTTCCGGTTTGGTGACCCGAATGCCGACATGACCGTAAGCTTCAGCCAGTTTGACAAAGTCCGGCAACGAGTCCATGTACGAGCTGGCATAACGCGACTCGTAGTTCATGTCCTGCCACTGCTTCACCATACCCAGGTAACCGTTGTTCAGGTTGATGATTTTCACACCGAGGCCGTACTGCTTGCAGGTGGACAATTCCTGAATATTCATCTGAATCGAGCCTTCACCGGTGACACAAACCACATCGGCATCGGGGTAATTCAGCTTCACGCCCATGGCGGCTGGTAAGCCAAAGCCCATGGTGCCCAGGCCGCCGGAGTTGATCCAGCGGTTTGGTTTGTTAAACTTGTAATACTGGGCAGCAAACATCTGGTGCTGCCCCACATCGCTGGTGACATAAGCTTCACCTTGAGTGATGCGGCTGACCGCCTCAATCACCGCCTGGGGCTTTAACACCGGCGTATCGCTGTCGTAATGCCCTCCATGCACGGCGCGCCACTCATCAATTTGTTGCCACCAGGTCGCCAGAGCCTGCACGTCCGGCTGGGCTTTCTTTTGCTCCAGTTGCGCCAGCATGGCTGACAGCACCGGCTTCACCAGACCAACAATCGGAATATGGGCATTGATGGTTTTGGAAATGCTGGCCGGATCGATATCAATATGGATGATGGTGGCTTCCGGGCAGAATTTTTTAGTGTTGTTGGTGACCCTGTCATCAAAGCGGGCGCCGACCGCCAAAATCACATCGGCATGGTGCATGGTCATATTGGCTTCGTAACTACCGTGCATACCCAGCATGCCAACAAACTGCCGATCGGCGGCAGGGTAAGCACCAAGGCCCATCAGGGTATTGGTCACCGGGTAGTTCAGCTTGCGGGCCAGCTCAGTCAGTTCTTCGGCTGCCTGGCCCATAATGACGCCGCCACCTGCATAAATCACCGGTCGCTTGGCTTTTAATAAAGCAGTGACCGCTTTTTTAATTTGCCCAGGGTGACCAGCGGCGGTCGGGTTGTAAGAACGCAGCTTAATCGACTCCGGATACTGGTACGGGTAGCGCTCATTGGGCATCGTCATGTCTTTCGGAATATCCAGCACCACTGGGCCTGGCCGGCCACTTTGCGCGATGTAAAAGGCTTTTTTGATCAGGTAGGGGATATCTTCTGGCCGGCGTACCGACATGTTGTGTTTCACAATGGGTCGGGAAATACCGAGCATGTCGGTTTCCTGAAAAGCATCTTCACCAATCAGGTGGCTCATCACCTGACCGGTCAGCACTACCATTGGGATCGAATCCATGTAGGCGGTGGCAATGCCTGTCACCGCATTGGTCGCACCGGGGCCAGAGGTAACCAGCACCACGCCAGCCTTGCCACTGGCACGGGCATAGGCATCGGCCATATGGGTGGCAGCCTGTTCATGGCGCACCAGCACATGCTTGACTTTGCTTTGCTGAAACAGCGCATCGTAAATATGCAGGACAGCGCCACCCGGGTAGCCATACAGGTACTCTACCCCTTCATCGGCCAGGGCTCGGATTACCATGGCGGCGCCAGACAGCATCTCAGGTTTGGTATTCTGGCTTGTCATCGCTTCATTCTCTTTTGGTTCTGTGTAATGCAAAGCAAAACGACCTGCATGCAGCAGGCGATTGAGTCTAACCTTGCCTGTGATGGCAAAGCTGTTATTGAACGTGGCTGGTTGGAGGTGCCGCTTCGTTGGCGGCTGCGGCTGTTTGTACTGTTTTAAGCCGTCTGTATGGCTCTAATGTACGTGATCACTGGCCCGATGTCGATGCCTTTTGCTGGTTTTTTCATGGCCTCGTTGCCTTGCCATGCCTTGCAAAACAACAGGGCTGTCCTCATAGTATAACCATTGCTCGTTAACAAGGAACAACCGTGTCTTCCAGCCCGATTTTTGATGTCAGTATGGACAATGTGCGTGAACTACTGGCCGCCTCTCAGCAACAACCAGTGGTATTTTTATTCTGGTCGGCGCAAAGCCAGGAATCGCTGCAACTGGATCAACAATTAAGTCAGCGCATTGCTAAAGCCCAGGGGCAGCTGTTACTGGCCCGGGTCAATTGCGATGAACAGCAGCAAATGGCGATGCAGTTTGGCATTCAGGCCCTGCCTACCACATTAATCATCAAAGATGGACAGCCGATCGATGGTTTTGCCGGCCCGTTGGACGACAAGGCACTGGACGACAAACTGGCGGCCTACCTGCCCAAAGCGGAAGACGAGCTGTTGCAGCAAGCTCTGGCTTTGTTGAGTGAGGCCAAGCATCAAGACGCCTTTCCACTACTCAGTGAAGCCTTGCAACTGGCACCTGAGCGGGTGGATATCAAGCTGTTACTGGCCGACTGCGCGGTAGAGCTGGGCCAGCTGGAGCAAGCAGAAGCCCTGCTGGCAACCGTGCTGCTGCAGGATCAGAATGCTGACTTTAAGGCCGTCCAGTCCAAGCTAACACTGGCCAAAGAAGCTGCCGACACCCCGGAAATTCAGGCTTTGGAAACAGCTCTGGCCAGCACACCGGATGATATGCAGTTAAAAGAACAGTTGGCCGTTCAGTACCAGCAGGTAAAACGCTCTGCTGAGGCACTGGAGTTGCTGTACGGCATTTTGCAGCAGGATTTAAACTTTTCGGAAAGCAAAAAGCTCTATCTGGATATCCTGGCGGCGCTGCCCAAAGGCGATCCAGCCGCCAGTCAGTATCGGCGAAAGCTTTACAGTTTGCTGTATTGACTCAGGGTTCATGACTCATTGGCTGGCAGCATGGTTTGCTGCCAGATCTGGCGGATGCGCTCTGACAGTGTCATGGGGTCAAAAGGTTTCACTACCACGTCGATCGCACCTAAGTCTTTGTACGATTGGACTTCATGGCTTTGCACCTTGGCAGTCATGAATACCACGGGTATGGTGCTAAGATCAAAACGTTGTTGCAGTTGTCGCAGGGTCTCAGGCCCATCCATGCCAGGCATCATCACATCCAGTAATACCAACTGAGGGTTAAAGTCGGCAAACTGTTCCAGCGCCTGCTGACCGCCATGGCAGCTGCATACTTCAAAACCACCTACGGCCTCCAGGGCGATTTTGGCAATTTGCTGAATGGAGGGGTCATCTTCTACATGAAGAATTCGAACCAGTTCGGTCATGTCAGGGAATTCCTGTTGAGCTACAGCTTAAGCCCACTATAATGCAGTTCTTTCGTCCAGGCAAAAAACCATTCAGACCTCTCAGGAGCAACCGATGTCGCACCAGGCTGACTTTATGCAATTACATCAGCTGCTCAGCCGCTACCAGCCTTACTGGCAGCTGATGCCTTTTGCCTGTGGCGAACTTCCCTGGCAAAACACCCATTTACAAGAAAGGCTGAAGATACTTTCGGATCACGCCATCGCCGAGCTCGACAAGGATCCAACCGCACGGCAAGCCTGGTTTATCGATTGTTTTCCAGAGTTGGCAGAGTTACCGGAATTGCCAGCTTTCACCCCTCTGCGGCCAGAGCCAGAGCTGCCTTTTTGGCTCAGCAATGGGATTCCCGGGCGTAAAGTGGAGCAAATCCAGCAGTTTTGCACCCAGATCCCTGACAGTGCAGCCCCGGTGCTGGAGTGGTGTGCCGGCAAAGGGCATTTAGGCCGGATGCTGGCTTACGGCCAACAGCGCCAGGTACTGAGCCTGGAATGGCAGGATGCTTTGTGCCAGCAAGGTGCAGCGCTGGCAGAAAAACACCAGTTGCCCCAGCGCTTTGTAAAGGCTGATGCGCTTTCAGCAGAAGGCCTGGCGGTACTAAAGCCGGAACAACAGGTACTGGCTCTGCATGCTTGTGGCGAACTGCATCTGCAGCTGCTTCGCTCTGCCAGTCAGCAGGGCTGTCAGCAGCTGCAACTGGTGCCCTGTTGTTACCACCTGATCCCAGAGCCGCAGTATCCACCGCTCAGTCAACTCGCGCAGCAGCATGATTTAGCACTCAGCCAGCACGATTTAAAGCTGGCGGTGCAAAGCCAGGTCACAGCCGGGGCCCGCATCGAGAGGCTCAGACAAACCGAAGTCGAGTGGCGGCTGGCCTGGCAGGCAGTACGGACGGAACTAACCGGTGATGCGAGCTACCAACCACTGGCGTCGGTCAGCAAACAGATTTTCAGCACCGAGTTTCGCCAGTTTGCTGAGTGGGCTGCCGGGCAACAGCAATTGGAACTGCCAGCCGGGCTGAAACTGGATACTTATCTGGCACAAGGCCGGACACATGCACGCTTAGTGCGGCGCATCGAGTTGATACGGCATTTGTTTCAGCGCCCACTGGAGCTTTGGCTGCTGTTCGACCGAGCCTTGTTCTTAGAGCAACAAGGCTACCAGGTCGAAGTGGGCACTTTTTGTGACAGGGTTCTGACACCACGCAACCTGATGCTGCGGGCAGAGCGCATCCAGCGCTAACCGGAGCCGGCGCGCGACTCAGCCAGAGAAGTTAAGCGTTGGCCAGAGCGGTGAAAGTCGGTGATCAGTTGGTCTTTACGCTGCCAGCGCTCATTGAGCCACTGCTGGAACTGCTGACGAAAAATAGCATCACCAAAGTAATCCCCAATCATCGCGTCGGTGACTGGCAAGCGATCCACCTGCACCACTACCCGCTTTAATTTGCCCGATAGCATGGCAAGTACGATATGTTTGGGATTATCCGGATAAATGATGGTCACATCCAGGATGGCATTGAACTGCTCACCCATGCTGGCCAGGGTAAAGGCAATACCACCCGCCTTGGGCGGCAACAAATGGGTAAAAGGACTTTGCTTTTGCTGTTGCTTGGCTTTGCTGCAGCGGGTGCCTTCGACAAAATTGATGATGGTGGTCGGCTGATGACGGAATTTCTCACAGCTGCGCTTGGTGCTCTCGATATCCTGACCTTTGAGCTCCGGGTGTTTGGCTAAGTAGGCCTGGCTGTAACGCTTCATAAAAGGCATATCCAGTGCCCAGGCACCGATGCCGATAAAAGGTACCCAACGCAGCTCTTCTTTTAAGAAAAACTTCGGCAGCGGCATCCGACCATGGGTAAATTGCATCAGCAAGACCACATCCAGCCAGCTTTGATGATTAGCAATCATCAGGTACCACTGCTCACGGCTCAATCCTTCCGCCGGCAGCTGTTCCTGCCAATCCAGATTATTCACCAGCTTAATAAAAAAGGCATTGATGCCAATCCACTGATGGTAACAACCATGCACCGCCCTGCTGCAAAAGCGCTGCCAAGAAGGCACCGGCAATAAACGCAGCAAACTCAGTACCAGCACAATGAATCCCCAGAACGCCAGGTTCAGAGCAAACAAGGCAAAACTAATGGGGGCCAATACCCAGGCTGGTAAGGTCGACATGGCTCAGGACTCCTGATCTGCAGCCATCTGCTGCAATTGTTGATCTTTGTACTGCCAGAGCTCATTCACCCACTGCTGGAACGAAGCCCGAAAAGCCGGATCCTGATAGTCTCCGAGCAGCTGATCGGTAATAGGCAATACCCGTACTTTGACGTTTATAGCATGAACAGCGCCGGAAATATAATCCCAGAAAGTCGGGATCCGCTCCGGGTAGTGAATGGTGACATCAAGAATTTTATGCAGCTGCTGGCCCATAGCCCCAAGCACAAAAGCCACACCACCGGCTTTTGGTTTTAGCAAATGCCGGTAGGGTGATTGCTGCTTATCGTGTTTCATTTGGGTAAAACGGGTGCCTTCCACAAAATTCATCACGGTTGAAGGCTTAAAACGGAATTTTTCACAGGCTTTGCGGGTGGTTTCGATGTCCTTGCCCTGCAAGTGCGGTTTTTTAGCCAGCTCGGCTTTGCTGTAGCGCTTCATAAAGGGAAAATCCAGCGCCCACCAGGCCAGCCCCATAAAGGGCACGTACAGCAGCTCTTTTTTCAGAAAAAATTTGATAAAGGGAATACGATGGTTAAACAGGTATTGCAGCACCAGGATATCAGCCCAGGACTGATGGTTAGCCAGCAGCAGATACCAGTCTTTGCGCGACAGCGCATTCAGCCCTTCCACCTGCCAGCGAATACGGGTAAATAGGCGGGTGGTAACATTGTTCATGCTGATCCAGGCGACAGCAATGGCATCCAGCAGATAGGTCAGCCAGGCTTGCCAACGTTTTACCGGCAGCAGCTTCAACAACGCCAGCAGCAGCAAAGGCACAAACCAGAACAAGGTATTCAGTGCATAAAACAACAAAGCCAGCACGCCACGTACCGGCTTTGGTAAGAAGTACAGCATGGTCTCACCTATGATTGAAGCCGGCACCGCCCCAGTCTTTGGAGCGCGCTACCGGCACAGATCCGATCAGTGCTTAGTGTACCTTAATCTTCAAAGTAGGTGTATCCATTGACACCTGCCTTCAGCTCTTCTAACAACTCGGCACGACGCTCTGCCGGGATAGCCAGGGTTTCCAGCTGATCGCTGTAAGACTGGATCAATTTATTGGCGTCAAAGTGCACATAGCGCAGCACATCGGCTACCGTATCGCCTTTGATGGCATTGGTCAGCTGGTAGCCACCATCGTCGGTCAACTCCACATGCACCGAGTCGGTATCACCAAACAGGTTGTGCAAATCACCCAGAATTTCCTGGTAAGCTCCCACCATAAACATACCCAGCAGGTACTGCTCATCTTCCTTGTACACTGGCATTGGCAGGCTGCTTTCGATGCCATTGCCATCGGCATAACTTTTTAGCATGCCGTCGGAGTCGCAGGTGATGTCCTGGATGATGCAACGATGATCCAGTGGCTCATGCATCCGCTCCAGCGGCATCACCGGAAACAGCTGATCAATGCCCCAGGCATCCGGCATCGACTGGAACAGGGAAAAGTTGACGAACAACTTGTCGGCCAGCTTTTCGTTCAGCTCATCGTGAATGGCCCGGTGTGAGCGTGAACTTAAATCCAGGTTATCGCGCACCCGGTTGATGGTGGCGAAGTAAATTTGCTCCAGCAAGGACCAGTCCTGCAAGTTCAGCAAGCCATGCACATACTGGGTATGGGCATCGCTGAAATAATGCACCGCATCATGGTAAGCCTCCACCGCTGTGCGCGGTGTGACATTGGTGTAGGCATCCCACAGCCCCAGCACCACGGATGGGGCATCCTCGCCTGGCTCAGGCAGGTACTTCAGCCCCGGCGCCCGCTCAATATCAATCGCATCTGTCACCAAGACCGCATGGTGTGCCGTCATGGCGCGGCCAGACTCGGAAATAATGTTCGGATGTGGCAAGTCGTATTCGTCACAGACTTCTTTTAAACCATTGACCACATTGCGGGCATACTCGTGCATGGTGTAGTTCATCGAACAGGTCGAACGCGAACGCGAGCCTTCGTAATCGACCCCGAGGCCACCACCCACATCTACCGTATCAATCGGCACCCCTAAAGTACGCAGCTCAGCATAATGGCGGGCGCATTCGCGAATAGCATTGTGGATATCACGGATATTGGCGATTTGCGAGCCGATATGAAAGTGCACCAGCTGAAGCAAATCGAGCTTGCCCGCTTCTTTGAGCACCTCAATGGCCTGCAGCACCTGGGTAGCGGTGAGGCCAAACTTGCCTTTCTCGCCGCCGGTGTTTTGCCACTTGCCTTTGCCAATCGAGTTCAGCTTGATACGGATACCAATGTGCGGTGCCGCCCCCAACTGGTCGATTTCACGCAGCAGGGTTTTTAGCTCCGACAGTTTTTCCACCACGATGTAGACCTTATGGCCCATCATCTGGCCAATGGTGGCCAGCCGCAGGAACTCACTGTCTTTGTAGCCGTTGCAGACAATGCTGAGGGGTTTATCCGACACACCCAGAATGGCCATCAGCTCGGGCTTACTGCCCGCTTCCAGACCCACATTGCCGCTGTCATGGCTGAGCAGTTTTTTCACCACCGAGTACTGCTGGTTCACCTTAATCGGATAGACCGCTGTGTACTGGCCCAGGTACTCTTTTTCCTGCTTGGCTTTTTCAAAAGCGGTGATCAGAGAGTCGATACGGTGCTGCAGAATGTCGGTAAAACGCACCAGCACCGGCAACGTCAGGCCATCGTCTTTGAATCGCTGTACCAGCTCAGGAAAATGAATACCCGGTTTGCTGTGATCCTGATCAGGATAAGCCACCAGTTCACCCTTGGGACTAATATCAAAATACCCTTCACTCCAGGTGGCGACATTGTAGATAGAACGTGCTTTTTCGGTACCCCAGTCAATCATGGTGGATCCTTATCCTGTCATCGCAGCAGAAAAAAGAAAGCGAATGCTGTATGAGACAGAATTCGCGGCAATGTCTCTATTTTAAGCCCTATCACGACCAGTTGCAGCAAAATACGATCAAAAATTTGTCTGAACGGCGTAATACAGGCAAAATAACGGCCCTAAAATGCAATGCAAAGCTTTCAGAAAGGGGACAACGATGTCTGGTCTGGATACACAACAATGGTTTACCGAAGTCTTTGAACCCAGTGGCAGTGCCTTTGGCCTGGCCATTACCGCCAAACTGGACGAGGTGCAGTCGCCGTTTCAGCACATTGAAATTTTTGACACCACCCACTTTGGCAAGTTGATGGTAATCGACGGCTGCACCATGGTCAGCACGCGCGAGAACTTCCTCTACCACGAAATGATGAGCCACCCGGCGCTGTTTACCCACCCCAGCCCGAAAAATGTGGTGATCATTGGTGGTGGCGACTGTGGCACCCTGCGTGAAGTGTTAAAGCACCCAGGCGTGGCAACGGTGCATCAAATTGATATCGACGAGCAGGTCACCCGGATGGCGGAAAAGTACTTCCCGGAGCTCTGTGCCTCGAACCATGATCCACGCGCGACCATTTTGTTTGATGATGGCATCAAATTTATGCGCGAAGCCGCGCCTGAGTCGATTGATGTGGTGATTGTGGACTCAACCGATCCGGTTGGCCCAGGCGAAGGCTTGTTTAACCGTGCTTTTTATCAAAGCTGCCTGAATGCGCTGCGCCCGGGCGGTATTCTGGTGCAACAAAGCGAGTCGCCCCTTATTCACCTGCAGTTGCTGACGGATATGCGCCAGGCCATGCTGGATGCCGGCTTCGCCGCGCTGCAAACGCTGAACTTCCCACAAATGATTTATCCCTCCGGCTGGTGGACCTGCACCCTGGCCCGAAAAGGGGAAGCCTTTACCGGTTTCCGTGAAGCCGATGCCGCTGCCGCCAATCTGGATACCGACTACTACAATGTCGACATTCACAAAGCAGCGATGGCGCTGCCCAACTTTGTGCAGAAGGCCTTTGCCGGGCAAAAGTAAGCACTTTTC
This sequence comes from Alkalimonas cellulosilytica, assembly GCF_036325985.1. NCBI lineage: Bacteria > Pseudomonadati > Pseudomonadota > Gammaproteobacteria > Alkalimonas > Alkalimonas cellulosilytica. Next base: position 124,397 of record NZ_JAUHLI010000010.1, read on the forward strand.
CCCCATAAAAAAACCTGCCGCGGCAGGTTTTTTTATGGGGGTGCATCACTCAGCTTTCAGTCACTGGCTCGATATGAATTTCCACCCGGCGGTTCAGCGCCCGGTTGGCTTCCGAAGTATTAGGCACCATCGGGTAGGTCGGACCAAAGCCCTGGGTTTCCATCCGAATTGGCAACACACCCTGGGCAGCCAGGTAGCTGCTAACGCTATCGGCCCGCTGCAGCGATAAACGCATATTGAAATCGTACGGGCCAGTATCATCGGTGTGACCAGAGATAATCAGCATGGTTTTGTCGTAGTTGCTGAGCACCCGGGCAATATCGTTCAGCACCGGATACAGCTGGGGTTGAATATCCGCCCGGTTAATGGCAAAAGTCAGCTGAGATGGAATTTCCAGCCGCAGGTTATCGCCTTCACGGTGCACCCTGACACCCGTACCGCTCAGCTCTTCGCGTAGCGCTTTTTCCTGGTTATCCATATAGCTACCCACAGCCGCACCAGCCAAAGCACCGACAGCGGCACCAATTACCATGCGCTTGTTGCTACGATTGGCGGTGGCTTTACCGGCAATCGCACCAGCTACCGCGCCAATGGCGGCGCCCCGGGTGGTATTCTGATTGTCCGTGCTGGCACAACCAACCAGCCCCCCCAGCGATAAACTACCAGTCAGCACACCGATCATCACAAGCTTTGACTTCATCTGCATAAACTCCTTTGACGTATAATGAACAGCATAATCCCACAAGCTGAATCATGGCTGAACTATTTTTTCATTCGCTCACGAAAATACATAGACATATGGCCATCCAAAATTATAATCAGAACACTTTCTAATCACTGAGTGCTTGGTATGCTGGGTCATGGTTGGCGTCGTTTGGTGTTAAAAGTAGGCAGCGCCTTAATCGCGCCAGAGGGTAAAGGTTGCTCTACCCGCTATTTGCTGACCCTGGCGCGTTTTATCAGTGAGTGCCGCTCCAGAGGCGTCGAAGTGGTGTTGGTGTCCTCTGGCAGTGTCGCCGCCGGGCGCAGCGCCATTGCTTTTTCCCATCAACCCTTGCCTATTCCGGTCAAGCAGGCCATGGCTTCCGTTGGCCAGTACCAGATGATGCAGCTGTGGCAAAACTTACTTGATTGTCACTGTGGCCAGTTGCTGCTAACCCACGATGATTTTCACAACCGCCGCCGCTACCTGAATATTGAAAACACCCTACGCACCCTGCTGGATCATCAGGTACTTCCTATCATCAATGAAAACGACAGTGTCGCCACCGCCGAGCTGAAGCTGGGCGATAACGACAACCTGGCGGCATTGGTGGCGACCGCTGTGGATGCCGATGTATTGATTATTTGTTCGGACATCGATGGTTTGTACAGCGCCAACCCACGCAGCAACCCCCAGGCGCAGTTTATTGCCGAGGTAGCGCGCATCACGCCGGAGGTGTTCGCCATGGCTGGTGGCAGCCATCATCATGTTGGCACCGGCGGCATGGTGACCAAGCTGCAGGCGGCGCAAAAAGCCGGGCAGCAGGGCATTGATACGCTGATCGTCAACGGGCAAAAAGCCGCCGTATTTGAAGCGCTGTTGGAAGGTAAAACCGCTGGCACCTTGTTTCATCGCCAACAGGAACGGCTCAGTGCCAAGAAACACTGGCTGCTGCACGGTTTAAAAAGTCAGGGCCAGATCCAATTGGACGCAGGTGCAGTGAAAGCGCTGCAGCAACAGGGGGCTTCTTTGCTGGCCAAAGGGGTCAGTGCTGTGACCGGCCAGTTTGATAAAGGCGATGCCGTACTGCTGTGCGACAGCAGTGGAGCCCCTTTTGCCAAAGGCATTTGCCAGTATCCGGCATCAGAGCTTGGCCGGATTAAAGGCCTGCACAGCCAGCAAATCGCCGCCACCCTCGGTTATTGCCCACGTGAAGAAGTGATTCACCGTGACGATCTGGTGCTGTTGTCCGCGGCCGAAGCTGCTGCTCAGTCCTCGAAATAACGCCAATCCGGTGGATAGGCCAGATCCGGCTGCTGATAATCGCACATGCCATCCGGGAATATCTGGCTAAGCTCCCTCAACCAGGGTGTCATATCCACGGCACCAAAGTCACCGCGCGCCAGTGCCTGCTCAATTGGCATCAGCGCGCATTGCAGCAGCAGGCCATGACTCGGTGCACCAGCCTGTTGCCGGCTGTTGCTCAGCACCGGGTAGCTTTGCCGGCAAAGGCCTTGAGGCTGCCAGACGTCATCGCCACTGACAATCACCTGGCCGTCGGCTGCAAAACAGCGATCCGAAGCCGACGCCGGTGCTTCACCGCGACGAACCCAGTCCACCACAGCCGCAAAGGCTTCGCTTTCCGGCGTGTAATCCGGATGACTGACCCAGATGCGTTGCCACGCTTCGTTTCCTCGCTGCGCCAGCCGCTCACGGGCCATAAAAGATGGCTGCAAATGATGCATATCCAGCACCGGATCCAGGTAGTGGCGCAAATCCAGCACCGGGATCGACAGCTCGCCGGTAAACAGCTGACCATAGCGATAAGCTCGCTCTATCGCTGCCCGGTTTGCCCGATAACGTGGTGCCACCTTGATGCCAGCATCCGTCATCTGCAGCGGTGCCATATTGTGCCGGCCAAAGGCACTGAGCCAGATGGGCGTATCCCAGATGGGCAGAAAACGCGCCCGCTCGGGCTGCATCTGATGCTGCGGCAGCCAGCTGCCAATGCGGGCATTTAACTCAATAAACTGCTCAGGGCTAAGCTGACCGGCTCGAAGTGCCAACAAACCATAGGGCACACCAACATTGTCCCACAAGCTATGGGCAAAGCCATGCTCGTCACGGCCATAGATATCCACCAGATCTTCCCAGTAACTCCAGTGCGAACTTTGCAGCAGCTTTGGAGCAACAAAAGGCCGCAACCGGCCCTGGTTTGGGTTATGCACCACCGACGACAGTCCGAACCAGGCATTGATGCATTGGGTCGCCCCCTCCATCGGAGTGGGTTTGATGCCAGACAACAACTGGATGGCGCTGATTTCCCGCTGGAAGCGCACCTGCTGATCCGGCACTGTGCTCAGCCCCTCCACCAATTGCCGCTGCTGCCAGTCTTGCCACACGCTTTTATCACTGGCATGGAAGTAGTAGTAGTTGTGCAGCAGATCGCAATCCAGCGCATACAGCACCTGGCTCAGCATATCCGGATAGCTGTATTGGGCAATGGCCGCATCCAGCAACCCAGGGGCATTTTGTGCCAGCAGATATTGCGCAATACCGCCACCGGAGCCGCCAATACCAATGGTCATTTCCGGCTCGCCATACAGGCTGATAAAATGCTGCTTTAGCTGGCGCGCCACTTCTTCGGCCCGCAAAAAGTGATAACTGTGGCTGGTGCGGTTGGCGCTGCTGCTGACCACGGCATAGCCCTGGCGCAGCTGGGCAGCCCGGTTACGCAGCAAGCGCTCAATGCGCAGCTCCCCCTGACGAAAACCGATGCCAACCCCGCCATGGAACTGGTAAATCAGCTGCTGATTCCATTGGCTTTGGCCAGTGCGCAGCGGAAACTCATCGGTCAGTACCGGCATCACCAGCAGGTAAAAATAGCGCTGTATGGTGCCAAGTTCAGCCCGAAGCAACAGCTCACCATCCGCCAGCGTCCCTCCCTGATAAGCCGCTACAGTTCCGTCCTGGCTAAGCCTGAACCAAAGCAGACGGCTGGGATGCAGGCAGTCCTGGCTATACCCCTGCATCGCGCCATCTTCGGCATAAATAGCAACGCCATAGCCCTGGTCGTTATCGACCAGCGGCGGCTCGATGCCCATCTGATGCCAGGCACAGTAAAAGGGGTATTGCTTGGGGCCGGAAAAAAGGGGCGTCGATGGGCCCACTTCACCAAGTGGGATAGGGTACGAGTAGGTATCCAATGGCCGTGGCGTGCGGCCAATAAAGTCATCGACTTGCAACAGCTCGCCTTCGCGCTCTGGCGGCACTGCCAGCACCGGGTGGGGTTCAAAAAAGCTGGCCGGGATCTCACTGCGCGGCCACATCAGAATCAAAGCCAGCACCAGGCCAAGCAACAACAACCATTTCAATAAGCGCACTTTGTTCTCCTTACTCGTTCTCTAAATAAGGATAGCAAGACGCCGGACTTGTGCTAGCTCAAAGCCAGAGCCAACACCTTGGATTTACGCTGATAATTGTACAATTGCTTCTTTTGCGCCGGTAAATCATCCACCGTGGCCAGCTCAAAGCCATGCTCCAAAAACCAGTGGATGCTGCGGGTAGTTAGTGCAAACAGGGTATGATAACGCTGCTGCTTAGCCCGCTGGATCACGTACTTCAGTAAAACACTGCCCCTGTCAGCATCGCGGTAATCCGGATGCACCGCCACACAGGCAAACTCGCCGACCTGCTCATCGGCAAAAGGATACAAAGCCGCGCAGCCGATCACCAAGCCTTCTTTTTCAATCAGCACAAAGTAATCGATTTCCATCTCAAGCTGCTCGCGTGAACGCCGCACTAACAGACCCTGCTGCTCCAGCGGCCGGATCAAGTCCAGAATACCGCCGATATCAGCAATGGTAGCCGGGCGCAGTTTCTCGGCCGATTCATTGACCATTTGAGTACCAATACCATCACGGGAGAACAGCTCCTGAAGCAAGGCACCATCGGCATTATGACTGATCAGATGGCAGCGCGGCACCCCGGCGCGACAGGCGCTAATCGCCGCATGCAAAAAGGCCAGGCTGGCAGCGCAGCAGCTGCCTTGCTGCTCTAAGCGCAGCAAGTTTTGCTCCGCATCATTGGGTAGGAGTTCTGGGATAATATCACCATCATCGGATAAAATGCCGCCATCAGCACTGAAACCTATCATTTTATCGGCTTTTAACTTAATGGCGACCTGAGTGGCAATTTCTTCTGCGGTCAGGTTGAAGCTTTCGCCGGTGACGGAAGCCGCGATGGGCCCCATCAGCACCATGCCGTTGCTATCGAGCTGACGGCGAATGCCCTGCACATCAATGCGACGGACCCGGCCACTGTGGCAGTAGTCAATGCCTTCATCCACACCAAGAGGCTGGGCAATGACAAAGTTGCCACTGACCACGTTGATTTGCGCGCCCTGCATTGGCGTATTGCTTAAACTCATCGACAGCCGGGCAGTAATATCCAACTGCAAAGCGCCGGCCACCTGTTTGATCAGCTGAAAAGTATCGTCATCGGTGATCCGCACCCGCTTGTGATAACTGGCATCCAAGCCGGCTTGCTGCAGTGCCTGGTTGATTTGCGGCCTGGCACCATACACCAGCACAATTTTGATACCCAGACTGTTCAGCAGAGCAATGTCATTGATAATGCTACGAAAACCAGGTTGAGCAATGGCTTCGCCACCCAGCATCACCACAAAGGTTTTGCCACGGTGGGCATTGACATAAGGGGCAGACTGGCGAAAGCCAGAGACAAGTTCAGTAGTACGCACCTTGGCAAAATCCTTCATCGGTTGAACACCCAGGCTGATGCAACACCACTGTATGAAAGCATCATGACAGCCGGATGAATCAGAAAAGAATAATTATACGGAAAAACAGGATAAATAATCAACAAGTATTCATTATCACACTGACGCTAAAGAAAAATTAATATAAAACAATATTTTATAATTTCATGAATTTAATTTGCATTTTCCATGTGGGTTTCTATCTAAAAAGATTGCATTTCCATTCTTTTACTTCATTCGGCATACGCATTCGCAAAGCGGTGATTTTAATACTTAACGGCACCGAGCCTTGCCGCTTGGCTGTCGTGGCCTAAGGGCCCAGCGGTTCTCTGCTATAAGCAACCATGCCAGCCCTGTATTCGGCTGGTTTTTCATAAAAAAATCAATGTAAATTATTTGACAGAAAAAACAACCCAATCTAACTTGAAATTATCATTAAGCAAGTTAATTTCACAATAAATTTGTTGGTGTTGGAGCGCCCATGTTAAATAACGGACTATTTCGTGCTAATGCGGTCAGGCAGCAGGCCGCCAAACTGGATGGCGATGTCATTATTGCCCAGCCGCTTAGCAGCAGTCTACTCACCATCACGCTACTGCTGCTGGTATCCTTGTTGATTACCTTTCTGGTACTGTCCTCTTTTCACCGCAAAGAAACCGTTACCGGTTATTTAAAGCCCGATTTGGGCCTGGCCAAAGTCAGCAGCCCGCGCCCCGGCATTGTCAGCCAATTGTTTGTCGAGGATGGTCAGCAGGTCGAGGCCGGTGCACCGCTGGCGCTTATTCATATCCCCGAGCACCTGGCCGATGGCCTGTCGCTCAGTCAAAGTTTGTTTCAGGGCTTAGTGCAGCAAACTGAGTTACTCAGCTTACGCCAGCAGCAATTGCAGCAGCAATTTGCCCAGCAGGAAACCGAATTACAAAGCCGCTTGCTGCTTAGCCAGAGCATGTTGCAGGAGCTTCAGGGCCAGCAGCAGTTGCAACAACAGCGTTTGGCGTTGCAGCAAAGCCGTTTTCAGAACTTCCAGCAGTTGCATCAGCAAGGCGCTATCTCAGAGCTGGAGCTGCAACAGCAAGCCGAGCTGATTTTAGGCATCCGCCAGCAACTGGCCGAGTTAAGTGCCAGTGCCCAGCAACAGCAGGCCAGCATTGAGCAATTGCAGGGCCAACTGGCCCGGCTGCCGGTGGAGCAGGCGCAGCAATTGGCGTTGCTCGATACCGACCGCTCACGGTTGGCGCAACAAAAAGTGGAACTGGATGCGCGCGGTCAGCTATTAATTACCGCACCGATTTCTGGCCGGGTGACCAATCTGGTGGCCGATATCGGCACCAGCTTAATCAGTCAATTGCCGTTTTTAACCATTTTGCCTGAGAACGCAGAGCTTAGAGCGGTATTGCTGGTGCCTACCCGGGCCTATGGCTTTGTGCAGCCAGGCCAGCATACCCGCATTCGATTTGATGCCTTTCCGTACCAGCGTTTTGGTTTGTACGACGGGGAAGTAATTCGCACAGCGCAGGCCATCGTGCTTCCGGGGGAAGTCGATATGCCTGTCGCCGTGCAGGAGCCAGTCTACCGGGTAGAGGTAGCGCTGGCGGCGCAAGAAATCCGCGCTTACGGCAACAGCGTCCCGCTGCAATCGGGCATGCTGCTAAGCGCAGATATCGTGCTGGAACAACGCAGCCTCATCAGCTGGTTGTTTGAGCCGATTTTAAGCCTGAAAGGGCGATTATAGTCCCTCAGGTTCTTACGTAACTTAAAATCATCTCAAGGAGAGATACTATGCAAGAATTGACATTTGAGCAAGTGGATGTGGTTAGCGGTGGTTATTATATAATCCCCGATACGTTAAACGATTTTTTTCAGCAAACTGGAGGTTTCTGGGATATATCATCATCAGCTGGCTTTATCGACAATGATGCTGGACGATATGAAAGCCCATCGGATGGCAGCCCCGGTCGAAGTTTCACCCCTTCTGAGAAAGGTTTCATAGTCGCCTTTACTACATATTTAGGCGCAAAGTTTGGCAACGCATTTGGAGCCGCAGCAATGGCGTACGTTGGGACAGTCTTAGCGGAGTCAGGTACAGCTGGTGGCAATTATCAACCGGTAGTGCCTGACTATATGGCACCATAAATTTTAATTTTTCTAACGGATTAGGCGATTTTGCATCAATCGTCTAATCCAAGCAGGTGATAAAATGAAATCTTTTATAATTGCTATCCTGACTGGATTAACAACAGCAGTTTTATATTTTCTTTTGAATTCCTTTTTCCCAGAAATCACATTGGGAATTAAAGCAATATTAGTAGCACTTTTTGCCGCAACAGCGTATTTTTTTTACTCCACTGTTGCAAGTAAAAGGTAAATGGTAGTCACCCTCCAAACCGAAGCCGCTGAATGCGGCCTTGCCTGCATGGCGATGGTGGCCAACCACCATGGCCATCAAATCGATTTGACCACTTTGCGCAGTCGCTATGCGGTGTCGCTGAAGGGTGCCACCATGCAGCAGCTGATGCGACTGGCAGAGCAGCTGGATATGACCGGCCGGGCGCTGAAGTTAGAGTTGGATGAGCTGTCGAAGCTAAAAACTCCCTGCATCTTGCATTGGGAAATGAACCACTTTGTGGTGCTAAAGAAAGTGCATCGTAATGGCATTACCATCTTAGATCCTGCCATGGGCGAGCGCCGCCTGAGCATGGCGGAGGTGGATAAAGCTTTTACCGGGGTGGCGCTGGAACTCACTCCCGGCAATGAATTTAAGAAAATCGACGAGCGGGTACAGCTCAGCTTAACCTCGTTCTGGAGCAGCATTCAAGGCTTGGTGCCCTCGCTGGTTAAGTTGTTTGTGTTGTCCTTGCTGCTGCAGTTTTTTGTGCTGGCGTCGCCTTATTACACCCAGCTGGTAGTGGATGAAGTGCTGGTCAGTAACGACCGGCCGCTGCTGTTAGTGCTAGCGATAGGTTTTTCTTTGTTGATGGTGATGCAAATCACCATTCAGGTCCTGCGCAGCTTGATTGCGCTGCATTTAGGCACCCATTTGAATATGCAAATGGTGACCAATTTGTTCCGCCATTTGCTGCATTTGCCTGTATCGTTTTTTGAAAAACGCCATATGGGCGATATTACCTCGCGATTTTCCTCGTTAGGCTCGATTCAACAAATTCTGACCAACAGTTTAATTGAAGGAATTCTGGATGGCCTGATGATCGTGCTGGTACTGGTAATGATGCTGCTTTACAGCCCATTGCTCAGTCTGGTGGTGTTTGCAGTAGTCATTTTATATGCCCTACTGCGCTGGGCTTTTTATTGGCCCATGCGCCAGTTAACCGAAGAAAGCATTGTCACTTCGGCCAAAGAAAACAGCGTCTTTATGGAAACCATTCGAGGCATTCAAAGCTTAAAGCTGTTTGGTCAACAAAATGAGCGTTTAAACCTGTGGCAAAACCGCCATGCTGAATCAGTAAACAAAGGCTACCGTTTGGCCAAGTGGGGCATAGGTGCAAGCACTGCCAACCAGCTGTTGTTTGGCATTGAAGGCATAGTGATTTTGTACTTAGGTGCTCTGGCGGTAATGAATGGCAGTATGACCATCGGCATGCTGTTTGCTTTTATAGCTTACAAAGGCCAATTTACCGGCCGGGCCGCTTCGCTGATTTCTCTGGTGGTTGAAATCAAAATGCTGAAACTGCACTTAAACCGCCTGGCCGATATTGCTCTAACCGACAAAGAAGACGAAGGGTTAAATCAGCCGAACCGTGATATCAGCGGCCAGCTGAAGTTAAGCAATATTCGTTTTCGCTACGCCGATAACGAGCCGTTGCTGTTTAAGGATCTTTGTATGGATATCGCGGCTGGGGCCAATATCGCCATTATCGGCCCGTCTGGCACAGGCAAAACCACGCTGATGAAACTAATGCTTGGTTTATTGCCGCCTGAAAGCGGCAAGGTGGAAGTCGATGGCATTGAGATTAAACAGCTAGGGCTGCGCAATTACCGCAGTCAGATTGCGGCCGTGATGCAGGACGACCAACTAATGTCCGGTACTTTGGCCGAAAACATCAGTTTTTTTGACCCGCAATTGGATATGCAGCGCGTAGTTGAAGTCGCGCAGTTGGCCGGAATTCATCAGGATATCAGTGCCATGCAAATGGGCTACAACTCCCTGGTCGGCGATATGGGCAGCGCGCTATCCGGTGGTCAGAAACAGCGCTTATTGCTGGCCCGGGCCTTGTACCGCCAGCCCAAAATTCTACTGCTGGATGAAGCCACCAGCCATTTGGATGTGGCACTGGAGCATTACGTCAACCAGGCCATTCAGCAGCTTAGTATGACCCGGGTTTTGATTGCGCATCGGCCAGAAACCATCCTAAGCGCAGAGCAAATTTACCAGCTGGCAGACGGCCAGTTGCAGGATGTAACTGAGGCGTACAAGGCGCAGTTTGGTAAGACAGCCGGATGATCTACTTGAACTTACAACAGCAGCGTGCTGCTACACTTTTGAATTATGGGTATTTTTCCTTTCTCAGTTTGGAGCATAGATATGATTTATTGCAGGCTTACATTCATAATCCTGACGGGCGCACTTGTTTACTGGGCTGCAACGCTGGATTTGATCAATTCGAATCACTGGCTGATCAATACAGCAATTTTGGCTGGGTGGATTTTCTTGTATGAAGTGTTAGAGCGCGCTATCAAGTCCAGGAAAACACGCCAGCAAGCGAATAAGCAGCACTTATAGCAGGAAACACCAGCCAAAGCACTGCGATTGGACATCAAACCGGTTTGTATTGATCTGGTTTTTATTTATCACGTAAATCCATACCGCTAATCCAAAATAATATGCGGCAAAAAACGCGAGCTGTCTTTGGTGATCAGGCTGTTGTCTTCGCGGATGCCGATGCCGGCTGCGCTGTCGCCGACCACCCAGCTACCGATTAAGGTGTAATTGCCGTCAAAGCTTGGCAAAGGCTGCAGCCGTTGGCGGATAAAGGGCGCATCCTGATAAGGGCCGGGTTCGCTTAGGCGTTTGCCATCGGCAGTCACCAATTCGATATTGGCCCCTTCACGCGAGAACAGCGGCTTGCGCAGCCAGCCTTTCTCCAGTGCTTTGCCGCTATCAAAATGACTTTCCAGTAAGTTAGGATGGCCCGGGTGTTTTTGCCACAACAACGGCAGAATGCCTTTGTTGGACAAGAGCAGCTTCCACAGTGGTTCCAGCCAGATGGTCTGAGAGGTTTTTACCTGCTCAGCAAAGGCTTCTTCCAGCATAAATTCCCAGGGGTAGAGCTTGAACAAACCGGTAATGGGCTCGTCCTGCAGATCGTAGTACTGCCCATCCAGGCTACCGATGTCTTCCAGCGCGATGTAGCGGCCATCGACGCCACTTTGGGTGGCGATATCCAGTAGGTAATCGACGGTACCTTTGTCTTCGATACTTTCGCGCACACTGGTAAAATGAAACGGCTGTGGCAGCGCCAGGTTGGCAAAGGCCTGCTCCAGTTTGTCCTGCAGTGAATTAAACTGATCGGCACCAGCCGGCAGCTCGCCGCGCATTAATTGATCTTCCAGCCAAACCCACTGAAAAAAGCCGGTTTCGTACAAAGAGGTCGGCGTATCGTAGTTCAGCTCCAGCAATTTGGCCGGGCCGCTGCCGTCGTACACCAGATCCATCCGGCCATAGAGATGTGGATCGCCACGCTGCCAGGATTCGGCCAAGGCATCGCGGTAATCTTCTGGAATAGCCAGTTGATCCAGCTTTTGTTCATCTGCCAGAATATCCGGCACCAGATCGAGCGCCATCGCATGCAGCTCTTCGGTTACATCTTCCAGATCCTGTTCAATCTGGCGCAGACTGAACTGATAGTAGGCGCTTTCATCCCAATAGGGCTCGCCATCGATGGTATGAAATTTAAAACCCAGACTTTCGGCATAGGCCTGCCAGCCCGGGCGGGGCGTACTCTTGACTCGCTTCATCGTGCTCGCTTCATTTCCGCTTAACTGCCATAACTACGCTGGCGATTGGCTTGTTGCCTGGCTGCTTGCTGGCGCACCGCAGCTTGTTGGCCAAAACCACCTCGGCGCACCAGTTGCGCCCGCTGCGGCTGCACCGCCGAAGGCCTTACTCTGGCTACACCCGGTTGGCTGGCCACCGCCTGATTGGTTGCGGTACGAAAGGTGGAGCGATCATCGCGCGACTTGTACAACGGCTGGGTGGGTACTGCAGAGCGATTGCTGGCAGCGCTTTGCTGCAGTGGCTGTGCCTGACCACCAGCCAGGTTGCCGCGATTCATCATTTGGCCCGCCATATAGCCCATCATCATTGGCATAAAGAAGCTGCCGCTTTGATGACGCTCAGGGGCGGTTTCACACTGGCCAGCACCAAAATCGGCTTCGCATTCAAGTTGATTCTGATAGCGCGGCGCCACCTGGGTATGCAGCGCCGTGGCACGTTCAAATTCGGCCTGGCACTCTGCTGGTGGATGATAAAAAGCGGCGCACTCTTCCGCGTTATGGAACACATGCACTTCCTGCTGCTGCTCGCCACAGCCAGCCAACAGCAGAGTGGCGGCTGGTGCCATCAAGACCAGCGCGGCTTTTTTACTGCGTTTCATGAAAACTCCTCCGGGCGGTTCGAATCAATAGCTCATGCTGGCAGAGTTCAGCATCCCCACCGCAATGGAACACGCGGCAGAGAAAATACCAGCGGCCAGTTCGCCTTGCTGAATACGAGCCGGCAATTGCTTCAAGGTCAGCTTCACCACAAAGAAGGTCAGCACCTGCACTACCAGGGCAACGCCACCCCAGATGGCGCAATCAAGCAGCGACATCGAATGGGTAATGGCACTGGCCAGCGGAATGGAAAAGCCTATCAGCGCGCCACCAAAGGCGACTGCCGCGGCGCTGTTGTTGGCGCGGATCAAGTCAAATTCGTGATGTGGCGTCACCCAGCTGTAAATGCGGGCAAAACACAGCAGCAACAGTGCGGCCAGCGCAAAATACAGCAGAAAATAAGGGACACCCGACAACGACAACCAAACCGTTTCCATGCAATGACTCCATCAAACTGGTGAAAAAGAGCGTCGATCCTGACGAAAAAATCAGCCCAGTACAAGCTTTTTAGGTTGGTTCAGCTGCCATAAACTGCGATTAACCGCTCGCGGCACGGCGAAGAGCGCGTCCGGCTTTACACAGAGGCTGAACTTTATACACTGGTCTGAGGATGCGCTGATCGTCATCAAGTGGTACCAAGTAAAATAGACAAACCTAAAACAACGACAAAAGATCCAACACAACTATGATCCAAAACAACTACAGGAAACGCGTTATGACCAAATCTTTACTCAGCTCGGTAGCGCTGGCGGTTAGCCTGGCACTCACAGGTTGCAGCGGCGAAGCGCCATCCCAGCAGACATCGTCCAGCCAGCAGCAACCAGCCCTAAGCTCGGGCATCGAACTGCACAACATGGACACCAGCGTGGCGCCACAGCAAAACTTCTTCCGTTATGTTAACGGCAAGTGGCTGGAGCGCACTGAAATTCCAGCCGATCGTGCCCGCTGGGGTAGCTTTGATGAGCTGCGGGAAGTCTCTGAGCAGCATGTGCTGGCCATTATCCATGAGTTGGCAGCAGAGCAGCATGCTAAAAACAGTGATGCGCAGAAGATTGCCGACCTGTTTCGCTCATTTCTGGATACCGACACCATCGAAGCATTGGGCCTGACGCCACTGCAACAGGATTTAACCCGGATTGACTCGCTGCAAAGCCATAGCGAACTGGCGACACTCTGGGGGGAATGGCAAAGCATCCGGAGTGGTGTGCCGGTAGCGCTGTTTGTCAGCCAGGATCAGCGCCAGTCCGATCAATACATTACCGCTGCCAGCCAATCCGGCCTGGGCCTGCCGGATCGCGACTATTACCTGAAAGATGATGAACGTTCGCTGCAAATTTTGCAGGAATACCAAAACCTGATCCAGCGCTTTTGGCAGCTGGCAGGCTGGTCTGGCGGCGAGCAAGCCGCTGAAACTATAGTGGCAATTGAGCGCCAGCTGGCCGAAGCCCAGTGGAGCCGCATTCAAAACCGCGATCGCAATGCCACTTACAACAAAATGACCCCGGCAGAGCTGGCGGCAAGTGCACCAGGCTTTGACTGGGCAACGATGCTAAATGCTGCCCAGCTGGGTGATATTGATGCACTGGTGATCCGTCAGCCCAGCTTTTTTAGCGATTTTGCCACTTTGCAACAAGGGATTGCCCTGGCGGACTGGCAAAAATACCTGCGCTTTCATCTACTGCGCAGCAGCGCTTCAATGCTGCCAGCCGCGTTTGATGAAGCCAGCTTTGATTTCTATGGCCGGGTATTAAGTGGCCAGCAAGAGCAGCGCAGCCGCGAAAAGCGGGCCGTGCAAACCACCGAGCGGATGCTGGGCTTTTTGGTCGGCAAAAAGTATGTCGAGCGTCACTTCCAGCCGGAAGCCAAAGCTCGGATGGACGAGCTGGTGAAAAACTTTATGGTGGCCTTTAGCCAGGCTATTGATGAGCTGGAGTGGATGAGTGATGCCACCAAGGCTGAAGCTCAGGCCAAGCTGGCCAGCTTTAACACCAAAATTGGCTACCCGGATGTCTGGCGTGATTACGATTGTGTCACCATTGCCGCCAATGATCTGATGGGCAATGCCCGGCGCAGTGCTGAATGCGAGTACGAGCGCATGATTGGCCGCTTAGGCCAGCCGGTGAACCGCGATGAGTGGGGCATGACGCCACAAACCGTCAATGCTTATTACAGCTCGACCATGAATGAAATTGTCTTTCCGGCAGCCATTTTGCAACCGCCATTCTTTGATGTGAATGCCGACGATGCATTGAATTACGGTGCTATTGGCGCTGTGATTGGCCATGAAATTACCCATGGCTTTGATGATCAGGGCCGACGCTCTGATGGTGAGGGCAACCTGCGTGACTGGTGGACTGAAGAAGACGAGCGTCAGTTCCGCGAGCGGGCACAGCTAATGATTGATCAGTTCAACGCCTTTAACCCGATTGACGATCTGCATCTGCAAGGTGCATTAGGACTGGGTGAAAACATCGCCGATCTGGGTGGCCTAACGGTCGGTTACCGCGCTTACCAAAACTCACTGCAAGGCCAGCCAGCTCCGGTGATTGACGGCTTTACCGGCTCGCAACGTTTCTTTATTGGCTGGGGCCAGATCTGGCGCATCAAGTTCCGTGATGAAGCTCTGCGCCAGCAAGTGATTACCGGGCCTCACTCACCAGGCAAATACCGGGTACTGGGGCCACTGTCCAATATGCCGGAATTTTACCAGGCCTTTGATGTGCAGCCAGGCGATGGCATGTACCGTGAGGAAGCAGTGCGGGTGAAAATCTGGTAAGCCACTCTGTGGTTGATATAAAAAATGCCGGCGATATCGTCGGCATTTTTTATTCTTGGTTGGGTTGGAACAGCAGCATCCTAACCGGTCCAAAGTGAACAAAAACTTAACTTGATACACAGTTGTTTACTGCTTGTACAGCAAACTCAGATCGTTTCATCCTGAATTCGACACCAATCAACGTCTCCGGCTCGCCACTGCTCATATTATTTGTTACAAAAAAGGAATCACTCTGTCCAGGGACGTCAAATGAAAACACTATCTCTCTTTTTGCTGGGGCTGGTTATTACTCTCAGCCAACCCCTTTGGGCCGAAGCCGTTGATGTTGGCTATATGGAGCCAGCGGCCGAAATCACCGCCATTGTGGATGCGCCGCCACCGCCGGCTGCTAGTTTAAGCCCGGATGGTCGCTGGTTGCTGTCGCTGGAGCGCCCGGCACTGCCGTCGCTGGCAGACTTGGCAGAACCCGAGTACCGGCTGGCCGGTATGCGCTTTAATCCACGCAATCAGGGCCCATCGCAGCCACGCTATTTATCCGGTGTGCAACTGATTGAGTTGGATAACCAGCAAGCCAAATCAATCCGTGGCCTGCCGCGCAATCTGCGGGTGCTGTCGGCGACCTGGTCACCGGATAGCCGCTATCTGGCTTTGCTGCAACTGGAGCAGGATCACACCGCCTTGTGGCGGGTCGATGTTGAGCGCGGCCGCGCTGAGCGCTGGTCAAAGGTCAAAGTCAACGCCATCCGCGGTGGCGAGCTGCAATGGTCTGCTGATAGCCAGGCGGTGTATCTGCTGGCTGTCGACCCTAAACGTGGCGCAGAGCCAGCCGCCCCGGCGGTACCGGCAGGTCCGGTGGTGACCGAAGTGCGTGGTCGTACAGCGCCGGCCCGTACTTATCAGGACTTACTACAAAACAGCCACGATGAAGCGCTGTTTAATCATTACATGGCTAGCCAGTTGGTACGGGTTGGTCTGAACAACCGTATCCAGGTGATTACCGAGGCCAAGCCTTATTTAGGTTTTTCGCTGGCACCGGACAATCAGCATCTGTTGACTACCCGCTTAACCGAGCCCTATTCCTATGCGGTGCCGATGTTTCGTTTTGGCCGCACCAGTGAAGTACTGAACCGCCGTGGTGAATTGCTCTACACCGTGGAACAGCAGCCACTGGCCGACAATCTGCCGATTGCCTTTGATGCCGTGGTCGACAGCCGCCGCGCCATTCAGTGGCGCAGCGATCAGCCCGCTACCCTGGTCTGGGCCCAGGCTCAGGACGGTGGCGATCCACGCCAGGCCGCTGACACACGAGATCAGCTGCTGCAGCTGGCTGCGCCTTTTACGGCCGAGCCGACACCTTTGCTCGATATGCAGTACCGTTTTGCCAGCATGCTGAGCGCAGAAGATGGCACCAGTCTGGTGTGGGAGCGTTGGTGGCAGGATCGGCAGGAAAAGCTCTGGTTGCTGACCGATACCGAACCCAAACTGCTGTGGCAGCGCTCGTACGAAGACCGCTACGGCGATCCGGGCACGCCGCTCACCCGCCTGGATGCCAATGGCAACCGGGTACTGCGACTGGATGATGGCGCCATTTTGTTAACCGGTGCCGGAGCTTCTGATGACGGCGATCGGCCATTTATCGATCGAATGCAGCTGCACAGTGGCGAAACCGAGCGGCTATGGCGCTCCGAAGCCCCTTATTATGAGTACCCCATCACGCTGCGCGCCGATGGCCGTTTGCTGACCCAGCGGGAAAGCATCGACACGCCGCCGGACTTTTACCTGCGTGACTTGCAAAACGGTGCACTGACGGCAGTCACCCAAACCCCGCACCCAATGCCGCATACGCTTGGTATCAGCCGGGAAATGATCCATTATCAGCGCGAAGATGGTGTGCCGATGTCTGCCACCTTGCTGCTACCGGCTGGTTACGACAAAGAGCGCGATGGCCCACTACCAACCATTATCTGGGCTTACCCACGCGAGTTTCGCAGCAGTGCCGCGGCCGGCCAGGTCAGTGGCTCGCCCCATCGCTTTAATCGTATCAGTTACTGGAACCCACAGTTTTTGGCAACCCAAGGCTATGCGGTGCTGGATAGCGCCACCATGCCCATCGTTGGGGAAGGTGATAACGAGCCGAACGACAGCTTTATCGAACAGCTGGTGATGAACTCCAAAGCGGCGATTGAAGCCGGCGTCAGCCGTGGTGTAACCGATCCGGAGCGGGTCGCGCTGGGCGGTCACTCCTACGGTGCCTTTATGACCGCCAATGTACTGGCGCATTCCGACCTGTTCCGCGCCGGCATTGCCCGCAGTGGTGCCTACAACCGCAGCTTAACACCCTTTGGTTTTCAACGTGAGCAGCGCACTCTGTGGGACGATACCGATCTCTACATCCGGATGTCGCCATTCTTTCATGCCGAGAAAATCAAAACGCCACTGCTGCTGATCCACGGCGCTGAAGACAACAACTCCGGCACCTTCCCGATGCAGAGCGAGCGTTTGTACCAGGCCATTAAAGGCAACGGTGGCACTACACGGCTGGTGATGCTGCCGCTGGAGTCGCACGGCTACCGCGCCCGCGAATCGGTGCTGCATATGCTGTGGGAGACCGTGAACTGGCTGGATGAGTTTGTTAAAAACGCCGAGCCGCGCAAAACCGACTAAGCGGATAGCTAACTCGACAAAAACCAGCCCCTGATGAGGCTGGTTTTTTTATTTGCTTCACCTTACTAAAAGCCGTAGGCTGTCATTTCTGTGTCTTTTAAATGTTTATAAGGTAAAAAAATGGGGCTGCTGCGTAAGCTGACCAAAGCTTTGTTATGGCTTACTCTCGGCATCTTGCTGCTGGTACTCAGCCTCTATGGACTATTAGTGGCCATCAACTGGCAGGATCAAGCGCCATCCAATGCTGCTTTAACCTTAGAAGCCAGCTTGCAGCACACAACGCACATCGATGCTACCGACAATGGCTACCAATATTTGCTGAAACACGGCAACCAAAGGCACCTAACCGTATCCACAGACTTGCAGACACTTTTTCGGCAGTGTGAACAAGGCGACTGCCTGCAAGTGGTAACCGCAGCCCATGATCAAGTGCCCACGCTGATCGGGCAGCATCAAGCTTTACTGGATTTTTATCGGCAACTGCAACAGTTTAGCTATTGGCAAGAACCTGTCCCTGCGCAACCTGATAATTTGCCTTCTTATCAGCCACTGCTCAATGCCCAGCGTTTGCAGTTGCTGTTGGCCTGGCAAGCGCTGCAGCAGGATGACTTAGCCACAGCCCGGCAATTATTGGATGATGATCTGAAATTCTGGCGTTTAGTGATAGCGAATAACCAGCTTTTGCTGAGTGCGATGATTAGCCAGACTGCAGTGCAAAGGCACTTTGCCTTTGGCCAGATGATGATGCAATCAATCTCTGTCGAGCAGCAAGCTGCTTTACTCCCTGAAGGCTGGCTTGTCCCTTTTCGTGAAGCCGAGCTCAATGCAAAGCGAGTGTATGCCGGCGAGTGGTTGTTTGGTACCAATATTATGCATGAGATGTGGCAGCAAGAATTCACAAGTACAGGTAGCACGCGCATGGAGCATCTGATGATGCGGGCACTCAATCCACTGTTCTTACCTCAAGCCAGTGCCAACGACTATGCCGAGCTGCTCCTGGCCTGCCTGTCTCACCAAGGGCAGCAGGCTATCGCATGGTATCACTGGTTTTACAATCCGCTTGGCAAGCTACTCAACCATAGCAGTAATCTGAACTGTCACAATTTCAATTGGCAACAATCAGAGCAACAACGCCGGCATTTGATTGAAACTTATACCCGATGAACCAGAGTATTTTTTGAGCATCAGTTGCCCCGGGCCGCCTTAATCTCAGCCAGCAGTTGCTGCACATCGGTGCGCTTTAGCAGCTGCTCGGCGGGCTGTGGCAAACGGCGCTGCCAGTTCGGGTACTCGGTACTGGTACCCGGCACATTGACCGGTGTATCCACCAGCACCAAGTCTTCCAACTGAAAGGCCATTAGCTTAGCCGGCGTAGCGGCCACAAAACGGTGACTGTGACGGATCAAGGCTGCATAGTCACCCTCTGGCAAATCAAACTGATGACGCAGGATCTGCTTTTCTTGCTCGCGCAACTGGTGCAACTGCTCAGCCACCTCTGCGCTGGGGTACAAATCCAGCCGGTGGCGCAGCGCCAAGTCGTGTTCCTGCCAGTAGCCCACCATAGTTGGCATATCGTGGGTGGTGACCGTCGCCATCGAGCGCTCCGGGTAGGTGGCATCGCTGTGCTGGTAACTGCTGTCTTTTTGCTCCAACAAAAACACCCGGTACGACAGCACCTGATACTGCTCCAGCAAACGGCTGATTTCCGCCGGTACTGTGCCCAAGTCTTCGCCAATCACCACACAGTGATTGCGCTGGCTTTCCAATGCCAGGATGGCAAATAAATCATCCGCCGGAAAACGGACATAGGCGCCCTCGGTGGCACTTTTGCCCACCGGCGTACACCACAATCGCAGCAAGGCCATCACATGGTCAATGCGCAGAGCACCGGCATGCTGCATATTCGCCTGCAGCAAATCAATAAAGGGCTGGTAGGCTTTGCTTTTTAGCACCACCGGATTGTAAGGCGGCAAGCCCCAGTCCTGGCCTTTGGGTGCCATAATATCGGCTGGTGCGCCGACACTCAGCTTGAGAAAGTAGTTTTCCGGCTCCGCCCAGGTCTCGGCGCTGCTGCGGTTGGTGCCCACCGCCAGGTCGCGGTACAAACCAATGGCCATACCGGCCTGCAGACAGGCTTGCTGGGCGGCAGCCAACTGACGGTAGGCCAGCCACTGGGCATACAACTGCTGCTGAATCGCGTCCTGATGCTGCACAGCAAACTGCTGCACTGCCGGGCTATGCGGCCACTGATACTCGGCCGGGAATTGCTGCCAACTGGCCATCTGCCAGTCTTTGGCAAACATTTGCTGCTGCAATACCTTGTACACCACCAGTTGATACAGGCTATCGCCACCGTCTTCGACAAAACGCTGAAAGGCTTTGGCTCTGGGGGTTGCTGCCTGCAGCTCCTGCTGCTGAAAATACGCAAACATCAAACCGATAATGCGCTGTTTCAGCCGGCTGACGGTGGCATAATCCACATCGGCGGCCTGGCGGCACTGCTGCAGCTGCTTTTTAAAGTCAGCGCTTTGTACTGCCTGCTGCACCGCATCAGCCAGGTACTCGGGCTCCAGCGTTAAATCGGCATAGAGGCTGTTTAGCCACAAACGGCTGTTCGGGCTGTACGGGCTGCAATCCTGGGGCAGGGCCGGATAAAGCGCGTGCAGTGGGTTTAAGCCAATAAAATCACAGCCTGCGGCCGCAAACTCTGGCGCCAGCCGGATCAGGTCACCAAAGTCGCCAATGCCCCAGTTGTGTTCGGTATTCAGTGCATACAACTGAATGGCCGGGCCGGCGGTTTTGCGAAACACCGCTTTATCCTGCAGCTGAAAACAGCGCGATGGCGTGATGATCAGACGCTGCGTCAATTGGTTTTGACCGGCAGTTAACGTGAGCTGGTGGTAACCGGTTTCCAATTCGACCGGAATGTGCAGATGAAACGCCAGCCAGGCACCATCGGCCAGGTCGGCTTGCTCCACGATATCGCCCTGATGCAATTCCAGTTCGCCCTGCAATTGCAGGCCATGCTCGGTATCCACCTGCCAACGCCAGTGGCTTTGAGCGCTGGCTTTGGGCTGCTGCAAACGAACCTGCAAGGGCGTATGCTGCTGCGCTACCGTCACTGGTGGCAGATAATGACGCCAGTGCTCAGCTTCCAGCTGCTGAATATGGGCGGCGATGCTTTGTTCTGTGCTTAAATCATAACCCATCGCCAGCAACACTCCTGCAACCACCTGCCGGGAAATGGTCTCAGGCTGGCCGTGGGCATTGATGTAATGATCCTGTACCCCGGCCAGTTCGGCCAAACGTTGTTGTAATTCCATAGTGCACCTGTTGCCGGAAAGCAGCTAGCTGGCAGCCAGCGAACATGGCTGGCATCATCAAAATAAATCACTGAGCCAAGCATAAACAGCGCAGCTGCGGAAAGGAATGCACTGCATACGTATGCATTGGCGGATAGGCAAAAAACCAGTAAAAACACTGACTTCCAGACACACCTTTTTGCTGAATAAGCAAAAAACCAGCCAAATCAACGATTAAAAATCAAACAGGCGCACCAAATGGGGTCAACCTGCTAAAAAACAGCCCCACTTCTGTGCAGAAGTGCCACTATGAATACGTATTCATGTTGTTGTTGCACCCGAATAAGTTTAATAAATAGCAAGACGACAGGATTAGCTGCTGCTGAAAAAGCAGAAGCATATAAAAACCAACACGGGGATAAAGGGCATGAACAAGTTTAAACTCAGTCTGCTGACCATGGCGATGGCCACCGTCGGCATTAGCCATTTTGGCGCTTACGCGCTGGAAAGCGATACCGAAGCGGCAGCAGAAGAAGATTCTGTAGAAGTAATCTCGGTGCGAGGCTTCCGTCGCAGTTTGCAAGAATCTCAAAATCTGAAGATGTTTAACAGCTCCTTTGTCGAAGCAATTTCGGCTGAAGACATTGGTAAATTGCCTGACTCCAGCATCGCTGAATCCCTGGCTCGGATGCCAGGCTTAGCGGCGCAACGGTTAGACGGTCGTGCCAGCCGAATTACAATCCGTGGTTTTGGTGAAAATGAAAGTGCCACTACCTTTAATGGTCGGGAACAGGTATCCATTAGTGATAACCGTGGCGTTGAATTCGATTTATACCCTTCCGAAATCATGAGTCAGGTAGTGGTCTATAAGACACCTGATGCCCGGCTTGAAGCCGAAGGAATTGCTGGTGTCATTGATTTGCGAACGGTCAGCCCACTGAGCCGAGATGAGCGGGTAGTGCAGGTCAATGGCCAGTATGAGCGAACCAGCTTTGGCAAGCTAAACCCGGATGGCAATAATGCCGGTATGCGCGGCACTTTTGCGTACATCGACCAATTTGCTGATAATACCCTTGGTGTAGCAATTGCGGCTACCACAATGAAATCACCAAACCAGGAAAAGCGCTGGAATGCCTGGGGATACGATGGCGCTCAACAATCTGTTGAGTGGGGTGCGGGCATTGACGCCGGTGACTTTGAGTTAAGTAATGACTTCGTCATCCTTGGCGGTGCCAAACCTTTTGCCCGCTCTTCGACCTTACGTCGTGACTCCATCCTGGCCGTGGTTGAGTACCTACCTAATGACCGCTTAAAGTTGACTGCCGATGCACTTTATGTCGACTTTTCAGATGAAAAAATACTCCGTGGTATTGAAGTACCAGGGGTTTGGGCTGGTGGAAATACCTTGATCCGTGAAGTAAGCGACGGGGTTGTTTCTCAGGGCACCATCACCAACCGCGCGGTTGTGCGTAACGACTATGAAGTTCGTGATGCCACACTAAAAGCTTTTGGGTTTAATGCCAATTACGATCTGACTGACTACATTACTCTGGATTTTGATATCAGCAGGTCCACAGTGAAGCGCCAGATCTGGAGCATGGAAAACTACTCTGGCACTGGCCGTGGGGATGGTGTAGGCGCAACAGATACCATCGACTACGTGCTTGATCCAGATGGCACTGGCGCAATATTTACTCCAACCTTAGATTATTCAGACTGGAACCTTATCTTACTAGGTGCACCATTAAGTTGGGGCAACGGCGTAACAATTCCTGGAGATGCTCAGGATGGCTTTATCAATACACCAGAAATTGATGGCGATTTGACAACCTTGCGTCTAGCTGCAAATCATGCGCTGGATAATGCCGGCCCTATCAGCAGCCTTGATTATGGTATCTCGTACAAAGATCGCTCTAAAACCAAGCGCTCTGAAGGTTATTACTTAACTTTAACCAGTTACCCCGGCGCATTAGCACCAGTGCCAGAGCAGTATCGACTTGGTTTCACCGATTTAAGCTTTTTAGGCTTCGGTAATATGATTGCTTATGACTCACGTGGTTTAGTTCGTGACGGCTTTTATAACTTAACCCCTGAAAGCTTGAATGATCCAAGCCACCTGGCACGCTCCTGGACAGTCAATGAACAAGTCACCGCTATTTTTGCACAAGCCAACCTGGATACTGAAATTGCTGATTTTGCGCTTTCAGGTAATGTAGGTTTACGTTATGTGCAAACCAAACAAGACTCGCAGGGCTTTGGTAACTATGTCGTGGATGGCATCGTACAGTCTGTCCCAACAGACGTATCGCATGACTTCAACATCTTACTGCCCAGTTTGAACCTGAAGTTAGCCCTGGATGATCAGCAAAGTATTCGTTTTGGTGCAGCAAAAACAATGTCTCGCCCTAGACTGGATGATATGAATGCATCCATGAGCATTTCGTACAATCAAAATGCAACATCCGAAGCTGCCTGGAGTGTTGGTGGCGGCAACCCAACACTGGAACCTAAAACAGCGGTTGGTTTGGATTTAGGCTATGAAAACTACTTTCACCCAGAAGGCTATTTTGCCGTCACTGTATTCCACAAAGAGCTGAAAGACTGGATTTTTGGTGGTTCAACTCGCTTTGAGTTCGATGACATCACTGCGCCTGATGGCTCTACTCCGGTCAACAAGCAGGCTATTGCCAGTGGTCAGGTCAATGGAGGCTCTGGCAGCTTGTCTGGCTTGGAATTATCGGCTTCGATTCCATTAAGTATCGTGCATTCAAGCCTGGAAGGTTTCGGTATTTTTGCCAGCCATACGAAAATCACCTCCGACATTCAGGATCCAAATGGCAATGATTTCGAGCTGCCTGGTTTATCCGATAAAATTCAGACGTTTACCTTTTATTATGATAAAGAAGGTTTTTCTGCGCGGGTTTCTATGCGCAAGCGCTCTGACTTTAAAGGCGACATCTACAATATCGGCTTTGAGACAGCGCAAGTAGATATTGACGGTGAAACCATTTGGGATGCACAAATCGGTTATGATTTTGGTGCAGCCGGCTTTACGAAGTTAGATGGCCTAAGCGTATTCCTGCAAGGCCAGAACCTAAGCAACCAGCCATTTACTACCCGTCATGGCAGTGGTGCGATTCGTGATTACCAAGACTATGGCAGAACCTACTTGTTAGGCTTCTCCTATCAATTCTAAGGGATTGTAACTGGTGAAAATCAAGCCCCTAAGATAGGCTTTATCTTAGGGGCTTTCTTATGGTGTAAAACATGAATGAACAACAAGCAGTAAAAGAAGTTGTGATTGTCGGGGGCGGGACAGCGGGCTGGATTAGTGCAGCACTACTGGTCAAGATGCTTGGGAAGTCCATCAAGATCACACTGATTGAATCCGAAGAAATTGGCATCGTTGGTGTCGGTGAAGCAACCATTCCACCCGTAATTCACTTTAATGAAGGTCTTGGCATTGATGAGGCCGAATTTCTGAAAGAAACCCACGGCAGTATCAAACTGGGTATTCAATTTGAAAACTGGGGGCAGCAAGGTGATAGCTATATGCATGCCTTTGGAAGCTTTGGCAAAGATTATCCATTTTGCACTTTCCACCACTTCTGGCTGAAAGCACAACAACAAGGTTTGAGTGGGGATTTCTGGGATTACTCGCTTAACTATCAGGCAGCAAAACGAAATCGCTTTAACAAGCTTGATGCGATTCCCAATGTGAACCTACAGGGGCTGGTTTACGCTTATCATTTTGATGCCTCCCTGTACGCCAAGTTTTTACGGCGACATTGTGAGAAATTAGGCGTCGTACGCACGGAGGGGCGCATCGACCAAGTGGAAACAGACCCAATAACCGGGCATGTGAGCCAACTTATTTTGCAAGATGGCGCAACACTTACAGGCGATCTTTTTATTGATTGCAGCGGTATGCATGCCTTGTTGATTGAAAAAACACTCAATACCGGCTACGAAGACTGGAGCCACTGGTTACCATGCGACAGAGCCTGGGCTGTCCCTACTGATAGAGTTGACCATGTCGTGCCATATACCCGCTCTATTGCCCATCAGGCTGGCTGGCAATGGCGAATTCCATTACAACACCGCACCGGTAATGGCTTGGTTTTTTCCAGTAAGTATTGGTCAGAAGACGATGCCAAAGCGCATTTATTAGCAAGCTTAGATGCACCGCCTCTGGCTGAACCCAGGTTGATTACATTCAGGACGGGACGACGTCTGAAGCAATGGAACCGAAATGTTGTCAGTATTGGCTTATCTAGCGGATTTCTTGAACCATTGGAGTCTACTAGCATTCATCTGATCCAATCAGGCATCATTCGTTTGGTGAAAAACTTCCCTCACCAGGGGATCAAGCCGGAGGAGGTTGCCGAGTTTAACCGCCAGTCACAACTGGAGTTTGAGCATATTCGTGATTTTATTATCTTGCATTACAAACTTACGCAAAGAACCGACAGCAAGTTCTGGCGAGACTGCCAGCAAATGGAAATCCCTGAGCGTTTAGCCAAAAAAATGGATTTGTTTAAAGCAACGGGTAAAGTCTATCGCGAACAGGATGAGCTGTTTTCACCCATTGCCTGGATCCAGGTTATGCTTGGCCAGGGTCTAGTCCCTGAAGATTATCACCCTATTGTTAATGCTTTAACCATAGAGCAATTGCAAGAACTGCTTGGCTATCTGAAAACTATTTTTGTCGAAAATGCAAAGAAACTACCTGAGCACGATGAGTTTCTTAAACACTTTTGCGGCACATGATACAACAGCACCAAGCTATGCTGGCTAAGCTAAAAACCATAATGAATGGTTCTGCACCATCAGTCATTAACGGCTCAAACCAAGCGGTTTCACGCTATTGTGAAGCCGCTTCACACACACAATCAATTGCACCAAATCAAAACTAAAGCTATCATACTCCGCTTACAAATGTAACATTAATCGGTACTGCTTCACACCCCAAGGACGAGGTGGTGCCACGGCATAATTCAGGAGACACCATGCGTACCCTTCTTATCGCTGCGGCCTTGCTGGCTGCTGCAGTTTTTGCTTATATTAAGCTGTCTGCCAATGGCGTGGAACAAGCCTCAGAGCAGCTAAGCTATATTCCGGCAGACACAGCCCTGCTCACCGTTCAACTGGAACCTTTTGATCTGGTTCGTTACCTGCAGCAGATGCATCTGTATCCACAAAATACGCAGCAAACCCTGGATATGCTCACCAGCATGCTGAGCACCTCGGAAAATAACAGCGGCCACTTCCTTGCTGCCTTGCTGGAAAGTTATCTGCAAATCATGAATCAGCCAGAGCAACTGACTGAGCTCACCGGCATCGGCCATGACTTTCGCAGCTTGTTTTATCTGGTTGGCTTATCCCCGGTCAGCCGGGTTCAGTTAGCCGATGAGCAAGCGTTCTGGCGTTTTTTCGACCGGGTAGAACAGCAAAGCCAGCTTTGGCATCAAGCCGAAGAGCTGGATGGCGTAGCCTATCGCCGTTACACCCTGTTTCCATTCAATGGCCACAGCCTGGACTTACTGGTGACCAGCCGTGATGGTTGGGGCACGCTGGTGCTGACCTCATCTGGCTTTGATCCGGCCCATCACGCCGAAGCTCTGGCCATTCGCAAGCCAACCGATGCACTGAACTGGCAAAGTGCGGTAGCACCGCTGGCCAAGCGCTACCAATTGAATGAAGCCAGCTTTGGCATGCTCAGCAGCGCCCAGGTGATGAAAGCCATCACCAGCAGCAACCATAATCGCCTGGCTCGCGATCTGCATGCCCTGTTAGGAGATGATCTTACTGCCATCATGGCCGACTGGCACACAACCGCCTGTCAGGCCGATACCGCCGCTATTGCCGCCAACTGGCCAGGCATTTATTTTGATAACCAGCTCAATAAGCAGCCCATGAGCAGCCGGATGTTGATCGCCAGCAGCGATAAAGCTGCCATGGCATCCCTCGACAAACTGCGTGGCTTTATTGCACCGCACGTACAACAGCCAACCAGCAACAGCCTGCTGCAACTAGGCCTTGGCCTCAATATTGGCCAATTGCTGCCCGCCGTTGGGGAGTTATGGGCCGCTACCAGCAATGCCAGCCTGCAGTGCGCTCCATTGGTTGAACTGCAAACCGCTATGAAAGCAAGCAATCCACTGGCAGCTCTGGCCATGGCCGGTATGGCCGGCTCGGTAAAAGGCGCCTCTTTCACTGTGAATGATATCCAGATGGACCCGGCCAGCGGCATGCCTGCTGATGTAGATGCGCTGTTCAGCCTGTCGGCCGACAATGCCCACAGCCTGCTGCAAAGCCTGCTGATGTTTTATCCGCCGCTGGCTGATATCACTTTCCCGGCGCAGGGCGAGGAAGTAGAACTGAATGAGCTCTTTCCGCTAGCCGCTCAATTTGGCATGGCGCCCAAACTGATGCTGACCCAAGATCACGCGCTGATTTATCAGGGCGAGCAAGCCAGCCACCAGGCCAAAACCCTGGCAGGCACCAGCCTGCGCCAAAATGGCTTGCTGCACTTTGGCATGAACTATGCCCGCCTGTTCACTGCCATGGCTGATGCGATGGCCGCCACAGGCGCAGAATTACCACCCGAGTTTGAGGCTTTGAAAGAGACACCCTACCAGTTGGATATGAGTTTGGATATCGAAGCGCAAGGCATTGCCATTGAAACCCGGATGCAGCTGGACGCCAAAGCAGACTAAGCAGGGTTTCACACCATACAGCCCGGTTCAACCTCACTGGCCGGGCTGGATTTTAGATCAGGCACCAACCTCAGCAGGCGCATAATGCTGCTGATAGCTGGCAACACTGAATCGGGCACCCAGCCAGAGCGCCAGCACGCTGGTAGCAGCCAAAGCCAGCCAGGCCAGGGTAAAGCTTTGCAGCCAGTCACGCAGCATCCCGGCCAACCAGGGCGAAAAGGCTGCAATGATGTAGCCCACTCCTTGTACAAAAGCCGTTAAGCGGCCGGCCTGTACCGGATGATCGATATGATCCATGGTAATAATCATCGCCAGTGGGAAAATGCCCCCAATGCCAAGGCCGATAAAAGCAACCCATAGCAACAGAGCCGTCTCAGGCATCAGAGCCAGCGCACTGAAGCCAACCAGCTGCAACACACAGAGCACCGCGATCACCGGCCGGCGATCAGCCCGTTGCGCTGCCCACCAGGGAAACAGCAAACCCGCTACCACTTCACAAGCCGTTAAAAAGCCCAGCAGCAAGCCGGCCTGCCGGGCACTGTAGCCTAGCTCCAGCGCATAAGGTGCCAGCCAGGCCAATACCGAGACATAACAACTGGTGCCCAACGCAAAGAAAACCGCCAGCTGCCAGCTGCGTGCTTTGCGCCACCAGGCAAATGCAGGCGGTGCCGGCTGGCCACAGGCCGGTTCAGTGGATGGCCGCATCGCCCACAGCCAAAGCAGCAAGGCCAGCAACACCAGCCAGCCCCAGTGTCCCAAGCTATGACGCCAACTCAGACTGTCAGCCAGCAGTGGCGTACTGATGGCGGCAATAGCAGCACCCGCCATAATGGCAGTGACATAAAGCCCCATCATAAAAGGTGCTTTTCCGGCAAAACGGGCTTTGATGATGGCGGGCATCAGAGTCTGGATCAAGGCAATGGCAATACCAGCCAGCAAGGCGGTGGCAATCAGCAGGCTGGCAGAAGGGGACCAGAAACGCAGCAGCGTTGCCGCGGCCAGCAGTAACAAAGCCACTCCAATGGTGCGCTCCAGCCCGAGCGGAGCAGCCAGCCGGAAGCCAACAAAGCTCAACAACCCCATGGCAAGCACCGGCAGAGTGGTCAGCAGCGAAGCGGCGCTAAAACTCAGCAGTAAATCGGTCTGGATCCCCTGCAGCAGCGGCCCTATCGCCGCCAGTGCCGGTCGCAAATTCAGTGCCACCAGCACAATGGCAACCAGGTACCAGCCTTGTTTTTTCTGCAGTGCGGTTATCATGCCCGTTGGCACCCCTAAAATCTTTTTGAAAAGTATCTTTATATAAAGATATTTTTATTGTGCCGATTTTTCGTTAAGCTGTAAAGCATCCATTGCCGCTAAAAGCCTTACCAATACCGTGATTACAGATGATTTGGATCGCATCACTGCCGAATGGCAGCGCCATGGGATAAAAGATGAGTTGCTGGCCATGCAGTTGCTGGGCCGTTTTGCTCGCCTCAACAAAACACTGGAACTGGCCTTTTTGCACTGTTACGACCAGCATGATTTAAAGCAGGGGGAGTTTGATGTGCTGGCCACCTTACTGCGCGCTGGTGAGCCTTATTCGTTGTCGCCCAGCCAGTTGCATCAGAGCATGCTGCTTAGCTCGGGTGCTATGAGCAGCCGGCTGGACAAACTGGAACAACGCCAGCTGATCGCCCGCCGCCACTGCACCGAAGACCGCCGGGTGGTGCATGTCAGCCTGACCGACAGTGGCAAAAATCTGATTGAAAAAGTACTGCCAGATCATATCGCACTGCAGCAATCGCTGATGGGCGATCTCAGCACAGAGCAACAGCAGCAACTCAATGGCCTGCTGAAACTCTGGCTGGCAGGGCTCAACGAACAATTTTAGTACAGAACGACTGCAGCATGCAGAGCTACAGTAGTGCTTTTGATACTAAACTTTTGACGGTTAGGGCTGCACAGATAAACAAACGGGCACTCCCATCTCACGCAGCAGATTGTGCGCCTGATCCACTACATCCATTTGCCACAGCATAAAATGCACATCAAGCTATATAGTGCGGGTATTGGCCAGAAATCGGAAGTAATTGAGTCCAGCGTGCCATCAAATGCCAGACCAACATAGTCGCCACTCTCTAAAAAAACCGGGAGATGAATCCACACTTTTAGCTTCTGACTCAGTCGTTATTAAATAAAACCGTCTCAATGAACTCAGGTTTAGCATAAAGAAAACCTTGTCCCAGACGACAACCGAGGTTGAGCAACGTATCCCGTTGCTCTTGGTGCTCAATACCTTCTGCAATAACATCAAGGTTAACAGCATTAGCAATGGCTACAATCGCAGCGACAAGCTGACACCCAGTTTCATTCTGCATGTCATCTACAAAGCTTTTATCAATTTTGATAGCATCAACAGCTAGTTTTCGGATATAGCTTAATGATGAGTAGCCAGTACCAAAATCATCGATGGATACCTTTACACCTCGCTCCCTCAGTTTTTTGAGGTTTTTTTGGACTTGCTCCCCCATATCAAGCAACACTCCTTCCGTTACTTCTAAATCGATAAGCTCTAGCGGCACCGCCATAGAGTCCGATAAATCAATAATATAATCCACCAGCGAGGGCTCGCCAAAATGACTTGAGGTGATATTGACAGCAATAGGCAAAACCGTTGCATTCACCTCTGAGGAGCGTTTTAAGTTTTTAAAAACCGTTCGTAATACATAACGATCGATTGACGTGGCAAGTCCCATGCATTCTGCAACTTTGATAAATTCAACGGGAGAAACAAAGCCTAATACCGGATCTGCCCAGCGCAATAAAGCTTCGTATCCAACTGCAATTCCGCTATCAAGGCTGACTTTAGGTTGTAAAAATACCTGCAATAATTGCTGCTCTAAGGCAATACGCAGACGCTGTTCTACGTCTAGTTGTCGCTGCATCGCTGAATGATGGTTAGGATCATAAAAAGCAATATTGTTTTGGCTGGCTTTGGCCCTAGGTAACACAGATTCTGCCTGACGAATAACACTGATAATATCCGTTGAATTGTTAGGATAAATCGCTACACCAATCTTGCCACTCACACGAATTTCATCATGCTCAAAAAAGTAGGGTTTTGCTAAACAATCCAATAGACATTCAGCAAGCTCAGAGGCCTCTTGAATATTTGAGATTTCAACAGCAGCTATAAACTCATCAGCTCCCGGTCGGCAAAATAGAGCGGGTTTTTTAATGCACTTTTTCAAACGCCTTGATGCTTCAATCAACATTTTGTCGCCGATATCGAAACCAAATCGATTATTGATCAAGCCAAAATGATTGCTGTCGGTGTAAAAAATCGCATAACAGCTATCATTCATCCAGTTGTGTAAGCTGCTAATAAATGCGTCTGAGTTCAGCATACCAGTGAGCGCATCATGGTTCTTAAGAAAAGCAGCTTCCCTTATCGCTTCTTCTTTTTCCGAAATATCAACTCCAAAGCCTTGAATTTCTTCGATACCGGTATCGCTGGGAACTTTGGTAAACCACCATTCAATATTAAAATTACCACTTTTACGAATCATGAGAGTTTTGCAATGTAATTGAGCATTGCTTTTGCTAGACATGACTTCTAGCAGTACTTGCTGCATATCTTGTTTATCACCAGGAATGAAGTTGATGAAGTGCATGCCAAGCACTTCTTGCTCTGAGCACTCAAAAATACGTTGAAAGGACTGGTTTGCGAAAGTAAGTTTGAACTCAGGATCCAAGCGGCAAATAATTTGTCCCTGACACTCAACAATGCTTTTGTAACGCTGCTCGGCTTTTGCTAACTCTATTAAAGCATTTTGATAATCGGTTAAGTCATGACATACACCAATAAATTGCTTGCCATATTCACTCTGAGCTTTCCCAACCGATAGTCGCATGGGAAAGATAGAGCCATCTTTTCGAAGGCCAGGCACATCCCTGCCAATGCCAACTATTTGCGCTTTATTGGTCGTTAAGTAGTTTTTAAGGTATTGATCATGCGCATCCTGATAAGGAGAGGGCATGAGTATCTTTACGTTCTGTCCTACAGCTTCTTCCCGTGTATAACCAAATAATGCTTCTGATGCCTGATTAAAGCTTAATATAATGCCCTTATCATCTATAGTGATAATACCATCGACCGCAGCATCAAATAACGCATTCTGTAGTGATTCAATATGAAGCTTCTCAGACAGTGTTTTTTTGTATTCGGATAAATCATGGCAAATACCGATGTAGTAGGTGTGATCCTTAATTCTTGCTTTGCCAACAGATAAATGCATTGGAAAAACAGTGCCATCTTTTTTTAATCCCCGAACATCACGACCAAGTCCAATAATTTTTGCATGGCCGGTTGTCTGATAATTGTGCAAATAGTTATCATGCAAGCTACGATCAGGTTCGGGCATTAACATACTTACATTTTTCCCTAAACACTCTCGCTTGTCGTATTGAAATAGCTGTTCAGCCGAATTGGAAAAATTAAGCATTCTGCCATTCACGTCAATAACTATAATGGCATCAGCTGCAGCGTCCAGTAAGGCTTTGTATAGAGCTCCTAAATCCTCAAATAAGTTATTCATGTGCTATCTCTTAAACCGAACAACAAGCTCATGAAGTTCGTCAGCAATTTGATTTACATAAGAAATCGTTTGGGACAAGTTGTTGGAGCTTACGGTTGTAGCATCAGCAAGCTCGGAGATATGTACGATTTGTCGGTTAATATCTTCAGCAACCTGAGCCTGCTCTTCTACAGCCGCAGCCATTTGCGTCGACATATCAGCAATTTGACTGACAGATTCAGTAATACCTTGCAGCATGGTCCCACTTTCTATGACCTGAGTAAGCCCATCTTCTGCTTCAACAGCTCCTGCCTCGGCGATGGAAACAGAGTCACGTGCCCTAGCCGTTAACTTTTCTACGATGCCATAGATTTCTTTTGTGGACTCCTGTGTTCGCTTTGCAAGATTTCGAACCTCTTCAGCGACCACAGCAAAACCCCTGCCTTGCTCACCGGCACGCGCTGCCTCTATAGCAGCATTGAGGGCGAGCAAGTTGGTTTGGTCTGCAATTTGTTCTATCATCTGGGCCGCCTGAGCAATAAAAGTTGTTTGCTCAGAGACGCCATGAACTGAATTGCCAATTTCCAACACGCGATCTTTAAGCAACTGAATAGATTTGTGTGTTATCTCTGAAACCTCTGTTGCTTTTCCTGCTAAAGCATTCACATGCTCTGCATGCTCAGCGGTTTGACCAACATGCCCGGATACTTCTGCTATGGTTGTGGTCATTTGGTTCATGGCGGTTGCAACCTGCAGAGTTTCAGCTTGCTGTGCCTCAATATCCTGGCTTACTTTTAATGTTAACTGAGCTCCCTTTTCGGATTCATCTGAGACACTTAGTGCTGCATTTTCAATACGTGTAATCACAGTTCCTAAATGTGCTAGCTGGCTTAAAATAGAGACCTTTAGCTTACCAAGCTCACCTGAATCATCGGTGTAACTTTTTACCGCAAGCTCATGTGAAAAAGCATGAGATAGCAGCGCATGTAAACCTTCCATGGTCTGTTTGCGACTCCATGACACAAAGCCTGCGTATGATATGACTGCAACTAAGAGTAACCCTTCGGCAAGGTCTTTATGACCCAGGAAGAAGATGATTGTGCAAATAATGATGGAAGCAATTAGCAGCAAATTTTCGACGCTGAGCGGTAATGAAAAAATGCGCGCATTTCCAGAGTTGATGCGTTGATAAAGCTTTGTAGCGCGTTCTATATCTTGTTTTTTGGGGCAGGAGCGTACCGACTCATACCCGATAACCTTACCATTTTCAGTTACCGGTGTGACATAGGCATCAACCCAGTAGTAATCGCCATTTTTACAGCGATTTTTGACCAGGCCCATCCAAGGCTTGCCTGATTTCAAATGTTCCCACATGACTTTAAAAGCTTCGGCAGGCATGTCGGGGTGGCGGACAATATTATGTGGCTGACCGATGAGCTCATGCTTTTCAAAACCGCTCACCTCGACAAAGGCATCGTTACAGTCAACGATGTTGCTGTTCAGATCGGTAACAGAGATTAACTTAGTCGAATTACTGAAGGTTTTTTCATTTGCCGTCACAGGTAAGTTTTTGCGCATAGTTCCCTCTAAGCTTAGATGCCATCTGATAAGCAAACTTCAAAAGGATGTTTGATAATTATGTTATAACGTAACAGATATAGATATGGCTGTAATTTGATAAATGTCAATAACATGAAATGCTTTATGGCTCTCGCAAGCAGCTTGTATTGCTATGAAAGCCCAAAATCGGGGTCAGAGAAAAATAAAATTATCAGACTATTTTTTTGCTCTGACACGATATCAACGATTCGGCCCCCTTGACTGGACTTCACTTCGCTGGGGGCGCTACGCGCCGGTAGGGGAGATAACACCCCGCCGCCTTCCTTAGCAGAGATTACCCTTTTCCGGCTTCTCTGCTAAGGTCTCTCAAGTAATGTTTTTAAAACGAGTACTGTACTCTCATTCCAAGTGCTTTAGGCTTTTCATCTCCATTAATACCATCTTTAATGTCAGAGAAGATAAGGTTTGCCATGAATCGTACACTTGATGATGCATAGTAGTTTAAGCCAAGTGTGATATTACTTTGTTTACCACCAATGATTTCAGCATCACTTAAATCCGCAACACTATACCGTGCAGCTACCTCCCAAGCACCACGATTTCCTTCGGGCCTTACCCCTCTGAAAACACCGTTTCGATACCCTCGTTTTTCACCGGTCAGAACATAGCTGGCTTGGATATGGAAACCATCAAAAGTAAGGTTTGTACTATCACTGCGACGAACATTGTTGGCAAGATATTCCGCTTCCATTGAAAAAGAACCTGCTTGATAAGCTGCCTCTAAGCCATATTTGAAGGTTGAATCCACATCAGTTAGATTACCGGTATCGATCAAGCGGATATCCGCAGGTCGAATTTCAGGACGATCGCGGTAGCGAACCGTGTTGTAACCCCTCCTATCATCAGCAGCAACCGATAGCCCCAAATGCACCAATTGATCACCTTTTATCGGATTCCACACGAACCGCCCCGCCACTCCGATTGGCGCATCCGCGTTCGCCACTCTGGAGCTGCCTATACTGCGGGTGTAGAGCATGCTCTGTACAACAGCTTGCTCAGTTGCCAGGGAATAGTGCACTCCCAAACGAAAAGCATCCGACGTAATGGTATTGTTTGACGATCGCTCCATAAACGTAATGTCGTTCGATCCAGTCAATTCAATCAAGCCCATAGGGACTTTTTCTTGTCCTATGGTCAGAGTGCCCATCGTCAGCTTTCTTTGTAAGTTAACCGCTACTGCGTTGGAACCATTCTCTGCAAAATCATACTCAATAATAAACGACCATAAGTCATCCAAGTTACCATTCATACCAAGCCTGGTTCGCCGAACGGCAGTACTGGCGCCAAGCTCAGTAATATCAGAACTATAAGCGGCAGTATCCAGATGCAGACGCCCTCGCACATCAACATTCTTAGCAACTGCAACGTTGCTCACAGCAGCCAATGCAATAGTAGTGGCGGTCATCTTGAAAATTGTGTTCACTGACTCTTCCTCATTTATTAACGGTTAAACTTACTATCGAAAAAACCAACTTGAAACTTTGCACAGCATGCTTGTATGCCTGACATCGGCTAATTCAGCCGCCTTCTTAACCACGCAGACAAATAGTCAATCAATAAAATGGTGACCAGCAGCACAATGATCATCGCGGCTGCCCGATCGTAATTGAACGTTCTCAAGGCCGTTGAAAGCGCAGTTCCAATCCCACCAGCACCAACCAAGCCAAGTACAGACGCCATTCGCACGTTGCGATCGAGAATAAAAAGCGTGTACCCGGTCATCTCACGAAGAACCGAAGGCCACCCTGCATACATTAGTGTTTGTAGGTAACCGGCACCTACCGATGCAAGAGCTTCATAACGGCCAGCAGGCACACGCTCCAAACTTTCGGCAAAGAACTTGCCCAAAAAACCTGAGGTGGAAATACCCAATGCCAAGATCCCTGGTAATGGACCCAGGCCGATGGCAGATACCAGGATCAGCGCCAACAGCAGATCGGGCATGGCGCGGCAGAAGTTGAAGAATTCGCGTACCAAACGGAAAATAACAGGATGCGGGCTGAGATTCCGGGCACCAAGCGGAGCCAGCACAAAGCTGATGATAAAGGCGATGGCTGAGCCCCAGAATGCCATGGCCAGAGTGGCGCCCATAAGGCTAAGGTACTGCTTCCAGCGAGAGAAGTCCGGACTGGTAAACCTGCTGATAAACTCGCCCATATCTTGCATCCCCCAAATCAGAGTTTGCAGGTTGATTTCAAGGTCGATAGCCATTAGCCAAACAGCGGCAACAATCAGCGTGGCCCAGAGTGGAAACCATTCTTTAGGTTTACCTGGCAGTGCTGGCAGCGTGTCATTTTTTTTATCAGAGTGCATGGCGATGGCCTCCAAGAATCTTGCCGCGAATGAAGCCAGACAACAGATCAAGCAATGCAACCAAAACAAAAATGCCAAAGATAATCATAATAAGGCGATCGTAATTGTATAAACGCAGTGCCATGATCATGTCGTAGCCAATTCCACCGGCACCCACAATGCCTAATACGGTGGCCGCCCTGACGTTGTGATCAAGGATGTACATGAGCGAACCCACAAAGTCAGGCATGGCTTGCGGCATCATGGCGTACCGGATCACCTGAACACGGCTGGCACCTGTTGCCTTGATGCCCTCAATGGCTTTGTCTCCGACCACTTCAATGTGCTCAGCAAAGAACTTGCCCATAAAGCCGACAGTGACAAATGCCAGCGCCAGAACACCAGGGAAAGGACCAAGGCCCACCGCGGATACGAACAAAAGTGCCCAGACCAGGTCTGGTAGCGCACGCATAAAAGAAAGCAGATCGCGCGCAATGCGATACACCACAGGGTGCGGACTTGCGTTACGCGCAGCCAGAATCCCCAAGGGAACGGATAACAGCAGCGCAATCAACGTAGCAACCAGCGCCATCTCAATCGTCTCCCAAAGGGCAGCAAGCAACGCTGGCGTGTATGACCAATCTGGAGACGTGATCAATCGCCCAAAAAACTCCGCAACACGTCCTGACGACGAATACAGCGAAGATACGGAAAACTCGACAACACCGCTGGTTGCCACCAGCAAACCAACAACAAACAAAAAGCCACCAACAAAAGCTAAAGGTGGCCTGCCGCTAGGCGTGGGCCAGCACAAGCTCATGGCGGACCTCCTTACGGCTACTAGCAGAACGACCATAGATTCTGGCCTCAGCATCACTGTCAAGCTGCTCTGGCGACCCATCAAAGACGATATGCCCATTATTTAGACCAATGATGCGATGAGCATAATCCCGCGCATAATCCAGCTGGTGCAAATTAGCCACTACAGAAATACCCTGCTCATCGCAAATATCCCTAAGCAAACCCATAATTTCGGTACTGGTAATTGGGTCAAGACTGGCTACTGGCTCATCCGCCAAAATTAATGCAGGTTCCTGAGCTAAAGCGCGAGCAATTCCTACACGCTGCTGCTGCCCACCAGAAAGCTGATCGGCTCTCATCCAAGCCTTCTCCACCAAGCCAACACGGGCTAGTGATTTATGAGCAAGTTCCAGATCGGAGCGAGGGAAAAGAAAAAGTGAGCTGGTAAACCAGTTCCGCTTACCAAGCCGGCCCGACAGCACGTTTGTCATGACGTTGAGGCGATCTACCAGATTAAACTGCTGAAACACCATGCCTACTTTCGCACGCACAGAACGAAGATTGCGTTTAGTTAACTCTGTACCATCGATGACCACCTGCCCCTCTGACGGTGTTTCCAGGCCATTCAACAGTCGAATCAGGGTGGACTTCCCTGCACCACTGGGGCCAAGAATCACCAGGAATTGACCGGGTGGGATGTCCAGATCAACACCTTTTAACGCATGAACATTGTTGCGGTAGTGCTTGTGAACACCACTAAGCTTGATGCTAGCCATAACATTTACCTTATCATTTGGAGTTATTTCACACCGGCATGGGCTATAGCGTGGTCAAGATCTCCTGGCCACGCCCAGCTGCCTCAAAGCAGTCCCATATCCATCATTTCCTGAATGCCCTTGTATTCACTTAGGTCTGTAGCACGATAGTGGGACATATTGCCCATGTGGATCGGGCCATCAACACGCTCATGCACTGTGGTAATAATCTCGGTAAGACGCGCTTTAAGCTCTTC
This sequence comes from Alkalimonas cellulosilytica, assembly GCF_036325985.1. Lineage (NCBI taxonomy): Bacteria > Pseudomonadati > Pseudomonadota > Gammaproteobacteria > Alkalimonas > Alkalimonas cellulosilytica. The sequence continues at coordinate 162,231 of NZ_JAUHLI010000010.1, forward strand.
GCCAAGAGCAGCTCGAATCATCATGGGCGGCCCCGGTACCGGATCGGAAGCCAGAATCACCCGAAACTCATCGCGGCTAATCAGCCCGCGAGCAACCATGGCATCAAAGAGAAAATCTCCCACGACTCCAGCATCAACGGAGCCATTACGAACGGCCATCACGGAAGCGTCATGGGTACCTGCAAACTGTAAGCGGCCGAAAAAGTCTTCCGGCATTTGACCGGTATGCTTGAGTACCTCATAAGTCGGCACCACGCCACCCGACGTAGACGCTGGATCAACAAAAGCGATATTTTTGCCCCGGAGATCTTCGAGCGTTTGCGCAGGACTATCCGCTCGCACAATAAAGTGCGAATAGTATTCGGCCGAGCCGGTTTCGCGGGAGACACCAACAGCAAAAGGAACTGCGCCGGCTTCGCGGTGCGCCAATAAGCCGGACGTGGCACCAAACCAGGCGAAATCTACGCGACCACGACGCATGGCTTCGATAATCCCTGCGTAGTCTGTAGCGAAAAAGACCCGAACTCGCTTTCCAAGCTGCTCTTCTAAATCCTTTCTTAATGGCTCAAAACGTGCAGCTGCTTCTTCGTTGTTTTCGGCAGGAATCACACCAAACGTGTATTGCGCCTGCACACTGGCAATCATCAAGATACTTACCGCTAACACCAATAGCCGCGTGATTGTTCCTAGCATGTTGCATACCCCTAACTGTGTTAATTAAATTGAATGCGGTTATTTTTTGCGCCGTTGTATAGATATCTCTACTACCCGGCGCAAGTGAAAGCCTAGTGCTGGCATGTGACAGTTTGATTTCATTTTTTTGAATCTTTTGCAGTGATCACTTTTTCCTAAAATCGATGGAAATATCATCTTCATGACATCTTTCTGTCATAAAGCTGTGCAACCATTTTCAGCATAGATATCTAGACGAGTTATTAGCTATGAGCCTCTATGCACTATCCAGCGAGCGGAAAGAGCCGCTATACATTCAAATTTCAGACTGCTTAGAAGCAGAGATCAGCAAAAGTTTTAAATCCGGTGATTGCTTATCATCCGAGGGTGAGCTGGCAGCTCGCTTTGGCGTCAATCGCCATACGTTGCGCCGGGCTATCGATGAACTGGTCAATAAAGGACTGGTCGAACGCCGCCATGGCAGGGGAGTCTTTGTGCTGGAGTCTCATCTTGACTACCGCCTGAATTCAGGAACACGCTTCACAGAAACGCTGTCCGCGAAAGGCTATAGCACCTCAAGCCGCATAATTCGTATGCAACGCATAATGCCATCAGCACGCATTGCTGAACGGCTTCAAATAGAACCACAAGCCCCGGTACTCTGGGTTGAAACCCTGCGTACCGTCGAGTCTAAGCCGCTGTGTGTTATTTCACACTTTCTGCCTGCCGAACGATTTCCAGAGATAGCGACCGACTATAGCGAAGGTTCGTTGCACCAATTTTTAACCAGCACCTATGGCTGCAAATTGCGCCGAACAGAGAGTTTGATTACGGCCCTATTGCCGCAGGGTGACGATGCAAGATTACTCGAAATCGCGGCAGGAAAACCTGTTTTACGGGTTAAAAGCGTCAACATCGATGAGCGTGATAATCGTCCGGTGGAATACGCCATCAGTCGAATGCGTGGCGATGCCGTCGAATTAAGTGTTGTTTTATAAATGCATATAGCAGCAGCTCTTTCATTACGGAGCTGCGCTCATTTTTAAACAGAGTTATCTAGATAACCGGATAACAAGGGCAATAAAAAGACTATGACCACTCAAGCAGATAACTACCAACCATCACACCCTCGCCATCAGTGGTGTCGATTAATGCAAGCATTACCCTCAAATGAGGTAATCACCGTCGCAAATCAGTGTGGCGCGGCCTATCAGGTAGAGGATTTGCAGCTACCTGAATCGGGACTGGCCTTACTAAAAACCCGCGATAGTGCCATGGGGGATGATTATTTCTTAGGTGAGATCCCCGTTGCACGGGCTCATGTGCGATTAATACACCAAGGTCATGTAGTGGCTGAAGGCGCCGCCCAATTATTAAATGACCAGACAAATCTGGCCAGATCAATGGCTATCTTAGATGCCATTCTTTCACAGCAACTACCTGGCTATCAGGCAGCGGCCAAGCTACTCGATGCCGGAGCCGTCATTTTAAAGGGTGAGTCTGAAAAACGCCGCGCCATGCTTAGCAGCACACTGGTCGACTTCAGCTTACTCGGCAATGAGGAGGATGAGCATCATGCTTAACACCGCCATCAGTTCGTTAGATGAACATGAAAAAGCGTTGCAAATTTGGCAGCCATCGATGCAGCAACAGCTGTTTAAAGGCTTGATGCAAAGCTTCAGTTATCCAGGAAAAATAATCACGATTGCACAACAACCGGCGTTGATGGCTGTAGTGGCTACCTTAGTCGATCAGGGCATCACGTTCTCTGATCCAGCACATCAACTTGACGCCTTGTTTACTCAGAGAATCGGCTGCCGCCTCTGCCCTCCAAGCGAGGCGGCTTTTTTGCTGTGCAAAGGGCTAACTTCCCCTGACTTTATACCCAATTTGGGCAGTCTGGAGTGTCCGGAGGCCGGCGCAACCATCATTGTCAGCGTTGATTCCCTGAGCAAAGGAACACCTTATCGGTTAAGAGGCCCGGGTATCCAAGATACCCTCACCCTTCAGGTGAGTGGCCTGGATACCGCCTGGATAAAGGCCCACCAAAAATGGCGTACTCACTATCCGATGGGCGCTGATTTGATATTGGTTACTGAGGATAGCTGGGTTGCGTTACCACGCACACTCATCATCATGGAGGAAACACGCTAATGGGTTATGTTGCGATTAAAGGGGGCGCTGAGGCCATTGCTGGTGCCGAGCAGGTGCTGGAAACCTTGCGAGCAGCAGAAGGTGACCAAGGAGCCCCCCTGGAGCTGAAGGCGATTGAGCATCAATTACGGCTATTAACATCCAGAGTGATTTCTGAAGGTGGCTTATACCATCCCGCATTAGCAGCCTTGGCCATTAAGCAGTCGCATGGCGATACACTCGAGGCTGCTTTTACCTTGCGCGCTTACCGCTCGACTAAACCACGCTTGCTGGAAACACCGGTGCAGGACACCAGTAAAATGCGCGTCATTCGAAGGATTTCCAGTGCATTTAAAGACATCCCGGGTGGCCAGATGTTGGGGCCAACGTTCGATTATGCACTCAGGCTTATGCGGCTCGACCTGGCGAAAGAGCAACCGGAAACGTTTCAGGAAATAGCCAGTACTTTTTTAAGAAACGCACCAGAGCCGATCGTGGCAGACAGTTTTCCTAAGGTGGTCAACTCGCTTCGTGCAGAGGGCTTGCTCCCTCCTGTGGCCACCAGTGATCGCCTGCCTTTTGATATTACCCGGGAGCCATTGGTGTTTCCTGTACCTCGCTCTGCAGCGTTAGCAACGATGTCACGGGCTGAAACCGGCTCTTTACTGGCCATTGCCTACTCCAACATGCGAGGCTACGGCGATGTGCACCCAACAATAGCAGAGCTAAGAGTGGGCTATGTACCGGTTGAGCTCCCCCATCCTGTGACCGGTGAACTGACCGAGATTGGTGAAGTGCTGATGACAGAGTGTGAAGTGGTAGCCATGTATGAGGCCACTGATGCCGGGCAAAAGCCCACCTTTACTCTTGGTTATGGTGCTTGCTTTGGTCATAACGAGGTGAAAGCCATCTCGATGGCAATTTTAGATAGAGCCTTGCAAAAAGGCATGGCAGATGGTGCTTCTAACCCATCGGAAGATCCCGAGTTTGTTCTGTTGCATGTGGATGGCGCAGATGCAATGGGCTTTGCCTCCCATTACAAGATGCCGCACTACGTGACCTTTCAGTCCGATATGGACAGGCTTCGAACAACACAAAAAAAACATGACACGTCACCCCAACCACAAGCAACCGCGCAAGAGAGCAAAACGTCATGAACCATGCTTACCAATTACCCCTTGATGACGCCCGTTACAACTTTGGCTTTATGGATGAGTACGCCAAGCGGGAAATACGACGCGCCATTTTAAAAGCGATTTGCATACCGGGCTATCAAACACCCTACGCTTCACGGGAAATGCCCATGGGTCGCGGCTTTGGCACTGGCGGCCTTCAGCTTACCTTGAGCCTGATAGGCAGTGATGACACGCTCAAGGTGATTGATCAAGGGTCAGATGACTCGGTAAACGCCGTAAACCTGAGACAGTTTGTTGCCAATACGTGCCCAGGCGTTGAAACCACCAGTGCAACCGAACAGGCTTCCATTATTCAATCCCGCCACCGCATTCCGGAGCTACCGCTTACTGAAACCCAGACGTTGGTACTGCAGGTTCCCTACCCGGATGCATTGGTGGTGGTTGAGTCTTCAGAAGCCCGGCGCAAAACCATGCATGGCGAAGGGGACTATTCGCGTTTGCTCACGAAATTGTATGAAGACATGGTTAAATTTAAGGAAATTACCATATCTCATCGTTATCCAACGCGAATCAATGGCCATTATGTCATCGATCCCAGCCCAGTTCCGCGTTATGACGTGCCCAAGCTTCATCAATCTGCAGCATTGACCTTATTTGGGGCAGGGCGTGAAAAGAAGATTTATGCCGTGCCACCCTACACCAATGCAGAGCCTTTGGTATTTGACGATGTGCCATTTCGAATTGAGGACTTTCGCGATGCCCACGGTAAGCGCATAGCCTGTTCCCGTTGTGGCAGTCAGGATTCATTTTTGGATGAGCTCCCTATGGCAGATGGCAGCAAGCAATGGCAGTGCTCTGACTCGGATTACTGCAATCAGCAGTTGATGAAAGCCAGTATGACCAGAGGACTTAACGCATGAAAAAAATTCTTGAAGTGCGAAACCTCTCAAAAACCCATGGCCATGGCTGCCCCAAGTGTGTTTCGTCAACTGGCCCTGACTTTGATACCAATGTATGCCCACACTGCGGCAGTATTGTTGCTGCGCATGATGTCAGTTTTGACCTGCATGAAGGGGAGATTCTGGGCATCATGGGTGAGTCGGGCAGTGGCAAATCCACCGTGGTTAAAACATTATTCTTTGATGACAAACCCAGCAGTGGCAAAGCCAGTTTTCATCAGCAAACTCAAACCCATGACCTGTTCTCGCTTAACCCAGCTGAACAGCGCTGGCTACGTAACCATTGCTTTGGCATGGTCTATCAAAATCCAAATCTAGGCTTGAACTTCAATGTATCTGCAGGTGGCAATATCGCAGAGCGTTTATTGATGAACGATCTCAGCCACTATGGCGAAATACGGCAGCGTGCTCGCGAACTGTTGGCTCGCACAGAAGTACTCAGCAATCGGATGGACGAATCTCCAAAACAATTCTCCGGAGGCATGCAACAGCGCGTTCAAATTGCTAAAGCGTTGGCGACACGACCACCGTTGTTATTTTTAGATGAGGTGACTACTGGCCTGGATCTTTCCGTGCAGGCTCGAATTTTGGATTTGATTTTAGAAATCCAGCAAGAGTTAAAAACAGCCATGATTGTGGTCACGCATGATTTGGGAGTGATACGGCTGCTAGCGGGAAGAACCATTGTGATGAAGTATGGCCGAGTCATTGAAGCTGGGTTAACCGACCAAGTTCTGGAAGACCCTCAGCATGCTTATACCCAGCGCCTTGTCGCTTCAGCTTTGTGAGGAAACCATGGAACCAAGACTTAAAATTGAAAACCTGAGCAAACATTTCCTTCTGCATGAGCAAGGGCAACAGATCCCTTCTTGCGCCAAGGTGAACCTTTCGGTTTTCCCAGGCCAACTCACTGCATTGGTTGGCCCTACAGGTGCTGGTAAATCATCGGTATTAAAGTGCGTTTATCGCTCCTATCTACCAAGCGGTGGTCGAATTTTTTACCATGAAAGCAATGGTCAAATAACTGATCTTGTTTCAGCAAGCGACCATAGCATGCTAGCGCTTAGGCAAAGTGAAATAGGCTTTGTTACTCAATTTTTGCACTGCCTGCCACGTAAAAGTGCGCTGGATATTACCTGTGAGCCCTTAGTTTCCAAAGGCATCAGCATGAACAAAGCCCACGAAGAGGCAAAGCGCTTGCTGAGTATCATGAAGGTACCTGAGCGCTTGTGGGGTGTGCCACCAGCCACCTTCTCCGGTGGCGAAAAACAACGAATTAATCTTGCTCGTGGTCTGATCGCAAGACCCCGCTTGTTGTTACTTGATGAACCAACGGCCAGTCTGGACCCCGCGACAACAGACAATGTCGTCGAACTACTGCAAGAAATCAAACAGGAGGGTGTCGCTATGCTTGCCATATTCCACCAACCAGAACTGGTACAGCGGCTGGCAGAACACCGCTATGAACTCACCCCACCTCAAGCCATGAAAACCAATTTGGAGACTCTCGTATCATGAAAGCACAACTTCTTATCAATGCTCGTGTCGTTTTTGCGGATAGTGTTCGTGATGATGTGGGTATTCTCATTGAAAACGGCCTGATTACAAAAGTTATAGAACAAGGCTCTGCAGCAACAGAGCACGCTGAGGTTTTTGATCTCCAAGGGCAATTGCTTATGCCCGGACTTATTGATCTGCACTGCGATGCGCTTGAAAAAGAGGTGGAACCTAGGCCAGGCGTACAATTCCCTTTAATGTTCGCTTGTGCGCAAGTCGATCGCAGGAATGCAGCCGCTGGTATCACGACTGTTTATCACGCCTTATCCTTTGCCAACCATGAATTAGGTGTGCGCAACAATGCCACGGCAGCCAAAGTTGCCGCCACGGTCCAGCAATGGAATGAACATGCTTTGGTCGATAACCGGGTACATGTTCGCTACGAAGTTACGGATGAAACCGCACCGCCACTGTTGAAAGAGCTCTTGGTAGACGGGAAAGCAAATATGATTTCGTTTATGGATCATACGCCTGGCCAAGGCCAGTTTAAAGATGTTGCTGCTTACCGCGCCTTTCATACCCGAACCTACCATAAAACTGACCAAGAGCTTGATGCCATGCTGGCAGAAAAACAGCAAAAAGCGGCAGGCGCCTTTGAGCGCATTCAAAACCTTGCCGCCATTGCCCGAGATTATGGGGTAGCTATTGCCAGCCATGATGACGATAGCCCAGAGCGGATAACCACGGTAAAAGCGATTGGAACCACAATTTCTGAATTCCCGATTAATAAAGAAACCGCACAGGCAGCAAGAGCAGAGGGACTCTATACCATTTTTGGAGCGCCTAATGTGTTACGGGGGCAATCACAATCCGGATCCATGCGCGCCATCGAAGCGATTACCGCTGGCGTTGCCGATTGCCTTTGCGGTGATTATTCCCCAGCCTCAATGCTGCCAGCAGCCTTAAGAGCGGCTGAGCTTGGCAACATTTCCCTGCCAGAAGCTGTTCGATTAGTCACATTAAATCCAGCATTAGCGGCAGGTTTATCCGACCGGGGAGAAATAAGACCAGGCCTGAGGGCTGACTTAATATCCGTTCGTGAAATCACTGACATGCCACAAGCAACACAGGTGTGGGTGGCAGGGCGGCCGGTGTTCAATACCCCCTATCCTTCCTTTATCCCGTAATGAGTGAGGCAACTGCTATGGAAAAGGCATCATTAATCGTTATAGTTGGGCCTTCAGGCTGCGGCAAAGATAGTTTAATCAGTTATGCCCGGCACAAATTGGCTGCAGAATCTGGCATCGTGTTTTGCCATCGCTATATTACCCGAGCAGCCAATGCCGGTTCTGAAAATCACATTCATTTGACGGAAGAAGAGTTTACCTCACGGAAAAGTGCAGGATTATTTGCCATGCATTGGCAAAGTTATGGGCATCACTACGGAATTGGCATCGAAATCAATCAGTGGCTGGCAAAAGGGGTTAGCGTTGTCGTGAATGGCTCCCGTAGCCATATCGCAGACATACAGGATAACTACCCCGAGTTAAAAGTAGTGTGGGTTGACGTCAACGAAGCCACCTTAAAACAGCGCCTTATCGCACGAGGAAGAGAGCCCCTCGATGCGATAGAGCAAAGGCTCCAGCGTAACAAGACTTTTTTCGAGTACGATAAACGACGATTGCAATCACGGTTAATCATGCTGGACAATAACGCGGCGCTGCAAGAGGCTGGCGAACAACTGATACTCCTTTTAAGAAACCACTTGGGAAGCCGGATATGCGCATAACCTTTACCGGAACAGCTGCTGCGGGAGGTGTGCCCCGATATGGATGCCAATGCATTGCCTGTGCTGCAGCGCGTTCTCAGGAAGCACGCCGAAGAGAGCCCTGCTCAGCCTTCATTGAAACATCAGACACACGTGTTTTAATCGACGCAGGATTGATGGACTTGCATGAACGCTTCCCGGCAGGCTCACTTGACGCCATACTCCTGACACATTATCACCCTGACCATGTGCAGGGTTTATTTCATTTACGCTGGGGAGTAGGGCCATCATTGGCCATTTTTGGCCCACCTGATAAAGATGGGTGTGCAGATTTGTACAAGAACCCAGGCATCTTGGAGTTTAATCCGCTTAGCACTTTTCAATCATTTCACATTGGCCAGCTTCAGGTGACGCCATTATCCTTAATACATTCCAAAATAACATTCGGCTATGCCATTGAAACTAGTTCTGGCAAACGCTTTGCGTATTTAACCGACACTGTTGGGTTACCTGCGAAAACGCTGACATTTTTACAGCATTGGCAGCCGCATGCCATGGCTGTCGATTGCAGCCACCCACCTCAAGAAATTCGACCAAAAAATCACAACGATGTCACCTTGGCATTGGCGTTAATACAGCAAATTAATCCTGGGCAGGCATGGCTCACTCACATCAGTCATAACGTTGACAAATGGCGCATGGAAACAAACTTTGAACTTCCCGAGAAAGTATTTTGGGCGGAAGATCACCTTCAAATTTCGCTGGAGTAAGAGACCATGGCCGAGCTATCTGCTGTTACCGCCATTGCTTTATCGGTCCTCATGCATGTGATTTGGAACACAATGGCCAGGCAGCTACCATCGGAGGCCTGGCCTATATGGTGGGTGCTATTAGGCCATTTGGTGCTACTGGGGCCTTGGGGTGTATACCATCTCATTACCGAGGTCAGATGGGACTTAAACTTCATAGCATTGCTAATTACCTCTGCCTTAGCGAATGCAATGTACTTTGTTAGTTTGAAATTTGCATACGATAGAGCACCTGTTGCTTTGGTGTATCCGCTGGCAAGAAGCTCCCCTATAGTGATTGCACTATTTAGCATGGTTATCATGCAGGAACAGCTGGGGCTTTTAAGCTGGATAGGGATCGTCATTGGTGTCCTTGGCTTGCTAGTGTTAACGCGCATGCAGCAACAATCAAGCGATCGCCTTGCCATTCCCTGGGCCATTTTAGCGATGCTGGGGACCAGCATCTATTCACTCAGCGATAAGGCCGCAACGGATTTCTTGCCAAGCTTTGCAAGTATTGTCGGCTTTATCTCGGTGGGCTATTTAGCCAGCTTTATCACGATGACTTGCATGCATAGGGTAACGAAAAGGCGTTGGTGGCCAGCAAAAGGCATCCGTATTTCAGCATTCATTATTGGCGGCCTTTGCGTGGGATTGGCGTATGCTTTGGTGGTGCACGCCATGCGATGGCTCCCCTCGGCTGAAGTCGTGTCTTACACGAACGCAGGAATTGTGATGGCCACTTTGATTTCGATCTTTATCTTCAAAGAACGAAGTTTTTGGAAAGCAAGGCTAACTGGCGCACTCACGATATGTTTAGGACTGTTTGTCATGAGTTTAAATTAGAGCTTACCTCCGCCAACATCAATAAGCTCTCTGTTTTTCGTCGCAATATCGAATAGCCAAGACCGGCTTTACAGGCTCGGCTATTTGTTGTGTAAACACATGTCATTGTGGCAATCAAATAAAGTTGGGAACTTACTACTCTCCGAGGCCTATTAATCAATAAGATAATAGCCTTTGCAAATTAATAAAGTTGGTAACAGATTACCCGTAAAACCCTAAAGCTATTTTTATAAAAATAATAAAGATAGTAACATTCAGAAAAATCCACTTCTACGTCACCCGATATCAGTTGACAAGAATCACCGCCATTTATATGATTGACCACTCACTAAAATAAGTGGTACTTTTATGTCTAATTTAGGTCGTCCAGTGAATTACGCGGCTCGAGAGGCCAAAATCGAAGCTATCCTTGATGCTGCCGTCCAATGCTTTGTTAAAAAGGGCTTTCATGGCGCTGGCATGGCGGAGATTTCTCGTGTTGCAAAAGTCAGCCAGGCAAGCCTCTATCAATACTTCGCCTCAAAAAATGAACTCATTCTGGAAATCGCTAAACGCTATTCTTCCAGAGATCTCGATGCTTTGAGAAGAATTGAGAGCGCTAGTGATTTCATGGATGCTTTGGAGCAAGAGGCCTATCTCACAGGCGATAAAACAGGGACTATTATGTATCTGGAGATCCTCGCAGAGTCATCCAGAAACCCAGAAATTAAGAAAGCGGTGCAAGATTCAGGTCAAGAGCTCTTTGACACCTGTTGTGCCATGATTAAGAAATTACAGGATAAAGATGAGGCAAGCTATTTGCTCACACCCGAGCAGATAACCCACTATATCTTTGCCTACATTGATGGTTTGTCCTGCCAAATAGCGACTGCGGATATTGAGTATTCGCGGGAGCTTTTACGTCAGCTTGTTCAGACCCTTCTTACACCAAAAAAGTAATTAATATTTAAGCCATACCTCAAGAGGGTTTGTTATGAGTTCGCCACTTTATATACTCGAACGATCAGTTATGTTATTAAAGAAATTCAGTAAGTGCGCATTGGTTAGCCTGCTTGTCTTATTCCAGGGTTGCAGTAGTGAAAGTATACCTGAGCCCACTAAGCAGAACATTCGAGTGGTAACACTCAATGAAGTCGGTGCAAACGCACATTACCAAGAATCTCGCTTTTCTGGAATAACACAAACAGAGAGCAGAGCGCAGCTGTCATTTGGCGTTCCTGGCAAAGTGCAAAAGGTGCAGGTAGATATTGGTAGCCGGTTAAAAGCGGGCGATATCATGGCGACACTAGATCTTGAGCCTTATCAACTCGCAGTCGATAACGCCCGCTCTGAAGCCTCAAAAGCGCAAATCGCGCTTGAAGAGCACCAAGCAAACTATGAACGGCTTAATCGTCTCAAATCAAATAATGCAGTTTCACAGCAAGACCTGGAAGCCGCACGAACGCTTTTTTTAACCGCTCAAGCCTCTGTGCGTGAAGCACAAAGCCGAGTCAGACTTACAGAAAGAGAACTAGCGCAAGCAGTAATAAAAGCCCCCTATGATGGTGTTGTTTCTACCAGACAAATTGAGCCCTTTGAAGAGGTGGCTCAGAATCAGGTCATTTTTACTTTCGACAGTTCAGCCCAACTTATTGTCGAATCATCAATCCCTGTGGCTTTGGCAAATGCTCTACGTTCTACAAATGAACAGGTTATCAGTATTAGTCATCAAGGAGCGTCTTTTGAGGCTGAGATGTCTCATATTGCAGAGCGCGCAAGTAATGGTTTGAGCTTGCCGGTTAAACTGCGTATACAAGTGCCAGAGGGCCATTTTTTACCGCCAGGTATCGTGGTCGCAGTGAACTATCGATTGAAGAATAGTGAAAACGTCCTATTAGTTCCTCACGGCGCAGTTTATGTTGAAGCGACAAGTAACAGTGCTTTCCTCTACTCCTTTAACGGTGAGTCCAATACCGTTAGTAAAAAACCTGTACAAATTGTCGATATTCAACCGTCAGGCTACATTATTAATGCTGAGTTGGAACTCGGAGAGAGATACGTAGCAGCCGGAGCAGCCTTTATTAGTGACGGTCAACAGGTTCGTATTTTAGGGGAGACGCGTTAATGTCCATTACAGGCTTCTCACTTGCTAACAGCCGTTTAGTGCTCTTTCTGTTTTTTATGCTTACGAGCATAGGATTGGCGTTATACCCGAGTTACCCGTCGCAGGAAGAGCCCACACTACCGATAAATGTCACTGTGATTACCGCTTACCACCCTGGCTTAGATATTTATCAAACGGAATCGCTGTTGGCGCGCCCGGTTGAACGTGCTTTGCGTGAACTGGAAGAAACTAAAAATATCACGACGTCTATTCGTGCTGGAGAGATCCATATCTCTTTGGAGATTAAGGACGGAACACCAGACTACGCGCAATCATGGCTCAGAGTCAGAGCGAAAATGCAGGATGTGCAAAACTCACTTCCCGAGGGAGTGTCTGGGCCTTTTGTTAACGATAGTTATGACGCCGTTGCCGTAATGACTGTTGCGCTTAGTGCCCCCAATCACACGTTTGAGCAACTCAGAAATAAAGCCAGTGAGCTGCGGGATTTTCTTTACGATATCCCCGGTATGGATAAAGTCACCTTGCATGGTGTCACTGAAGAGCAAGTGACTATCAATCTAAAGCCGTTTGCTGCGTCCAAATTTTCGATCAAGCCTAATGATATCTACCTGCAATTGCATAAAAACAATACGCTTGATGATATTGCCAGAGTGAATTTTAGCGACCAAGAGAGTCGTATTTATGTCAGAGGCGGCTACAACTCTATTGACGATATTAAAGCGATACCTATTGTGCTGCCGGACGGCAGCCAGTTACCACTTGATACGCTAGCTGATGTAATAAGGACAACTGCACAACCGCTTAATACCGCCGCCTATCTAAATGGGGGGCAGGCTATTGTTGTTGCAGGTTATATGACACCCGGCGTTAACATGGTCGATTTCAATGATCGCCTTCGTACACAAATAGCGCAGTGGGAATACGATTTACCCGCTGGCTTTCAATTGAAAATCATTACCGACCAAGGTGAAGTTGTTAATCAAGTCATATCCAAAATGATTTCAACCCTTCTGGAAACGATCCTGGTCGTAACTGTAGTCACCGTTATCGCCCTGGGTTTACGCGCTGGTTCATTGGTGGGACTTGCTGTCCCCATTACAGGCATTATGACATTAGTCGTTTTACGTGTGCTTGGTGTTGAGCTTAATGAGGTTAGTATCGCCTCGTTTATCATTGCACTTGGGATCTTGGTTGATAACCCGATGGTGATTGTTGAGGATATCTCAAAACGTATTAATCAAGGTGAGTCTGGTAAATCAGCAGCCTTACACGCCGGAAAGACACTGGGTACGCCAATGCTGATTGCTAGTCTAACGGTTATCCTGGCATTCGCCCCACCTATGTTCACCGATAATATCACTGCGATTTATATGCAGACGCTAACCATCGTTATTGGCGTCATGCTAATCATTTCCTGGTTTGTTGCCATTATGCTGGTGCCGATTTTGGCCCAGTGGTCTATAAGGAAAGGGAAAAACACTTCTGAGCAAAGTAAGCTCTCGCGCTTAATGATGATCATGTCTCGCTTTTGGGACAAAGTCATTAGCTGGCCAAAAGCATTTTTAGCAGGTGCGACAGCAAGCCTGCTCCTATCCTTATTTTTATCTGCGACCATTCCAGAGGCATTCTTTCCACCGTCTGAGCGCTCACAAATGCAAATATCCCTTGAGCTCCCAGCGGGCACACCTGCAAACCGCACAGCTGAAGTTGCACAAGAAATGACGCGATGGCTTGCAGAGGAACAGCGTTTTCCCCAGATTACAGGCGCTACTGCGTATGTTAGTGAAGGGGGGCCACGCTTTATCTTGGGCCTGAATCCGCCAGATCCGGCTCCGCATACCGCTTACTTTGTTATCAATCTTAGTAAAGAAACCAATGTTGCGGCCTTTGTAAGCCAACTTAGGGCTGAGATGCCTCCCGTTTTCCCCTATGCCAAGCTCGGGATCAACCCGTTTTTCATGGGTTCCACGCCTCCAGGCGAAGCAGCCATTAGAATCATCGGCAACAACCATAGTGATTTATTACAGGCTGCTGCAACGATTCAAGAGGCGCTTAGCAAAGTAGATGGAACCATTAACATCAAACAGGACTGGGAACAACCTATCCCCAGCTTAGTGGTAAATGTAGACCAGGCCGCTGCAAGCTATGCCGGAGTCACACGAGAAGACATTTTTTCCGCTCTTAGGAAAAATACTCTCGGAGAGAGTACATCTGAGCTTCGGGAAGGAGAGTTCTTGCTGCCTATTATGCTGGCAATGCCAACAGATAACGCGACACTGTCGCAATTAAATAATATTCAGATTTTCTCACAATCTTCTGATAAAACCGTTTATTTATCAGAAATTGCTCGCGTTGACACAGAGTTTCATCCGTCAATTGTGAAAAAGAGAAACTTACGGCCAACCCTTACGGTGACAGCGCTTAATCCGGCGATGACCTCTAAAGAGTTGGTTTCCAACATCGCAGAAACGTTGGAGCAAGTTCGCAATACCGGCAAAGTGCAAATCGAGTTTGGCGGAGAGATTGAAGAGAGCGAGGTGACCGCAGAAGCTATTTTTGCTTTCCTACCACTTTGTGTACTTATGATGATCATTTTATTCATCCACAAGTACAACTCGTTTCGTAAAGTAGTAATCATCGTACTGAGTATCCCCTTCTGTGCCATTGGATTACTTTTAGCACTGATCATTTTCAGGCTGCCTTTCGATTTTATGGCGAACTTAGCGATATTCGCCCTAATAGGGATTATTGTGTCGAATGCTATGCTAATTATCGAACAAATTGATATCGAGAAAGACGCAGGAAAATCTGAGCTTGAATCACTCAAATCGGCTTTAATGCAACGGTTTCGCCCTATTATGTTGACACAAATAACTACTATTTTAGGGCTGCTTCCTTTGCTTATCGCCAATGATCCCCTATGGCGCTCGTTTAACGTTGTGATAATGGGTGGCCTTATTTCAGGCACCATTGCATCCTTTATCGTTGTGCCAAGCTTATATGTTTTGTTCTTCACAAAAAAAGCAGCAAGGGCAATCTAAATGAATGACTTATTACTCTATATCAGTGTCTTTGTGGGGGCGGCAATTCCGGTGCTCGAAGTTTGGATTGCCGTCCCATTGGGTGTTATTGCTGGGTTACCATGGTTTCCCGCTGCACTTGCAGGCTTTTTCGGAAATTTGCTTTCGCTGTTACCCATAATTTATGCCAGTGAAAAAGTTAAGTTATTTATGAAGCGCTGGCGAAATAAACCCGAAACTGAGCAAGTTGCCCACGACATAACGGATCGTAAACATGTAATTATGGAAAAATTTGGTGTTCCAGGCTTGGCTTTTCTGGGGCCATTTTTGATTGGTATCCATGCCGCTGGTGCATTTGCAATTGCCATGGGGGCTAACAGAAAGGTTGTTATGTTTTGGTTTACCTTGTCACTGCTGGTCTGTTCGTTACTATTTGGATTTTTGGCGTCATTGGGGATCACTCAAATAGGAGAAGAAAAACAGCTTCCCTTTATGTAATGGCACAAAACAGAAGCTTTTCTGGTAGCCAGCTCCAAGGCCTGTCTCTTGATCACAAGTCAGCCTCTAGAGCGCGGGCTAAATCGTAACCTTCAAGGATGGTTTGTAGTTTGAACCATCCTTCCCATAAAACCTTAACGGATGCTCTACCTGTCCTTTTGGTGTCTTTCCATCCTCCAAGTCTGGCGAGATGCTCATAGGCCCAGCGCTTACCACTTTGGATGTACTGCTGTGCTTGGCGCACCGCTTGCCATGCATTGCGGTGAGGTCTGAAGCCATAGCTGGATATTGAGAAGCCCGGCTCAACCTTCAGTGTGAGCACTTGTGCTATCGCTTGCTGGATAAGCCGGTCTACCACGGTCGGGATACCCAGCGTTCTTATCCCGCCGTTTGGCTTGGGAATGTCCACTTTGCGTATCCGTCGTGGCAGGTAGCGACCCGCTATCAGCGCTGCTCTGACACTTGGCCAGTGCGCTTTCAGCCATGGTTTCAACTCCGATACGCTCAGGTTATCAATCCCTGCTGCACCTTTGTTTTCCACCACCCGCTGATAGGCCAGCATCAGATTCTCTCGGGTTATCACCGCGTCCATCGTCAACGGCACTTCCGTTTTCGTTCGCCCACTGGCCGCCGCGTCAATTTCAGCACCATAACGCAGCACCGGCGAATTCTGTTCGCTTCCTCTGGCCATGGCCGCAGTTTCCTGCGCTTGTGCATCATCAATCATCATAGAGTACCAGTATCCTAATCACGGTTAAAACATGTTCGGCCCTTCATGCTGTTGGTTAGCAACACTACTACGGCTTCGGCTGACTTCTGGTAGTCCATCCCAACACCTCATGATGTTAGTAGCACTTTGGCAGACTATCAGACCTCCCAGGGTAATTCGCGCGACCTTCCTGCTTATGCCTGTCGGTTATACGTTGCAGCATTCCATGCAAGTATTGGACTTTGGCGATATTGGCCACCTTACCCTGCTACAACGCCTAAACCGCTTCCTGTTCGTCAGGCCAGCATTTTGCTTTCAGCTTCCTTCAGATTTCACCTCACAGTGAACACCCTTGCCGTTCAGCTAACACTTCCCCTTGCCGGGTGTGTAGAGGACTTTCACCTCCAAGTCATCTGCTAATCACCACAATCAGCAGATAGCGCCCGTCAAGGCGCTGCGCGCCATGCCCGGCGCACCAAAAAAAATCCCCGCTAATTTCTTAGCGGGGATTTGTGTATAAGAGACAGGCTCCAAGGCTGGCTACCGTTACTTACAAGTTACCAATACTCTTAATGGGTAACTTCACTCCTAGCCAAATTAAGGCGTATACCCACACCGCAAGTTTGTAACGGTGTCGCATATGCTTTATTTGTATTAAAGCTTCCGGGCATTAATCAATGTGCACTACGCGGCCAGAAGGACGAATTGCTTTCTCCCCCTTTGCAGAAGCCAGTATTTTTCATACAGCGGCAAACCAAGCTGACATTGTGCGGTACTTGCTCTTTTTCCATTCACGGAAATTGCCCCCTCTGCTATGAGTTCGCGAGCTGCACGTTTTGATATTGCCAAACCACTCTGAACAACGGCGTCAACTAAATTCAATCCTGCAATTTGCTTAGTAGGCAGACCATCAAGTTGTAACTGCATTATTTCATTTAATTGCAGCTCATTCACCTCACCATGAAACAAAGCTTTGCTAATCCGTTGTGCACTAGCTAAACCAGCCTCACCATGGACGAAACGAGTCAACTCCTCCGCCAAGACATGTTGTGCCTGCGGCTTTGACTGACTTGACTTATCATGTGCTTGAAGTCGTGCAATTTCATCACAACTTATAAAGGTGTAGTAATGTAAAAAGCGATAAACGTCTGCATCCGGCGTATTCAACCAGAATTGATAGAAAGCATAAGGAGACGTTTTACCTGCATCTAACCACACCGTACCAGTTTCGGATTTACCAAATTTTGTCCCGTCTGATTTTGTTATGATCGGAAGCGTCAAACCAAAGACATCACTGCCATTTCGCCGACGGGTAAAGTCGATACCTCCCAGAATATTTCCCCATTGGTCGTTACCACCAACCTGTAAACAACAACCGAACCGGCGGTTCAACTCTGCGAAATCATAGGACTGCAGCAAACTATAACTAAACTCGGTAAAAGATATACCCTGGTCGGGGCGTTGCAAACGCTGTCTGACTGATTCCCGGTTTAGCATGTTATTGATAGAAAAGTGTTTTCCAACGTCGCGGAAAAATGTAATTACGTTAACCTCGTTAAGCCAGTCTGCATTGTTTACCAGCGTCAGCGGCTCTCTTAATTTAGGCAACATTAAATCTAGAATTTGAGTAGCCAGTTCATTTACCCAGTTAGAGACTGTTGTCGTACTGTTCAGGCTTCGCTCTATCGCTTTAAAACTTGGATCACCGATCAGACCGGTAGCCCCACCAAGCAATACGATAATCCTATGACCTGCATCTTGAAATCGCTTGAGTAAGATTAACGGTACTAAATGCCCAATGTGTAGACTTCCGGCTGTAGGGTCAAAGCCACAGTATACAACCTGAGGTGTGCACAACAGCGCTTTGATGGCATTGATATCTGTCGCTTGGGCAATTAAGCCCCTACATTCCAAATCTTCTATCAGTGTAGTGTTCATTTTCAACCCTGCTCTGTTGAATCAAAAATACAACACTAAACAGTTAACCGGATTGGTTCTATGTCCCTTTAGGGATAGTTTTTGCAATTAGTCTGGCGAGTGCGTTATCAGATGATTGAGGAATAACTTAAACAACTCACTGATTGAATTAACTCGTAATTGGGTG
>NZ_JAUHLI010000011.1:0-165978 GCF_036325985.1 Alkalimonas cellulosilytica
TTGACAACGAACTCTTTGTTTGATCCAGCGCAGTATTTTCTTCACAAAGTTGATTGAAAATTGACCAGCAATCCCTATATTGCATGTGATACAACCTGTAACAGGAGGGCGTATGAACTGGCAAAAATTGAATCCGTGGAACTGGTTTCAGCATGAAGATGCCGAGCAGTCGTCGGTTCCGGTACAGCGAACTCAAACTGCGGAACCTTCGAATGCACCGCTGCATCCGATGCTGCAGTTTCATCAAGAGATGAACCGTTTGTTTGATGATGCCTTTAAACACTTTGGCACACCATCTTTGTTTGGCAGCAGTCCGCTACTGGGCGGCAACGACTGGTTTAAACCCAGTCTGGACTTATCCGCCAGCGATCAGAACTACTGCATCCGGCTGGAAGTACCCGGTTTGCAGGAGTCCGATCTGGCCATCGATCTGCAGGGTGATGTGCTGACCATCAAAGGCCAGATCAAGCAAGAGCAGGAAGACAAAGACCGGCACTTCTATCGCAGTGAACGCCGCTACGGCACCTTCCGCCGTACCCTGGCCCTGCCAGCCGATGCCGATAGCAACAGCATCGATGCCAGGCTAAAAGACGGCGTGCTGAGCATTACCATGGCGCGCAAAGAAGGCAGTGCTGATGGGGTAAAGCAAATTCCGATTAATCGGTAAACACCCATACAGAGACCGGCCTGTGTCTGGACGGTCTCTGTCTATTTTGTGTGGTCATAATGAAGCTGCAGTTGAGCTACACTGATAGACACAGTATGCTCAGTTTTTTACAGCAGTGGAGTGGTGCAATGTTAAATATCCAGATCGATAATCCGGTACTGGAAGCCGATTTAAAGCGGGCCTTTGGAGACAATCCGCAATCTGTTGCCCGGGCTTTTGCCGAGTTTGTACAGGCCAGAAAAATTAGTGACGATATCAAGGTGTCTGAGGCACAGTTAGCGCAAGGTCAGGGCATAGAGCTTGCCGATGTTTTTAACAATATCCGTGCCAAGTATGAATAAACGAACCTTGGTATTTTCTCCCAGGGCCATGGAGCGTCTGACTCAAATCGCAGACTACCTTTCTGAACAAGGCTTGCCCAATGCCTTTGTCATTGACTATCTGAATCAATTTGAGCTTTGGCTGCAAAAGGTACTGGTTCAGTTTCCAGACTCTGGAACCCCGATGCCAGAGCATGGCAAAAACATCCGGAAGATTTGCTATAAGCACTACAACTTTGTGTACCGTGTGACAAAGCAACACATTGAAATACTTACGGTGTATCGGGAAAACCTGCCTTAAAATCAGTTCTATCTCATGTCAGGCACCCTGCCTAATCCAAGCACTTGCATTTCCACCAGACTGCCGTAAAGTGGTTTTAGGAACACCAATGAGCAGCACAGGAGGTGGCATGCACAAATCCGAGCAGCAAAGCCGGTTGCGTTTTATCGAGTTTATCTTGTACTGGGAAGGAAAAATTCAAAACAAACAGTTGGTGGCGCAGTTTGGCGTCAGCCGCCAACAAGCCTGGCAGGACTTACAGCGCTACGCCGAACGGGTGCCAGCAAACCTGCAAGCACTGCAGCAAAACAAACCGTACCAGGCAGCCGCCAACCTGCAACCCACCTTGTTTACCCCCGACATCGATCATTATCTGCGCTGGGTGCAGCACCCCGCTTGTTTCGAGCAACCGGGCGAGGCTAAATCTAGCAACAGTGCCACCCTGCAGCTACCGCCCCGTCAGGTCAGTGCCGGCCTGATCCGTGTACTGGTGCAGGCGCTACGCGAACAGCAACGGGTTGAAGTGGATTATGTGTCCCTGACCAACCCAGACCGCGAAGGCCGCATTATCAGCCCGCATACCCTAATCAACACCGGCCTGCGCTGGCACCTGCGTGGCTGGTGCGAGAAGCACCGCGAGTACCGCGACTTTGTGCTCAGCCGTTTTCGTGGTGAAGCGGAGTTACTGGGCCCTGCCGAGAAAACCGGAGCTGACGATAGCGCCTGGCATACCGAAATCACCCTACAGCTGGTACCCGACCGCAGGCTCAGCCCCGAGCAACAAGCTGTGCTGGTGCACGACTACCAAATGCACAACGGCCAGTTGCAACTGACCACCCGCGCCGCACTGGCGCAATACCTGCTGCAGCAAATGCAGGTGAACGTAAAAACGCTGGACGCCATCCCCGAAGCCCAGCAGCTGGAGCTTGCCAACTTACATGACATAAAGCCCTGGCTATTCAGCTGATTTATCCGGTTTTTATCACAGAACCGTTAAGTCAGTTTACGTGGGTTTCTGTACAGTGGTTGTGTTGGTTGGGGGAGGGGGTAGAGTGAAGGAGACTAAAATAATGTGCTATGCGAGGAAGCTATGAGCCCTGAACAGCCTCTCTGGCAAGAAATTCTGGGTGGTGAAAGCAAAACTCTGGAGCTAAAAGGGCAGTTGCCCAAGGGAAACCAGCTTGCTAAAACCCTGATTGCCTTTGCCAACAGCAGTGGTGGCAAGTTGGTGTTGGGGGTGAATGATCAGCGACAGATTGCAGGTGTCCAGACCGACGAGTTCGAACTGATGGACCAGATTGCGTCCATTGCGCATGATCAATGCCATCCCAGTCTGATGCCCACTATTTATCTGGAAACCCTGCAGGGAAAAACGCTGGTGGTGATTCAGGTTTATCGGGGCAGTCAGCTGCCCTATCACCTCAGGGCCAAAGGTCGCGATGCAGGCACCTATATTCGTCTGGGTGCAACCAACCGTCAGGCCAGTCTGGAAATGATTCACGAGCTGGAGCGCCAGCGTCTGCACCAGAGCTTTGATGAACAAACTGCCTGGGACGCCTCACTACAGACGCTAGAACTGGCTCCGTTACAGCGGGCTTTTGAACAAGCGGGCAAGCCCTTAAGCACCGCCAGGATGCGTAGTTTGAAATTGATCCGAACCGAGCAGGGGCAGGATTATCCCAGCCATGGCCTGATGATCCTGTTGGGCCAGTACGAACAGGTGGAAATCAAGTGCAGTCGTTTTAAAGGCACCAACATGACAGTATTCCTGGATAAAAAGGAATACCGGGGTGATCTGTTTAGTCAACTGGAAGGCTCGGAAGCCTTCATCAAAAACCATCTGCATCTAAAGGCAGAAATCCATGGTCTGCAGCGTACCGAAACCTATGAAATTCCCATTCCGGCCATCCGGGAAGCGCTGGTCAATGCCGTGGTACACCGTGATTACAGCAACGCTGGACGGGACATCAAAGTGGGTATCTACGATGATATCGTCAACATCGTCTCCCCCGGTGGTTTGCCCAACGGCCTGACTTTGGGTGATGCACTGGCCGGGCGTTCGGAAATCCGCAACAAAGTCATCGCCCGGGTTTTTAGGGAGCTGGGCTACATCGAGCAATGGGGGAGTGGTATGGCCCGCATCCGCGATCTGTGCCAGCAGGCAGGTAGCGACGCCCCCACCTTCGCGGAAACTGGCGACTTTTTCGATATTGAGTTTCATCGTACGGAAGCTGCCGCAACGGGTGGCTCAATAGGTGGTGAAATAGGTGGTGAAATAGGTGGTGAAAAAGTAGTGCAAGCTAAACTCACCCATCGCCAGCAGGCTGTGTTGGCATTGATAGAGCAGAACCCACGCATGACCCATCAAGAGATGGCTGCTCAACTGGGTATTAACGCATCTGCGTTGCAAAAACACCTCAACAAATTGAAAGCAGCTGGTGCTATAGAGCGCATCGGCGGCACTCGTGGTTATTGGAAGGTAAATGTATGAGGAAGTCCATGCCGAAATCCGTCATTCAGGCTGCTGCCCGCAAAGCGCTGATAGCTGCTGATCCGGGCTACTACTCCTGGCCGGATGCTCAGCAGGAGCAGTTTCGCGCTACCATGGACAAACAGGTGCAAAACCGGGTGGACGCCGTGTTACTCAAAGCACTGCTCGGTATCGACTGCACGCCAGATAATGCCAACGCAATCTGGCGTGATCTGCCATTATCAAAGCTTAACCTGCTGAACTGGGCCAAGTTGCTGACGTGTGGTATTGGCGACTGCTATCTCTTTCTGAACGAGCCCATGGCCAAGAATACCAGTCTACTGGACTTTACCACCCTTTATGATTACGACTACAACGATCACCTGTTTCAGGAGCAAGCCAACAAAGCGCAATTGCCGGATTATCAGCCGCGTGACTACTACGCCTTTCGTTTTGCCCGCTGGGCGCGGCTGATTATTGACGGCGACTTTCATTACGCCACCCTGTATTCCCTAGCCGGTTATTTAACCGATGCAATAGACGATCAAGGCAGTGATCGGATCCAAAGCCTAATCCCGCATGAGTATGTTGACGGCAAAAACCATGGCAAGGCAGAGCAGGGTGGTTTTCTCTGGGACATCGAAGTTCAGGCCAATGGGTTGGAAGCACAGCTGGATGAACTCAAACACCGCTGGCATCACTACCAGCAACAGCGCTGGCTGGAACTCAGCCAGGCCCACTGTCAGCAAGCCCCGGTCATGTACTTCCAGCCGGTGGATCACTATGGCGATCCGCATCTCAACATTATTTTCAACAACGAAACAGCCCTGGAAAAAGTGCGCTGGCGTCACTTTCTGGCTGATTGCAAAGCCTTGCAAGGGAACCGCGCTGGGCTCGACGAGCTGGCCGCGCAGGAACTGGCAAAAGCCGAACAATGGTTGCAGCAAACCCACCAGGACATTATGGCTAACTTTGATCCCAAAGTGGTCAGGCTGAGGAAGAAGCGCAAAATCGTGATGGCGCCTGGGGCGTTGGATGATTTGTTGAAGGGGGATGAGGATGAATAAGTGCGGGAGTCATTTTGATGACATTGGATAAGAACAATCGCAAGCTCGGAGTGTTTGATACAGCCAGCACGGTTGTGGGGCTGCTAGATCAAGATTACATCTCATTGACCGATATGCTGAATGCTGAAGACAACGACTTTATTATTTCTGACTGGCTGAATAACCGCAATACGGTCGAGTTTCTGGGGATCTGGGAGTCTGTTCATAATCCAGATTTTAATGATAGCGAATTCGCCATCATTAAAAGTCAGGCGGGCTTGAACAGCTCCATAATTAGTGTGAAAGAATGGGTTGCCAAAACCGGCTCTATCGGCCTGATGACCAAGGCTGGCCGCAATGGCGGCACTTATGCCCATCCAGATCTTGCATTAGAATTCGCTAGCTGGTTAAGCCCAGTGTTTAAAATCTATTTTATGCAAGAGCTCCAACATCTGAAGAATGCTGAACAGCAGCAACTGGGCTGGGATACTCGCCGCTGCCTGGCAAAAATAAACTATTGGTTGCACACCGATGCTATCAAAGAGAATTTGATCCCACCGGAACTCAGCTCCCGGCACGTCAATCAGGTATACGCTATGGAGGCAGACGTTCTGAACATGGCGTTATTCGGTATGTCCGCCAAACAATGGTGCAACGCAAACTCGGATAAGCAAGGCAATATCCGCGATGACGCCAATATCTCCCAACTGGTTTGCCTGACCAATCTCGAAAATCTCAGTGCTGTTTTTATCAATGAAGGGCGCTCACAAAGCGAGCGGCTGACCCGGCTAAACCAAATTGCGATAACGCAGATGAACATTCTGGTGGCAGATCATCGGGCTGGGCGGTTAGAAAAAAGTGCGAAAAGTGATAGTTAATCTCTGGGCTGGTTAGGTTGGCTCGATAAGTCAATATTGGAGAATTAAGAATGCAATTCATAGCTCACCCAGCTAAAAATGGCTCTAATCATCAGAGCATTAAGACACATTTAACTGAAGTCAGTGAGTTGGCAGCAATCTATGCTGGAAAAATCGGGCATGGTAAAGCGGGAGCTTTGGTTGGTGTCTTGCACGATCTCGGTAAGTACAGCAAAGCATTCCAGGATTATATGCAGCTGATTATCCGTGAATTGGGCGCTAATTATGATCCTGATCTTGATGACGTTGATTCAAAAAGTCTAAAAGGCAAGATTGACCATTCATCCGCCGGTGCGCAGTGGGTTTTTCAAAATATACTTCCGATTGCGCTTAAAGCGTTTCCTGATAAAAACTCCACAGATCAACAGTTGTCTATTGCCGTAGTGCAAATTTTGGCTTTGTGCATTGCCTCTCACCACAGTGGTTTGATTGATAATTTGCCTTCAGAAAATGGTGCTGGTTTCCTTGCCAGAATAAAAAAAACAGATGAGCAAACTCATTTAAAGGAGTGTATCCAGGTTGCTGATACTGTAGTTATTAGTATGGTTGAAGCTATAGCAACAGCTGCATTTATTAACGATATGGTCAATAAACTTAAGCTGATAGTATCAAAGGATTTAGCAAATGGCAGTGATATCGTCGCTGCTTTCAATCTTGGCTTTTACACCAAGTTTTTGTTTAGCAGCCTGATTGACGCTGACAGGGTAAACAGTGCTGATTTTGAAAACCCAAATTATAGCCTGTACCGGCATTTAAAACCGGATTGGGCGTTAGCTTGTCAACGTATGGAAGCTTTTGTTACCACGTTGAAAGTCAGAAACACCGTAGACGATATACGCAAGCAAATCTCAGATAATTGCTTAAAACGCGCTGATGATGCGCAAGGTATCTACAGCCTTACAGTTCCTACTGGTGGCGGTAAAACCTATTCCAGCTTGCGTTTTGCTTTACACCACGCCAAAAAACATCAACTGGACCGGATTTTTTATATTATTCCATACACCTCAATTATTGAGCAAAACGCTGAGGCAATAAGAAGTGTATTGCAGCGTGATGATGATCCAAGACCATGGGTGTTAGAGCATCACTCAAATTTAGAGCCGGAGCAGCAAACCTGGCATAGCAAGTTGGTAAGTGAAAACTGGGACGCCCCTATCGTGCTCACCACTATGGTGCAGTTTTTGGAAACATTGCTAAGCGGTGGTACCCGTGGTGTCAGGCGGTTACATCAACTGGCCAACAGTGTGATTGTATTTGATGAGATCCAAACCCTGCCAATTAACTGCATTCATTTGTTTAATAACTCGCTTAATTTTCTGGCGGAGCATTGCAAGACAACGGCGGTGCTTTGCACCGCAACACAACCCTTGTTACATCAGGTCCAAAATGAACATAAAGGTAGGCTTAACCTGCCTGAAGGCAATGAACTTATGCCTGATATAGGCGAGTTGTTTCAGCAGCTCAAACGGGTAGAGATCCTGGACAAAACAACAGTCGCTGGCTGGTCTTTAGAAGAAATCACCGCGCTGGCGCTTGAGCAAATGCAGTTAAAGACAAGCTGCCTTATTATTGTAAATACCAAAAACTGGGCGCAGGCGCTGTTTAAATCTGCACACCAGACACAGCAAGTTGATACAGAAGCCTTAATCCATCTCAGTACTGCTCAGTGTCCTGCACATCGTAAGTTATTGCTTGCTAAGGTACGAAATCGTTTAGATGCCGGTTTGCCGGTACTGTGTTTTAGCACTCAACTAATTGAGGCTGGGGTCGATGTGGATTTTGCGTCAGTTATCCGTTTTCAGGCCGGGCTGGATTCTTTAGCGCAGGCCGCTGGTCGCTGCAATCGCAATGGTCGGCTGCACACAGCACAGGTTTATATCGTTAACCCAGACAAAGAAACCATTGATTTACTGCCAGACATCAAGGTAGGTCGTGATACCACAAAGCGGATATTTAACGAGTTTAAAGGTCAGGATTTCCTAAAACCGGAAGTCATGCAGCAGTATTTTCAGTATTACTTTTTTGATCGCAGTAAAGAAATGAGTTATCCGCTAAAAGCAACAGCTACAAATGGCGCTAATAATTTGCTTAACCTGCTAAGCGTCAATGCACGAAACCCTTATGGCAATACACCGCTGACTTTGCATCAGGCTTTTATGACAGCAGGTAAAGCCTTTAAAGCGATAGACGCACCCACACAATCACTAATAGTTCCGCATGGTGAAGGTAAAGCACTAATAACTGATCTTTGTGCTGTAAACAAAAAATTTGATGCGGCTAATTATTACAAATTGCTGCGTAGGTCACAGAAATACAGCGTTAATCTCTTTCCAAATGTCTGGGAAAAACTTCAGCAGCAGAAAGCTATTTACGAGATAGCTGATGGGGAGGGGGTCTACTACCTTGATGAGCGGTTTTACAGTGAAGATTTTGGCGTCTGCACAGAACCTTGTGCAGAGCAGCATAACTTTGTTTTCTAATTGAAAAGGACATAACAATGGCGACAAAACCAATGAAAAACAGCATTAGTTTTCGTCTGCGAGGGCGCTATGCATTATTCACCGATCCGATTACTAAAATAGGCGGTGAAAAATGCTCTTACCATCTGCCAACTTATGAGGCATTAAAGGGCGTTCTAAAATCGATTTACTGGAAGCCTACGCTAACCTGGTATGTCGACAGAGTAAGAGTGATTAAACCACTTCGCACCCAAACAAAAGGCACTAAGCCGTTGAACTGGGGCGGAGGCAATAGCCTAGCTATTTACACCTTTTTGCATGATGTTGAATATCAGGTTGAAGCGCATTTCGAGTGGAATGAGCACCGGCCAGAGCTTGAACAAGACAGAATTGACGGCAAGCATTTTAGTATTGCGACACGGATGCTGGAAAAAGGTGGGCGGCAGGATATCTTTTTGGGTACCCGTGATTGTCAGGCCTACGTTGAGCCATGTGAATTTGGAGAAGGTGCTGGTGCTTACGACGATATTGACGAGTTGGGCTTTGGTTTAATGTTTCACGGCTTTGACTACCCTGATGAAACCGGCGTTAATGAATTACATAGCCGGTTTTGGCACGCCACGATGAAACGCGGCATTGTTACTTTTCCCCGGCCGGAAGATTGCCAGATCAGGCGCTTTGTGCGCGAGATGCAGCCCAAGGAGTTTGTGCTTGATGTAAATCAACAGGCTGTAGATGAGCTGGAGGCAGCATTATGAGCTGGTTAGCACGTCTATATGAAACCTATGAGCAGGCGCAGCAGCTTTCGGCAGATTTACCGCAGGAACAGCAGTTAATGCCGGTTAGCCATACCCCGCAGAACGCTCATATTAATATTGTTATTGACGGCAATGGTGCTTTTCTCCGGGCTTCCGTACTGGAAAAAACACAATTGGTTTTACCAGCGACAGAGCAGTCAGCAGGCAGAGCAAGTGGGTTAGCACCACATGCTCTGGCAGACAAGATTCAGTATGTAGCAGGTGACTATGAGCAATTTGGTGGTTTAAAAAAGGCAGGGTTTGAGCTTTATTTTGAACAACTTAGCGGATGGTGCAATTCTGAATTCGTTTTACCCGCGATTAGTGCTATCCACAGGTATGTTGGTAAGCGAACTGTTGTTGCTGATCTGCTGCAACATGGCGTACTGCACGCCGAGAACGGTATTTTACTTACAAAGTGGCAATCTTCGGCAGAGGCACCTTTGTTATTCAAAGTTTTACCAAAGGAAGCAGGTTCATTGGATCAAGGCTCTGCATTGGTGTGCTGGACGGTTGAAATGCCTGGCATTGCACAATCAAAAACCTGGCTTGATCCGGCCATTCAGCAAAGCTGGATTAATTTTGACAGCTTAAATGGAGGTGAGCCGGGATTATGCCTGGTAAAAGGTGAGCAAACTGTTTTAGCATCAAATCATCCGGCGAAAATAAGGCACAGTGGCGATAAAGCCAAATTAATTTCTGCCAATGATAGCAGCGGCTTTACCTTTAGAGGCAAATTCACTGACAGCAGCCAGGCTGCGGCAGTTAGTTTTGATGTGACCCAAAAAGCACATAATGCATTGCGCTGGTTACTGGCACGGCAAAGCTTTCGCAATGGCGATCAAACCTATGTCAGTTGGGCAGTATCGGGCAAAACAATACCCAATCCATTCTCTGATCCCTGGGATCTATTAAATGCTGAAACCCTACCCGAAAAAGATCACTCGCTGGATCTAGGTCAAAGCTATGCGCTAAACCTGAAAAGTCATCTAAAAGGCACCGGTAAGGGTGAGCTGGAGCGCAACGAGAGCATTTGTATTTTAGGACTGGATTCTGCCACACCTGGCCGGATGGGAATTATCTATTACCGTGAAACGATAGCAGAAGAATTCTTAAGCTCGCTGGAGAAGTGGTACCGGGATTTTGCCTGGCCGCAGCGGCATAAACTAACGTCGAACGTTGCAGGTAAAAGCAAGCCCATAGAGAAAATCATTTGGTCTGCCAGTGCCCCTGCGCCTTATAAAATTTGGGATGCTGTTTATGGCGACGTTTTAAAAAGCACAGATTCACTGAAGAAGAACCTTACTGAGCGCCTGCTACCTTGCATTGTTGAAGGTCAGCCCCTGCCGATAGACATTGTTACCTATGCCATTAAAAGGGCAACTAATCGTTTAGCCTACAAAAGTGAAGATTCATGGAAGTGGGAGCAAAACCTCGGTATTGCCTGCGCGCTTTATAAAGGTTTTTGCAAACGCACACCTCATGTTAAATATCAAAAGGACTATGCCATGGCATTAGATGAAACCAGTACTTCGCGGGATTATTTATATGGCCGCTTACTAGCGGTAGCAGAAAATATTGAATCCTATGCACTTTACAAAGCGGGTGAAAAGCGCAACACCACGGCAGAGCGATTAATACAACGCTTTGCCGACAGACCATTTTCTACTTGGCGTAATTTAGAACTGGCATTAACGCCCTATATGCATCGTTTGCAGAATGTCAGCCCCGGCTTTTTAAAGTTACGAAAAGACCTGCTGGATAGCATTCAGTCGGCTTTCGATACAACAGAATTTAAATCAGATAAAGCGTTAAGCGGTGAGTTTTTACTGGGGTTTCACTGCCAGCGCTTAGTACTAAACAGTAAAAAAGACGCGGCAGACACCGCAGAATAAGGAAAACCACATGAGCTTACAAAATAAAATCGATTTCGCCATTATTTTCTCAGTAAAAAACGCTAATCCAAATGGCGACCCGTTAAATGGCAACCGCCCGCGCACAGACTATGATGGTTTTGGCGAAATTACCGACGTATGCTTAAAGCGCAAAACCCGCGATCGCTTACAAGATGCTGGCCAGGCTATTTTTGTTCAATCGGACGAGAAGAAAACCGATGGCTACCCAAGCCTGCGTGCCAGAGCTGAAGGCGTATTAGGCAAAGATGCACTTAATGCCAAGAAAACAAAACCAGAAGATGCTGCAAAGCTGGCCTGCGAAACCTGGTTTGATGTTCGTGCCTTTGGTCAGTTATTTGCCTTTAAAAGCGAGCAAAAAGACGGTGTATCCATTCCTATCCGTGGCCCTGTGAGTATCCATTCAGCTTTTAGTGTCGAGCCAGTAAGCATTACCAGTACGCAAATTACCAAGAGTGTTAGCGGTGATGGTGATGGCAGTAAAAAAGGTTCAGATACCATGGGCATGAAGCACCGGGTCGACCAGGCCGTTTATGTTGCTTATGGCGCTATGTCACCGCAGCTGGCAGAGAAAACCGGCTTTAGTGATGCTGATGCAGAGATTCTTAAATCGATCCTGCCAAAATTATTTGAAGGCGATGCATCCTCTGCCAGACCAGAGGGTTCTATGGCGGTCGAGAAGGTGATTTGGTGGCAGCACAATAGCAAGGCCGGTCAATACTCATCCGCAAAAGTACATAGAACCTTAAGTGTAAACCCTGACGGGAGTTACCAACTGAGCCTGTTGGATGGGCTTACGCCAGCAGAAATTGACGGCTTCTAAGCCCTTTGCACCAAAGCCTGCAAAAAGCAGGCTTTGGCCAGACTCTGGTTGTTATGGGCAGTAACTGTTTACTGATAACTCAGGTGCAAGTATGACCGAACCCAGGCTGATCCCAATTTCTGCATTACAGCATTATGCCTTTTGCCCACGCCAGTGTGCGCTCATTCATACCGAACAGGTGTGGGCAGATAACTTTTTGACGGCTCAAGGTAATGTATTGCATGAGCGGGTCGACAGTGGTGAGCCAGAAAGTCGGCGGGGTATACGCTATGAACGCGGTGTGCAGGTATCCGCACCAAAGATTGGCCTGGTTGGCAAACTCGACTTGGTTGAGCGGGAGCAGGCCACCGGCAAGCTGTTCCCTGTCGAGTACAAGCGCGGTAAGCCCAAACCAAGTGACTGGGATGAAATACAACTTTGTGCACAAGCACTGTGCTTAGAAGAAATGACTGGGCAGAATGTGCCAGAAGGCGCACTGTGGTATCACCAAACCCGTCACCGGCAAGTAATTACCTTTAGCGCTGAGTTACGACAGCGTACTTTGCAGGTAATAGCCGAAGTTGCTGCAATGCTGGCATCAGGCCAAACACCCAAAGCAGTTTATGGCAAGCATTGCCTGGCATGCAGCCTGTACGATTTGTGCAATCCTAAGTTGATGCAACAGGATACAAGTACTGCTTATACACAGCAGCTTTTCGCAACGGATACTGCCAATGAAGAAACTCCAGAATAGCCTTTACATCAGTACCCAAGGTGCTTACTTACACAAAGAACGGGAAACCCTGGTGATCGACATTAATAAACAAAAAGCGGCGCAATTCCCTATCCATGGGATTGGCGCTATTTTTTGCTTTGGCAACGTCATGGTGTCGCCCCAAGTGATGGGCTTTTGTGGTGAGCGTAGCGTCAATTTGGCCTTTTTCACCGAGTACGGCCGTTTTCTTGCCAGGGTGCAGGGCAAGCAAAGTGGCAATGTGCTGTTACGGCGCGAGCAATACCGCCGAACCGATTCCGATCCGGTCAGTATCGCCAGAAACATTGTGGCCGCCAAAATTCAGATGCAAAAGCAGGTATTGCAGCGGCAACAGCGCAATCATGGTGCTTCAGCCGCACTTTCCGAGCAAGTCGCTGCGCTAAACTACATTTTAACGAAGCTTCAGCACTGCACCGATTTAGACGCAATTCGCGGCTTTGAAGGCGATGCCGCTTCGCGTTACTTCTCTGTTTTCGAAAATCTCTTTACCAATCAGGAAACTGGTTTCACGTTTTCTGGCCGTATCCGGCGTCCACCAACCGATCCTGTGAATGCCTTGCTGTCATTCTTATATTCAGTGTTGGGCAATGATGTAAGTGCGGCTTTGCAAGGGGTAGGGCTTGATCCGCAGGTTGGCTTCCTTCATCGGGAGCGGCCAGGCAGAGACAGCCTGGCGCTGGACTTATTGGAAGAGTTTCGTGCATTTATCGCTGACCGGCTGGTGCTCACCTTAATTAACCGGCAGCAAATAAAAGCATCCGACTTTGTGCATGAAATTGGCGGTGCTGTGAAGCTGAAAGATGATGCCCGTAAACTGGTATTGCAGGAGTATCAGCGTCGTAAGCAACAAAGTATCCGCCACCAGTTTATTGGTGAGGAGGTCGAGATTGGTTTGTTGCCTCATATTCAAGCCATGTTGCTGGCGCGTCACTTACGAGGTGATCTTGCGGAATATCCGGCATTTTTCAGCAAATAAAAGGGAAGCCAGCCTATGATGGTGTTAATTACCTACGATGTTTCTTTTGATTCAGACGATGGCAAAAAGCGACTCAGACAATTGGCGAAGCTGTGCCTGGATTACGGTACCAGGGTGCAATACTCGGTGTTCGAATGCGATATTGATCCTGCACAATGGGTGCAATTTAAGGCAAAGTTATTGGCAACCTTTGATCCAGACGTCGACAGCCTTCGATTCTATATGTTGGGGAAGGGATGGCGGAAAAAGGTAGAGCACCATGGTGCAAAGCCAGCACTGGACTTGTTTGCTGATACTCTCATTATTTAACCGCTAACCCAGAGTGCTCTTTAAAAGCCCAGCAGATTAGCGGCATATCCAAGTCATTGATAGTATTTAATATTGGCTGGGGATGCCGTTTCCAGTTACTTTCGGTTGTAGTTTTTCGCGACGTTAGCGCTTACTCGCTATTCGCGGTAGACTAATCATGCCTTTGCAAAAAGGCGGTCGCACCCTTCGCGGGTGCGTGGATTGAAACCTGTTGACGCTGTTATTATGCGCAAGGATGCAAAGTCGCACCCTTCGCGGGTGCGTGGATTGAAACTCATGCGACAGGATTAGAGACTACGATGGCTATGGTCGCACCCTTCGCGGGTGCGTGGATTGAAACTAACGTTTACTTTGCCCAGGGATACCGCGGATAAGTCGCACCCTTCGCGGGTGCGTGGATTGAAACGCCGCCCCGACTTCCAGTTAGAAGGTATTGCTGCGTCGCACCCTTCGCGGGTGCGTGGATTGAAACTCGCATTTTTGCTATCCAGTCTGATTCTATTTCGTCGCACCCTTCGCGGGTGCGTGGATTGAAACCATGAGAACCATATTTGAGAGCCTGGCGCACGAAGTCGCACCCTTCGCGGGTGCGTGGATTGAAACGTGTAGATGGCTCTTGCGGCGCATTAACGACACAAGTCGCACCCTTCGCGGGTGCGTGGATTGAAACACATGAGCCGCGAAGATGCGTGGCTTGCCACAATGTCGCACCCTTCGCGGGTGCGTGGATTGAAACCGGCGTGTTAAGCTCAAAGGATATCTGCGCTGGCGTCGCACCCTTCGCGGGTGCGTGGATTGAAACAGTAACGCCGCAAGTCGAGGCTGCTATTGCCAGCGTCGCACCCTTCGCGGGTGCGTGGATTGAAACCCTAACCGCCTTGATGATTTTGAGCGGGACGAGTAGGTCGCACCCTTCGCGGGTGCGTGGATTGAAACGTGCAGGGTCTTTTTCTGGTGGTGGTAGTGCAATGTCGCACCCTTCGCGGGTGCGTGGATTGAAACTCTAACGCACCTAAATCTGGACCTATATTAGCTTGTCGCACCCTTCGCGGGTGCGTGGATTGAAACAACAACACCATGCGACACTAAATAATTTGGTCTGGTCGCACCCTTCGCGGGTGCGTGGATTGAAACAGAATCCCCTATTCTCAGATTACAGATAAGACAAGTCGCACCCTTCGCGGGTGCGTGGATTGAAACAGCTTATCAGCGCATTAGCCCCGACCACGCGCCCGTCGCACCCTTCGCGGGTGCGTGGATTGAAACTCATTCTCAATGGTACGTCTACGGTGAACAAGTGGTCGCACCCTTCGCGGGTGCGTGGATTGAAACCACAGCATCCTGATTGGTCTAGTCTAACGGAGTCGCACCCTTCGCGGGTGCGTGGATTGAAACTAAACTTCCGCAACATTGGCGTTAGTTCATTTGAGTCGCACCCTTCGCGGGTGCGTGGATTGAAACACGCTATAACGCTGTGACCATCCGGTTCCCAAACCGTCGCACCCTTCGCGGGTGCGTGGATTGAAACTGCTATAAACACCGATTGGAAAGCTATTGGTGCTGTCGCACCCTTCGCGGGTGCGTGGATTGAAACAGCTTATCCAGCGCCAGGCTCGGCAGCTCAGGCCGTCGCACCCTTCGCGGGTGCGTGGATTGAAACCCCGACGCCGTTGTGCTTGATAAAGACCCCGAGTCGCACCCTTCGCGGGTGCGTGGATTGAAACCCGTCCAACTTGGCCCGACTTCCAACGGTCGGGAGGTCGCACCCTTCGCGGGTGCGTGGATTGAAACAACCTTATCATTTAACGTGGTTTGTAAGTTAGGTAGTCGCACCCTTCGCGGGTGCGTGGATTGAAACGAGCTGCCAAAAGCCGTAGCCGAAGAAATGCAAAGTCGCACCCTTCGCGGGTGCGTGGATTGAAACAAAGCTTTACATCGAAAACACCACCGCAGAGCAGGTCGCACCCTTCGCGGGTGCGTGGATTGAAACAGACTGGGTTCCTGATGGATCCTGATTTGGAGTGGTCGCACCCTTCGCGGGTGCGTGGATTGAAACTAAGGGGGCGTTATGTACGTACCTACAGCAGTACGTCGCACCCTTCGCGGGTGCGTGGATTGAAACGATCAAAGGCCGCGCGTTGATGCGCTTTCGGCTTGTCGCACCCTTCGCGGGTGCGTGGATTGAAACATAGGTTCCTAATGCCATATCCCACTTCACTATTGTCGCACCCTTCGCGGGTGCGTGGATTGAAACACGCATTATAAAAATGATTTTTATGTGCAAGACCGGTCGCACCCTTCGCGGGTGCGTGGATTGAAACGTCTTTTCTGGCTTTGCCCAGGCGCGGAGCCACGTCGCACCCTTCGCGGGTGCGTGGATTGAAACAGGGCGGCCAGCTCCGTTTCATAACTTCTACGGGGTCGCACCCTTCGCGGGTGCGTGGATTGAAACTCCGGTATCGCCAAAGGTGACATACACGACAATCGTCGCACCCTTCGCGGGTGCGTGGATTGAAACAGTGCAGAACCCGCTTGCGCGAAGTTGCCTTTCAGTCGCACCCTTCGCGGGTGCGTGGATTGAAACAGGAGGTGTTATGATTTCGGTGACGCCACAGGTCGGTCGCACCCTTCGCGGGTGCGTGGATTGAAACAGGCTCTGGCAACTCGCATTCATCGACCCAAAACGTCGCACCCTTCGCGGGTGCGTGGATTGAAACGGTGGGCTACACAGTTGATTACGCTGCAGCGCTAGTCGCACCCTTCGCGGGTGCGTGGATTGAAACGACCAACAAACGGCAATCCAAGTCCAACCACCGCGTCGCACCCTTCGCGGGTGCGTGGATTGAAACCCTTGCAATAGTTTCGTCCATGTCGTCAAGGATGTCGCACCCTTCGCGGGTGCGTGGATTGAAACGTGAAACCATGGAACACACTGCAGGCGCAGGGCGTCGCACCCTTCGCGGGTGCGTGGATTGAAACAGGGTATTTAGGGAAATACTTTGCATCGGCGTTGTCGCACCCTTCGCGGGTGCGTGGATTGAAACCTCAAACCTTACCTGAAGCATTGCGGCTACCTCTCCAGATTTCCATCCCGCCTACATGTTGAATGTAGCATGGCGCAATGCTGCTCAAGTCTAAGCTTTGTTGAGTGGTACGGTGTACTTCGCTAGGAAGTCATCAAAATGATCGGCGATCTTTGTTACTGCATCCTCACTTCCATCTTCCTCGCTTGGAAATACCAAAACCACTGGTGGATCGTCGGGTTTAAAGCGGTAATCCAAACAGTAGCGGACTCCTCCGCCGTTGTCAGCGAACTGCAAAAGCCTATCTCCGTATCCCCAAGCTTCCAGTTCGCTGACATTGACCTTATGCCCTGCATCACTGTCTAGAAATACATGGTTGAAACAACGGAACCCCGGTTGATATCCGGATTTCAACCTAACTCTCAGGTTCATTGGGCTCCAGCCAGCCCCAACTAGAAGTAACTGCCTGTAGGTAAAAGGAAAGCTCACTTTTAAGATTGCCTCCGCGGCGTTAATATCAGCCTCCGAAGGAAGATCTTCGTAAAGGTACTCTTCAAGTTGCAGGTTTTTGAAAGTAGTATAATTCATGGACGACCTCCTCCCCATATTTCCATTCCACCTACGTGCTGGAAGCGACCATGCAGGTCAGCAGAAACCAATTGCATCTTCCCAGCATCTTGGTGATGGTGCCAGGTTAAATCGGGTGGGCTTGTAGTCTTAGCTGGTGTTGCACTACCGTAGTAAAGTGATGCTTCATTCGAATTGAAGCATCACTTTTGTTCAATTATCTAGCGCACTATATGGTTTAAACTTTAAGCAGCCATCGCCATGCTAATAGGCAAGTTACGGATAGCTTCGGTTCGGTTCAAATCATACTCATTTAGCCTCACGCTGTAGCAATTACCCCGGCACATCCAAAATCCGCAGCGCCATTTGCAGATGCTCGGCGCAGTGCACACCGAGATCGGTAAGGTAGCCGCCGTCTGGCTGGGTCAGCAAGCCTTTGTGGTGCAATCGGGCGATGGCGGCTTTGGTGGCTTCGTCGGCGTCTTTGTGGACTTTCAGGCCTTCGCGCACACTGTCGAGGTTGTACAGGTTCAGAATACGGATTTCGGCATTGAGTTCGGGGGTAATAGGCATAGCGCTTCCTTGGTTCTTATTCTTCTCCAACCTTAGTTGGTTTTGCTGGTTTTACCATGCCGAAATGAAAAAATTTAGCGTTTTGCCGACAGTGCCTGCCCCAGGCTTACGAAGTAGCGAAACCAGTGTGTGCTGAGTGATCGCAGTAGCTCTGCATCCGGATAGGCGCCGGCTTTGGCCAGCTCGCTCTGGCGGGTACCGCTGACCAGAAAGTGGTTCTTCAGTGGTTGGGCTTGCAGCATGGCCTCAAAAGCGCGGGCGCACAGCTCCTCTGGTTGCGACAGATACAGCTGATTACGGGCGCGATCCAGGGAAGCGCAGTGCACAAACCAGCTGCTGGGCTGGCTGCCATCTGGGGATAGCAGCAAGGTTTTAAAACCATCCAACAGCAATTGGTTTAATGGGTGGGGCTTGATGCGCTGTGCGTGCAAAAAGCAGCGGCTGGCAAAGTCTTGATTGCCGGCACCCACGAAAACCTTACCGGCGATGTAATGATCAAAGGCAGGCCATTCATGCGCCAGGCTACCGGCACCGGCGTTTTTCGCCAGGGCTAAAATACGGCCTCGTGGTTGGTAATGAGCGCAGACACCGGGCTGACCGCCAATGCCAAAGGTCAGTGTGAGGGTTTGGTTCAGCGACAGCACCTGCTCGGGTACCTGCAGTAGCTGCTGCAAATCGCACAGCGCATCAAAAAACAGGTTGGCAGCACGCTGCTGTTCTTCAGCCGTCACCCAGCGACCGATGCGAATACCACGAAAGCCAAACAACTTGACGATATCGGTGAAGCTGACGTCGGCCCCGGCCCGGTGATTGGGGCCATTGCGGTAAAAAGACTGGTCCAGTCGCTGCATCGGTTATGGTTGCCAGCTGTGCGCTTGCAGCAATGCCAGAGGGATCTTGCTCAGTGCTTCCTGATGGCAACTGGCAAGCATTAAAGGCGGTGCCACACCGGCATCCTTCGCTTCCAGCCAACGGCTGACACACAGGCACCAACGATCACCGGCTTTTAAACCAGGGAACTGAAACAAGACTCTGGGGGTGATGAGATCATTGCCCTGCTGCAGGCTGAAATCCAAAAACGCCTGGGTCACTTCGGCACACAATAAATGTTGCCCTCTGTCCTGCGCAGCATGGTGGCAAAAACCATCGCG
Source organism: Alkalimonas cellulosilytica (assembly GCF_036325985.1). Taxonomy (NCBI): domain Bacteria; kingdom Pseudomonadati; phylum Pseudomonadota; class Gammaproteobacteria; genus Alkalimonas; species Alkalimonas cellulosilytica. The sequence goes on from NZ_JAUHLI010000011.1 coordinate 19,046, forward strand.
GGAAAAGCCGGTGGCAGGTTCGAAGCAGCAGGCTTCAAGGGGTTGGCCGAATACGTTAAGAGCATTAGAGGTCATGCTGGTTACTCTGATTGACTTTCGATGCTGTGGAGTATGCATGCGTGCATCGAAGCGATCACTTTGCGTATCGATTAGCTATACTGAAAAACACGGCCGCGATGTGAGAATAACCTATGCTTCATGATGCAGCGCTAAAGGTTCTTGGGCAAACAACCAGTTTAGTCGAAAAGTTGCAGCACATACATGACTATTTAAAGCGCCATCATCCCTTTATTTCCCGGATTGCCATTGCCTTGTACGATCACAGTACCGACATGGTGCGCACCTTTATTTACAGTGGCGAAAAAACGCCTCTGAATCATTACCATGCCAGGCTATCGAGCTGCTATTCGCTGCAGCAGCTGGCCGAGCAGCGAAAAGCCAGGCTGGAGCAAGACTTATCGGTTTTTAACGGCAGCCAGCATCTGCATGCGCAGCGAATATACGCGGCTGGCTTTCGGGGCAGTTACACCATTCCAATGATTTGGGGCAATGAGTTGCTGGGTTTTTTATTTTTTAACAGCCAGCAAATCAACGCCTTTGATGATTTTTCCATTGAAAACATGGATGTGGCAGGCCATTTGGTCACGCTGATGCTCTACAACGAGCGGGCGCAGATAAAAACCTTATCCGCTACTCTAAAATCTGCCCTGGATTTAACCCACAGCCGTGATCCGGAGACTGGGGCTCATCTGGAGCGAATGTCGCGTTACGCCCGTCTGATTGCAAGGCATTGTGCGGATGCATTTCATTTGGACGATCACTTTATTGAGCATGTTTTTTTGTTTGCGCCTTTGCATGATCTGGGAAAAATGGCGATTCCGGATAAGGTGTTGCTTAAGCCTGGCCCTTTGACCGAAGAGGAGTTCAACGTGATGAAAACGCACTCTGAAGCTGGCCTGGCGATGGTGGATAAACTGATGGAGAACTACGGCCTGTCCGGGTTAAGCCATTTGAGTGTGCTGCGCAATATTGTGATGCATCATCATGAAGCCATGGATGGTAGCGGCTACCCCAGTGGCTTACAAGGCGATGCCATTCCGATAGAAGCACGTATTGTGACCGTAGCGGATGTGTTTGATGCGCTCACCAGCCGACGGCCTTACAAAGAAGCCTGGACAAACCAGCAAGCATTTGAACACCTGCAGCGTTTGTCCGGCTCCAAGCTCGATGGGCGCTGTGTGCAGGCCCTTTTGGACAACGCTGCGGAAGTGACGCAGATCCAGGCGAGTTTCAACGACAATGTGTTTGGTTAAGGCAGCTTAGCAGCGCACCGACACCACCGAGTTTTCCACGCCAAGTGGCGTGGGCCGGTAGCCATCGGCCTGCCAGTCGTTGTCGTAATGCTCGTTGCCGGCCTCATCCAGCAGGCAATAACGGAATTCAAAGTCGTCCTGCTGATCGGTCGGCAGTTCCAGTACGGTTTTGAAACTGCCATTTTTAAGTCGTTTCAGTGGCTCTTTTTGCCAACCCTGGGCTTCGCACAGCAAGTAAGCACTGCTGGCTTCTTTAGCGGCTTCGGCCGGGATCTCAAAAGTCACTTTCACCACAGGGCGGCTTTTCAGAAATTGTTTCTTCAATGGCATCGGGAGCTCCTTGGTGCAACAGTTCATCAGGCCCTGCTGCCTGGCTTTGGTGCAAAAGGCACCATCAGCAAGCAGCGACAACAGCTTTGCAGTTGGTTTTAACCGCTACTGGCAAGGAATACAGAAACTGTGCCAGCTTGGCAGCTGCTGGCTATGCTGCCAGCGCAGCATGACAACAGCGTGACAAAACCCGGCCAGATGGCCGGGCTGATTAAGCATAGCAGAGACTCAGCGCAGTGGGGTGGCGTGAGCAGCGCCGCGGAACACGGCATTGATGTACAACAGGTGCATGCCATCGACATAGGCGCGGAAGTTCGGCTCCTGGGTAAAGGCAATCACCTGGCCGCGGCCGCGTGGCTGGACCATCAACAGCGGTTTGTGGGCAATTTGCAGCCGGTTTTCATCCCAGACAAAGCCACCGGCCAGCAGCTCATCCGGGCCTTTGAAACTGACCACATTGCGCCCGTCGTTGATGCGCAGCGGCTGGTACACCTGATTGCCCACATAGATGCTGCGCACCGTCGGGGCGATGCCGGCGGTTAGCCAGTGGTTCTGATCCACCCTGGCATTGGCCAGGAAGCCCGGCACCCAATCGGGATCGACCCGGTAGGGCTCCAGCATTGCCTGCAGCTCCTGCTGCTCGGCCAGCAAACGCCCTGGCACCCGTGGCTCGTCCAGTGGCTTTTCCTGCTCACTGATGCGGTATTCCCGCTTACTGGCCAGCAAAGGTTGTTCGCCTTCCAGCAGCCACTCTGTGGCATTCCCCAGGGTGATCAGCACACCACCGCGCTCGACAAAGTGGCGCAGATTGTTCTGGCCGGCCTGGCCAAGGGCGGCGCTGTAGCCAGCGCGGCTGGTCGCCGGCAAAATCAGTACCTGGTAATGGCTTAAATCGGCCGTGCGCAACTGGGCGGGTCGGATCGCCGTCACCGGGTAGCCGATGCCTTGCTCCAGCACAAAGCGGGCACTGCCGGCGCTTAACGGGTTGGTGGGTTCGTCCCAGACCATGGCTACTTGTGGTGCATGCAGGGTTTTGACATTCATCGAGCCAAAGTTGGGGCCATCCAGCACCCAGCTGCTGTCAATGCCTTCCACCAGAGCGCCGCTCTCAAGTGCCAGCTGCTGCACCAGCTCGGTGAGTTCGCTGGTGTTATCGGCCCGGCTGAGTATCAAGGTACCTGCCGGGTAGCGCTTGCCATTTTGATGGGTAAATGCCAGATCACTGCTGCGCAGATGCAGGCCTTGTTGCAGCGCCCGGCTCATAAAACGGGCACTGGCCATATCGCCCCAGGGCACCAGATAGCCAAAGCGTGCATCCGGCTGCTTCACGCTGCCAGGCAGCACTGTCTCTGGCCCGACACGGCTGCTGCTAACCCGAACCGCCCGGTTGCAGCGATCAAGCTCCAGGTTGTACATCAATGGCAGTGACCAGGCGGTGACGTCGTAAATTTGATCGGGCAGGTTGTTGGCGCGCCGCTCTTCCTGGCGGGCAATAAAAGCGCTGTCCATCGGCACCGTATCATCCAGCAGGGTGCGGATCAGGTGGTAGCTCGGCTGGTTGGTGTGCACGATGTAGGCACCGGGCTGGTAACTGTTGCCGCAGGCCCGAAAGCCTTCCGTCGCCTGGTCGACTTCAATGCCATGCTGGGTTAACACGCCCATCAGCTTCTGATGGCCCGCTGCATCCCGTTGCGCCGGGAAAATGTAACTGCGAATGCCGTCCTTTTCGCCTTGCTGGCTGGCCGACAGGCGGTACTGGTAGAAGTTTTGCAGCAAGGTATTGGCCTCGCGGCTGGCGGTTTCCAGCGTGGCTTTGAAGGCCACAAAGTTGCGCTGGACCCCATCGGCGAAGGTCAGGATGCTGCCATCGCGTTTGCGGAACTGATGACCGCGGGCTGATGCCATTTCATAGGTCATGGCGATGCTGCCGTAATACAGTGGCCAGCTGGCGCCATAGCCAGGGTAGAAGGCATCAAAAATTTCCCGGGTAAAGTAGTCGTAACCCAGCTCATCAAACCAATGGGCGTTGTTCTGGCCAATTTTATGCAACACAGCACGTTGCTCTGCCTGAATATGGGGGTTGTAGGGTTCGGCTTCCGGGCTGAAGTAATAGCCCATGTCGCCGCCCATTTCATGCGAGTCGACAAAGATCAGTGGATACATCTGCTGCATGGCCTGGACGCGACCCCGGATTTCCGGCTGTGTCAGTGAAATCCAGTCGCGGTTCATATCGAACAGGTAGTGGTTGGTGCGGCCATTGGGCCAGGGTTCATTCTGCTCGGCCGACAGGCGATCGCTGGAGTGCGCCAGGCCAACGGTGGCGTAGTAGCGGCTGACAAAGCGGTGGTGGCCATCCGGGTTTTGCAGCGGATCAATGTACACCAGGGTATTGGCCAGAATGGCCTGGGTGCGTTCACTGCGATCAGCCAGCAAGTGGTAGGCCAGCGCCATGGCGGCATCGGCCGGGCTGATTTCATTGCCATGCAGGGTGCTGGCAATCCAGACGCTGGCAGGCAGCCGTTGCAGCAAGGCGCGGGCCTCGGCGGTGGGCAAGCTGCGCGGATCCGCCAACCGGCGCATATCGGCTTCAATCTCATCAAGCCGGGCAATATGGTCTGGGCTGCCGATCACCGCATAAAATAACGGCCGGCCTTGCCAGCTGGTGGCATAAGGCACCAGCCGCACCTGCTCAGGATGATCCTTGGCCAGCTGCTCAAAGTAACGGGCAATGGCGGCGGGCTCTGAAATACGCGCACCCAGCGGGTAGCCCAGTACCTGCTCTACTGAAGCGACAGCAGGATTGTGGTCGCTGCCTGGAAAGTGGGGCGTAGGAACTGGCTCGGCGGCAAAGGCTGGTAAACAGCAAGCCAGCAGCCAAAGCAGCGGGCGACGAAAGTTTGGCATTGATTTCTCACAAAGAACATAAATTATTATTACCTTAAATGCAGAGCTTGGTACCGGCAAGGGCCGGTCGAAGTGGTTGCGATAAATACAGGCCGGGATGCGGCTGATGTCAGCTGCCTGTGATCAAGGTAGAAGGAAAAAATGAGTCACTGCGCAACGAAAGTCAGCTATCTTTAACTGCATGAGGCAGAAACGATAATTCAAACCACAAGCCTTGTGTATAGGAGACGCGGATGAACTTTTTTTCAACAGTTGCTGGCCGTTTGCTGACGATACCACTTTTGGCTTTAATCGGCTTTTTGTTGTTGGCCTCCGTCGCGCTAAACGCACTCAACCGCAGTTTGGTGGAAGGACGTGAAGCCCGGGTGATGGCTATTATTGAAGCAGGCTTGCATCTGGTGCAGCATTACCAGCAGTTGGAAGCCCGTGGCGAGCTCAGCACAGAGCAGGCGCAGCAGCAGGCATTGCAGGCCATTAAAGCCATTCGCTACGATGGTACCGAGTACATCTGGATCAACGACATGGGGCGGCCCATCCCGCGAATGATCATGCACCCAACCGTACCCAGCCTGGATGGTACTATTTTGGACCGACCCAACTTTATGCACGCTACCCAGATGCGTAGCAAAGATGGCAGTCGCTCACAACGGCTGGATAATGCCAACCTCTTTGTCAGCTTTGTCGATGCGGTCAATCGTTATGGCTCGGGCTTTGTCGAGTACGAGTGGCCCAAGCCCCTGGCTGGCGGTGGTGTGACTGAGGAACGTTACACCAAGCTGTCCTTTGTCGATCGGGATCCACAGTGGGGCTGGGTGCTGGGCTCGGGTATTTACATTGATGATGTCAAAGCGGCGTTTTGGGCCGTTGCTGCCCGTATTGCCCTGGTGGTGGTGCTGATTATCGCGGTGACCGTGGGGTTATCCCTGTACATCCGGCAGTGGCTGCTGGCGCAATTAGGCGGGGAGGTGGCTTCTGCCCGGGCTCTGGTGCGCCAGGTGGCCGGCGGTGATTTCCGAGCCGAATTTGCACTGAAGCCGGGCGATAACAGCAGCTTGCTGGCAGCATTGAGTGGCCTGGTGCAGCGATTGCGGGACATCATCCGCCAGCAAACCGAGATGGCGGAGCAATTGGCTGAACAATCGGAAATGCTGGATGAGACCAGCCAGCAAACCCAGCAGATCTTGCAAAGTGTGATGGACCAGACGGCGCAGGTGGCAACCGCAGTCAGTGAAATGACCGCTACCTGTGAGGACATGGCACGCAATGCCGCTACAGCAGCGCAGTCAGCCCGGGAGGCCGATCAGCAAACCCGCTCTGGTACCAAGGCGGTGGAAGACACCATTTTGGCGATTGAGGCCTTAAAACAGAAAATTGAGCAGGTCGGTGAAGTGATCCAGCAGTTGTCCAAGCGCAGTGAAGAAGTGGGGGCGGTCACCGATGTGATTGGCAACATTGCTGAGCAAACCAATTTGCTGGCATTAAATGCCGCCATTGAAGCAGCCCGGGCGGGTGAAATGGGCCGTGGTTTTGCGGTGGTGGCCGATGAAGTACGTACCCTGGCCAGCCGCTCACAAGAATCAACACAAGGCATCAATCAGCGTATTCAGGACATCCAGCACGACTCCGAACAAGCGGTGCAGTCGATGGCCTCCAGCCAGCAGGAAACAGAGCAAACTATAGAGCGTTCGCAGCAGGCTGGTAAAACCCTGGCGCAGATCAATCAGGCGGTGTCCAGCATCACCGATGTCAATGATCAGCTGGCCAGTGCGACCGAAGAGCTGGCCACAGTATCTGCCACCATCAACGAAAATATGGAACACATCGCCAATGCGGTGCAGGATACCACCGCCAAATCGACTGAGTTGTCTGGCGCCAGCCAGCAATTGCGCAGCATGGCAGCACGAATGAAGGCATCGTTGCAGGGTTTTAAGCTCTAACGCTGGTTTTGTGGCTGGCAGCCTGTAGTGGTTACAGCTGCCAGGCCCGGAAATTAAGGCCTTTCATTTTGTCGTGATTGAGAATCTGCAGCGCTTTTTTCGCTGCACTACGCTTGACTGCCACATAGGCCCATAAATCATGCAGCTGAATTTTACCAACGTCCTCAAAGGCGATTTGCTGATCGCGGGTTAAAGCACCGACAATATCGCCGGGGCGCAGTTTTTGCTTTTTACCGCCCTGGATCTGGAGGGTCACCATCTCGGCTTTGGCCGGCGCTTGTTCCAGTAAGCTCAGGGGCGGCAGAGGTTGTAGCTGGATAGCATCGCTCAGCGTGTCCTGCAGCAGGCTTAATTTGTAGTCATCTTTGTTATCGGCCAGGGTAACCGCCAGGCCTTTAGCTCCGGCGCGGCCGGTGCGGCCAATGCGATGGGTGTGGGTGTCGGTGTCGTGCGCCAGCTCGGCATTGATCACCAGGTCCAGCTCACTGATATCCAGGCCACGGGCGGCCACATCGGTCGCCACCAGAATACGGGCGCTTTTGTTGGCAAATTGCAGCAGGGTTTGATCGCGGTCTTTCTGCTCCAAATCGCCATGCAAGGCTTTGGCACTAAAGCCCTGTTGCTGCAGGGCATCGGCCAGTTGCTGGGTCACCCGTTTGGTGTTGCAGAACACCACGCAGCTGGCCGGTTGCAACTGCTGCAATACCAGCATCACCGCTTGCTCACGGGTACTGTTGTCAAGGGCATAAAATTGCTGCGTGATGCTGCTTTCTTGTTGGCTGCTGCTGACCGACACCCTTACCGGTTGCTGCATCAGACTGGCCGCCAGTTGTTCAATTTTGTCCGGATAAGTTGCGCTGAATAACAGGGTTTGCCGTTTGGCAGGCATGGCCGCTGCGATTCGGGCCACCTCGTCCAAAAAGCCCATATCCAGCATGCGATCGGCCTCATCCAGCACCAGCATCCGCAGCTCGGATAAATCCAGCCGCTGCTGCTGCAGATGATCCAGCACCCGGCCGGGCGTGCCGACAATAAAATGAGCACCATGCTCCAGCGATAGGATCTGGTGTTTGCTTGGCACCCCGCCACACAAGGTCAGTACCTTGATGTTGTGAATGCTGCGGCCGAGGGTTCGCAGTTCTTTCGCGACCTGTTCGGCCAGTTCACGGGTAGGGCAGAGCACCAGCCCCTGAATACGGAAGCGTTTTACCTGCAGGGCACTGAGCATACCCAGCGCAAAAGCGGCAGTTTTACCCGAGCCGGTTTGCGCCTGGGCAATCACATCCTTGCCGGCCAAAATAGCCGGCAGGCTTTGCTGCTGAATGGGGGTCATCTGCTGGTAGTTCAGCTCCTGCAAAGTAGAAAGCAGGGCTGGGGCTAAGGCAAGTGTGGCAAAATCGGTAACAGGCATAAGTTCTGGCTCCGTGACGATGGCAAAGAGCCAGCGGTTATTTTTTCGGCTGCCAGTATAGCAGATTGCATGCCTTCACAGCATGGCTTTTAAATGCGCCACCACACTGCGCCCAAGCGAGCTTAAATCGTAGCCGCCCTCCAGCATCGACACGATGCGGCCATGGCAATGACGATTCGCCAATTGCTTTAACTCCCCGCTGAGCCAGGCGTAGTCGTCTTCTTTCAGTAAAAACTGCGACATCTCGTCTTCAGCATGGCCATCAAAGCCGGCGGAAATAAATATCAGCTCGGGGGCAAAAGCCTCCAGCGCGGCAAACCAGCGCTGCTGCACCGCCGCGCGCCATTGCTCACCCTTGCAGCCAGCTGGCAGTGGCAGATTCAGTATGTGTTCGCTGCTGGTGTCATCGCCGCTGTTCGGGTACAGCGCCTGCTGATAGGACGAGCAAAACAGCACCCGATCGTCGTGACGGAAAATCGCCTCGGTGCCGTTGCCATGGTGCACATCAAAATCCACAATGGCTACCCGCTGCAGTTGGTACTTATCCAGTGCATAGCTGGCGGCAATGGCGATGTTGTTCAGCAGGCAAAAACCCATCGCCTGATCGGCGGTGGCGTGATGGCCTGGTGGCCGTATGGCGCAAAAAGCCTGTTGGTTGTCGGCCTGCATCACTTCGTCCACAGCCTGGATGCCGGAGCCTGCGGCCAACAGGGCTGCCGGCAGGCTTTTGGGGGTCATGGTGGTATCGGGATCCAGCCAGATCTGGCCCTCACTGGGCGCTTTGGCAAAGAGCTCGTCAATATAGAGCTTGCTATGGGCCCGGTACAAATCGCTGACCTCGGCCGGGCGGGCATCCACTTGCTTGATCACATACTCAAGGCCAGAGCGCACCAGCTGATCATTGATGGCATGCAGCCGGGCCGGTTGTTCCGGGTGCTCCGGATCCGGGTTGTGCAGTGCGCAGCGGGCATGGCTGAACAGGGTCAGTGGCATCAGTTACTCCTTGGTCTTTGGTCGCAACGTCAGTTTCAGCGTGATTTCACCCGGCTCATCGGCTGGCAGCCGGACAAAGCCGGCTTTTTCAAATACGCTGAGCATCGGCTGGTTATCGGCCCGCACATAGGCCAGCATGGCGTCCAGGCCGCGCGCTTTGGCAATGGCAATCATTTCATCCAGCAGCCGTTTGGCCATGCCCTGGCCCTGGTATTTTTCCCGGGTGACAAAGGCGACTTCGCAGCTGTTGGCTGCAGGCAGCAGGTAATAGCGACCCACCGCCTGAATCTGTACCGCCGAGCCTTTTTGCCGCACGATGCATAGCGCCAAATCTTTCGATTGATCGACACTGACCAGGTTGCAGGACTTTTCCCGGCTCATCTGGGTCGGCACGGCGTTGTAGCGCAGTTGCAGGGTTTCTTTGGTGTGCGAATAGAAAAATTCCTGCAAGCGCCGTTCATCGGATGGATTGAGCGGTCGTAAATCAAAGTGTTCGCCGCCAATAATGAGCTCCTTAAAACCCACCTTGCCAAGCTCCGGCACTTCGACCGGGGTTTGCTGCTGGTAATGCGGCACCCAGTAATGCTCGCGTACTTTTTGCAACAACTGGTGGCGAAACTTGGGGTGGGCAACCCGGATCAGCTCCAGCGCCCGCTCGCGGATGCTTTTACCACGCAGGGAAGCCACGCCAAACTCGGTGACCACATAGTGCACGTGGGCCCGGCTGGTCACCACACCGGCGCCTTCGCGGATATGCGGTACGATGCGCGACGTTTTACCATCTTCGGTGGTGGACGGCAGGGCGACTATGGGTTTTCCGCCCACACTCATGGAAGCCCCCCGACTGAAATCGACCTGGCCACCAATGCCGCTGTAAAACTGATGCCCTATCGAGTCTGCCACTACCTGGCCGGTTAAATCGACCTCAATGGCGCTGTTAATTGCCATCATCCGTTCGTTGCGGGCAATGTTGGCCGGGGAGTTGACGTATTCGCTCGGGTAAAAGCCAATATGCGGGTTGTGATGGACAAAATCGTACAGCGCTTTACTGCCGACGCAAAAGCTGGTCACTACTTTGCCCGGATGAAAGGTTTTGCGCCGGTTGGTGATCACGCCCTTTTGAATCAGTGCCATAATGCCATCGGTGATCATATCGCTGTGTACACCGAGGTCTTTGTGATTGCCCAGGTACTTCAGTACCGCAGTGCAAATGCGGCCGACACCGAGCTGTATGGTGGCACCATCCTCGACCAGCAACGCAATGTACTGGCCGATGCGCTCACTGACCTCGTTGTCGCTATCCACTTTTGGCAGTTCGGGCAGTGGCTGCGCACATTCAATACTAAGGTCAATCTGGTCACGGTGAATAAAGCTTTGGCCATAGGTCACCGGCATCAGCGGGTTCACCTGGGCAATCACAATTTTAGCGGCTTTGGCAGCAGCGGCGACGACATCGACCGACACCCCGAGCGAATGGTAGCCATGTTGATCGGCCGGGCTCACCATAATAAGCGCCGCATCCAGGGGCAGAATGTCGTCGGTAAACAGATGTGGGATATCCGACATAAAGCAAGGGGTGTAATCGGCACGCCCTTCGGCCACTGCCTGACGGATGGTATCGCCGCCAATGAAGAAGGTATTTACTTTAAAACGGTGCTGCTGGTCCGGGTTGGCCCAGGCATTGTCAGACAGGGTGAGTAATTGAACAATTTCAATGTCATGCAGCTGACGGCCATGGGCTATCAGATCGTCCATCAGTGCGCCTGGCACAGCCGCATGCGAGCCAATAAAGATGCGCTGGCCGGATTTGAGGTACTGTTTCCAGTCGATACCAAGGGCTGAGGGCATAAGGGCTCCTGTTTTTTGCAGTATCCATCAAGTGGCAGTAGGTCACCATTCGACTTTAGGTTTAGGTCGACTTTAGGCGATTGCCATCGGCAGCTCAAGCCAACTGTGGTAGGCTAGGGACTATGATACGCATCAATCAACAGTTAGAACTGGCCGACGACGAACTGGAGTGGCAGTTTATCCGTGCCAGTGGCCCGGGTGGCCAGCATGTCAATAAAACCTCAACCGCGGTGCAGCTGGTGCTGGATATCCGAGGCAGCTCGCTGCCGGATTGGTTGAAACAACGGTTGCTGAACCGGGCCGATCACCGCATTACCCAAAGCGGCAAGATCTTAATCAAGTGCCAGCAAAGTCGCAGTCAGGAGCAAAACCGGGAACAGGCACTGGCGCAGCTGATCCAGTTGCTGGCAGTAGCCTCGGTGCAGCAGAAAAAACGCACCGCCACCAAGCCAACCTATGGCAGCCAGCAACGGCGCATTCAGCAGAAAAAGCAGCGTGGTGCCACCAAGGCGCTGCGGCAGGGTAAGCCGCAGCTGGATTAGGGGGGGTTACTGGGCGCTGAGCTGCCGCACCTGATAGCCGCGTGCTTTCAGCAAGTCCAGTACATTGTCCGGGCCTGCCAGGTGCAAGGCGCCCACCAGCACAAATTCAACTTGCGGGGTTTGCAGCATGGCATCGATTTGCTCAACCCAGTCCTGGTTGCGCTCGGTGAGCAGGCGTTGGTAAAAGCGCTGGCCAACTTCGGTATCGTGCATTTCGCTGACCAGTTCGGTCAGAGCCTCGCGATCGCCGCTGCGCCAGGCCGCCAGCGTTTGCTGCATAAACTGTTCGGTTTCATCCAGCTGGTCCAGGTTTTGCGCCACCCAGTCGTCTTCATAGCCGTCTGAGATGGAAAACAACAGGGAAAATTGTTGCTCCAGGGTTTCCAGGTAGCCTTTGCTTTTGCCGTCTTGTGCACCTTTGGTGTAATAGTACATATCGACACCTTCGCCCGCCATGCCCAGTTGTTGCAATTTGAGCTGCAGCATTTGGATCAACACAAAGTCCGGCTTGAACGGGGCCAGTGCCTGAGTATCCACACCAAGGTCAGCAGCAGACTGTCGCAGGCGCTGGTAGCTTTCCGGGCTTAGTACGGAGTTCAGGGTACGGCCATCTTGGTACATGGCATAGCTAAGCACCATAGGGCCAATGCTGGGATCTGCCATTTGGGCTAAATCGACTTCAAACACTAGTTTTTCTGCTTGCTGGTAGGCTTTATCAAATTCAGCCGGGAGAGGAAATTCACTGGCTGGCAGCAGGTGGACGGTCCCACCAATAAACAACTGATGCTGGTCGTTGCTGACTTGCCAGACAGCACTTTGCGCTAGCAGTGCCTGGCTGCAAAACAGCAAGCCAACGGCAAGCAGTCGGGTAATCGTAGGTGTAAACATTGGACGCTTCCTTAGACAATAAAAGCATTATCATAATGATAAATTGCCGATAACAAAAGCGCTGTCTGACTGCGAAAAGGCAGAATGTCGCTGCTGCGGTAAGCTATCATGCTTGAGTACAGTCTGGCTTAGTATTAGGGTGGGTATTTATTAGGCAGTGTGGAGAGAGTCATGGAGCATTATGCAGCTTTAAGGGCCAATGTCGGCTTACTGGGAACTCAGCTAGGCGATTTGATCCGGCAGCACTTAGGGGATGATGTTTACCAGCGTATTGAGCAAATTCGCCAACTTTCCAAAGAAGCGCGGGCTGGTGACAGTGGTCGTGAGCAGCAATTAAAACAGTTGCTGCAATCGCTAAGCGATGAAGAGCTGTTGCCGGTTGCCCGTGCTTTTGCGCACTTCTTAAACCTGGCTAATCTGGCCGAGCAGCAGCACAGTACCAGTCAGGAAGTACTGGCGGAAGATCCTCAAGCTGCACCCTTGCAGGCAATGCTAAGGCATTTGCAGGCGGCCAGGTTAAGTCCGGAAGCAATCGCCACAGCCGTGGATAAGCTGGCGATAGAGCTGGTGTTGACAGCACATCCGACAGAAGTTTCTCGGCGCACCGTGATCCACAAACTGACAGAAATCGCCGATTGTTTAACTGCGCTGGAGCAACAACGTGCTGATTGCCAGCAGCAGCGGCTGCGAGACCGTATGCAGGAGCTGATTGCTCAGCTGTGGTTTACCAATGAAATTCGTGAGCAGCGACCAACCCCGGTGGACGAAGCCAAATCTGGTTTTGCCATCATTGAGAGCTCACTGTGGCAGGCGGTGCCGGCCTTTTTACGCGAGCTGGACAGCTGGATGCGTGATGCTGCTGGTCAGGCGCTGCCGCTTGCGGCCACGCCGGTGCGTTTTGCCTCCTGGATGGGCGGGGATCGCGATGGCAACCCTTTTGTTACTGCCAAAGTGACGCGGCAGGTTCTGCTGTTAAGCCGCTGGAAAGCCGCCGATTTGTTTATGCAGGACCTGGATGTGCTCAGCAAAGAGCTGTCGATGAACCAGGCCAACGATGAGTTGCAGCAGCTCAGTGACGGCGCCTTTGAACCCTACCGGGCAGTACTCAAACAATTGCAACAACAACTGGCCTATACCCGTGATTGGCTGACCGAAGCGCTGAACCGGGACCGGCTGCAGCGCCCAGCCGATCTAATCTGGCAGCAGGAGCAATTGCTGGAACCTTTGCTGCTGTGCGATCGCTCCTTGCGTGAATGTGGCATGGCACAAATTGCCGATGGCCGGCTGCAGGATACCATTCGCCGGGTCTATTGCTTTGGGGTGACGCTGTTAAAGCTCGATATCCGCCAGGACGCGGCCCGCCATACCGGGGTATTCAGCGAGCTGACCCGCCATTTGGGGCTGGGTGATTACGCTGCCTGGAGTGAAGACGACCGCCAGGCGTTCCTACTGCGTGAGTTGCCCAATCGCCGGCCGCTTTTTCCAAAGCAATGGCAGCCATCCGAAGAGGTACAGGAGGTACTGGATACCTGCGAGATGGTGGCACGCCATGGCGAAGAGGCTTTGGGCACCTATGTGATTTCGATGGCGGGCAAGCCGTCGGATGTGTTGGCGGTGCAGCTACTATTAAAAGAAGCCGGCATCGGTTTTGCGATGCGGGTGGCACCTTTGTTTGAAACCTTAAGTGATTTGCAGCAGGCACCGGATTGCATCCGACAGTTGCTGGCGATTGACTGGTACCGTGGTTACATTCAGGGCCAGCAGGAAGTTATGATTGGTTATTCGGACTCGGCCAAGGACGCCGGGGTGCTGGCTGCCTCCTGGGCACAGTACAGCGCCCAGGAGGCCTTGGTGCAGGTCTGTGCCGATGCTGGCGTGCAGCTGACTCTGTTCCACGGCCGTGGTGGCACCATCGGCCGCGGTGGGGCGCCGGCCCATGCCGCCATTTTGTCGCAGCCCCCAGGTTCCCTGGATGGTGGTTTCCGCGTGACCGAGCAGGGCGAGATGATCCGCTTTAAGTTTGGTTTACCCAAGCTGGCTGAACGTAGTTTGAGTCTGTATGCCAGTGCTGTGCTGGAAGGTATGCTGTTGCCACCTCCGGTACCCAAAGACAGCTGGCGCCGGGTGATGACGGAGCTGGCTGAAAGCTCTTGTCAGGCTTACCGGGCTATGGTTCGCGAGCATCCGGATTTTGTGCGTTATTTTCGGGCGGCAACACCAGAGCAGGAATTGGGCCAGTTGCCGCTGGGCAGCCGGCCTGCCAAACGCAACCCCAAAGGTGGGGTCGAAAGCTTACGTGCTATTCCCTGGATCTTTGCCTGGTCGCAAAATCGCCTGATGCTGCCGGCCTGGCTGGGCGCTGGCAATGCCTTGCAGCAGGTGCTTGATCGCGGTGAGCAAAAGGTGCTGGCTGACATGCAGCAACAATGGCCGTTCTTCGCTACCCGTTTATCCATGCTGGAAATGGTGTTTTTAAAAGCCGATGCTGCTATTTCAGCTTACTATGATCAGCGCTTGGTGCCCACTGAGCTGCATGGGCTTGGCGAGCAACTGCGTCAGCAGCTGGCGCATGATCAGCAATTACTGCTTAGCCTGACGCAGCATCGTGAGCTGATGGAAAATGAAAGTTGGATCCGCGAGTCCATTATGCTGCGCAACACCTATGTTGATCCGCTGCATTTACTGCAAGTGGAGTTATTGCACCGGCAAAGAAACCAGTCCGGGCAATTGAGCCCATCAATCCAGCGGGCTTTGATGGTGACCATAGCCGGTATTGCGGCGGGGATGCGGAACTCAGGCTAACCGGGCCCGCCCCGGGACGGCATCAATGCGATTCCGGGGCCTTGGTTCACGACTCAAACAATTCTTGCAGCACCTGGCGGTAATTGCGGGACATTTGCAGCAGTTGGCCGCTTTTTAGCACCAAAGTGGCATCGCCCTTGTCGCCGGGCCGCAGCTCAATGATGTCGCTTTTTCGTACCAGAGTGCAGCGGTGCACTCTGGCAAAGATGGCCGGGTCCAGTTGTTGCTCCAATCGGGTCATGGTTTCGCGTAGCAGATAGCTGCGTTCGTCGTTTTGCAGATGAAACTCGACATAATTACCTGAGCTGCCTACCCAACTGATATCGTTTACCTGAATGATTTTCACCCTGCCAGGATCGCGGATGATGATCTTTTCCTTATAGCCAGACTTTGTCGCCAACTGCTGCGAAATGTGCTGCAGTTGTTGCCAAGTCAGGCTATCCCGTTGTTGCAGCTTGTGGCGGCAACGACTGAGCATCTGCAAAAAACGCTCATCAGTAAAGGGTTTTAACAGATAGTCCTGGGCCGATAATTCAAAGGCGGTGACAGCGTGCTCGGCATAGGCAGTGCAAAATACCACCACCGGTGGGTGCTCCAGTTGTTGCAGCAGTTCCAGCCCATCCATACCAGGCATATCTATATCCAGAAAGAGTAGCTCAGGTTGCAACTGCTCGATGGCTTCCAGCGCTTGCTGTCCATTCTCTGCTTCAGCAACAATATCCATATCAGCTTGCTCGGCCAGCAAATAGCGAATGCTGGCGCGGGCCAGCGGCTCATCATCGACAATCAGGCAGCGATAATTCATCGGGTAACTCCAGCGTCTTTTGTATCCAGTTGCATTGGAAAGCGCAGCGTAGTGCTGTATTGATCCGGCCCACTTTGGCCATGTTGTAAGTTGGCGCAGGGGCCAAAGAATGCCTGTAAGCGGGCGCGAGTGTTGCTCAGTCCAATGCCAAAACCCTGTCGTGGGTTATGCGATGCATAACTGTTCCGCACTCGTACCATCACCATTTGCTGCTTAGGCTCCAGGCGGGCCCGGATCGCAATCACGGTGGTGGTACTGACCAGCTTGCTGCTGTGCTCTATGGCATTCTCAAACAAAGGTTGCAACAACAGTGGCGGCACCAGACAGTTGTCCAGTTGTTCATCCAGTTCAATATCCAGCTGCAAACGCTCACCAAAACGTAGCCGCTGCAAGGCAAAGTACAATTCCATAAATTGCCACTCATGCCGCAGTGGCACTGCTTCTTGTTGTTGGGTCTGCAATACAAAGCGCAGCAGCTGACTAAGCTGGTTGGTCGCTTGTAAGGCTTTGGCTTTATCTTCGGTGCGGATCAGGCTGACAATGGCATTTAAGGTATTAAATAAAAAGTGCGGGTTTAACTGGGATTTGAGTGCTTGCAACTCAGCTTTTAACAAGCCTTTTTCCAGTTGCTGTGTGCGAAGTTGGCTTTGATGAAAGCTGCGGTAATACTGCAGCAGGAAACAGGCAGTGACGGTACCCAGATACACCCCCCAGTGAATATGGAAGGGATTGGCGAAGTACCGACTGAATGCATCAGCAAAACTCAGCTGTTGCTCCGGATTGAGCAGCCAGAACACATAACTGACAATCAATAACCAGTTCAGTGCCAGAAATAGGACCGCAGCAATGATTTGTGTCAGCAGAGATTGCCAGCGTTTGGCATCATTCCAGGGATAATGCTGGGTAAAGAGCACAATAAAAGGCGTTAGCAGTGCCCAGACCAGCCAGTTGGGAGCGACCCTGGCAAACACCAGGCTCCAGTCGCGTTGCACGCCCATACTGAGCAGGGAGTGGTAATTATGACTGGTGGCAATCAGCGTGACCAGCAAATAAGCCAGGCTCGCCAGTAAAAACCAACGTAGTGGGGGTAGCCAGGACAGGCCAGCTGTCTTTACAGAGGATCGCTTCATCAAATTACTTTACGCAAAAGCCAGCAGGAATGGAATTCTGTTTCGCACCGCTACGCCACCATTTCAGCCCTGGCAATTAAGTCAGCCGCCGAACCGCGAAAAACGTTCATGACGTGATGCCCCCATTCGATCACGATGCAGCTCCCTTTGGTGGAATAGCACTAGAGCCGGGGAACTCTCAGGTTTAGTTTCTGCAGGCAGGTGCGAATACGGCACCCCAGCTGGACAAGCATTTGTCTGCAACCATGGGAGAATTACATGAAAAGCTATAATAAATTAACGCTGGCAATCCGTACGGGATTGCTTACTTCTGTAGCCGCCAGCCTGAGTCTGGTTGCTGCGCCTGCGCTGGCGCAAGAGGACAGCGAAGCCAGGGTCGAGCGTATTGAGGTCACAGGTTCACGCATCAGGCGGACCGATTTTGAGAGTTCAGTACCGGTTACTGTTATTTCTGCGGAAGAAATTCGCCTCACCGGCGCTACCAACGTGGCTGATGTACTGCAAAAAACGCCAGTTGCAATTGCGGGCACGGATCAGTCCAATTCGACTTTTTCACTGAACTCATCAGGCTTAAATACCACAGCTCTGCGCAATGCAGGTACAGCAAGAACACTTGTGTTGGTTAACGGGCGCAGGTTTGTCTCGGGCTCAGCACCATCAGTGGGCTATGCAGTCGATTTAAACATGATACCGACATCCACGATTGAACGAATTGAAATCCTGAAAAGTGCCTCTTCGGCTGTGTATGGTTCTGATGCTGTAGCTGGCGTTATCAATATTATAACTAAAAGTGATTTTGAAGGTGCAGCTTTAAATGTACAGGCTTCACAGTCGGCAAAAAATGATCGTGAGCGGTTAGATCTTGACTTGACGGTCGGAAGTAGCTGGAACTCTGGCTCAGCATGGTTTTCATTTGGCTACCATGACGATCAGGGGATAGATGGACCAGACCGCCCAGACCAGACGACTGATATGGCTTTGGTTAATGGTGAGTGGGTGCCGGTTCTATCTTCATATGCCCCCATTGGATGGTTAAATACTGGAACAGGTAAGCCAAATTTTCGTGGTGATGGTGAGGTATTTACTAGCGATGATCAGTACGACCGAGGCTCACGTCGTCAGTTAATTATTCCTTTGGAACGAAAGTATTTTGCTGCTAATTTGCAGCAAGAGCTAAGTGATAGCGTGAACTTTTATTCTGAATTTAATTGGATGCAGGTCGACTCATCATCGCGCTTTGAGCCAACGCCTCTCAATGTTCTGGATATTTGGCTAAAATCACGTGGTGGTGAGGGTGGTCATGATGTTGAAAGTTCACTCATTATGCCTCAGTTACTCAAAGACAATTTATTGGCAAATGATATCACCGACCTGAATCAACTTTCTGCGTTTGGACGGCGGTTAACTGAATTCGGTGACCGAGGTTCAGATGCAACTCGAACTTCATCCAGATTTGTTGCCGGCTTAGATTGGTTTATCAATGACAACTGGCGTTTAGATACCCACATCAATTGGGGGCAGACCGTGTCCAACCAGTTTAGCTGGGGCGAGCTGAATATGGATCGTGCGCTTTTTGCGCTTGATCTGATTGAGCGGGATGGTGAAATTATCTGTCGTGATCAAACTGCTCGAATTCAGGGGTGTGTTCCATTTAATTTATTTGGCGAAAATACCATCTCATCCGAAGCCGTTGAGTATCTATCTGCACCTTCAAAAACCATTGGGCTGGTTGAACAGCGTGTTATTGGTACTGTTTTATCTGGCGAGCTGGATTTTGAATTACAGGGTGGAGCTATTGGTCTTGCGGCTGGCATTGAGTACCGTAAAGAGCTCGGTCGTCAGGAGCCAGGTGATTTGGCTCAAACTGGAGGAACTTCGTCAAATCGACAGTTTCCAACCAATGGTAGTTTTACGGTAAAAGATGCTTTTATCGAAGCTCGTCTGCCAGTTCTGGATAACTTGGCAATCGATGCTGCCGTCCGGCATGGTAATTACTCCACAGTGGGTAATATATTTACCTGGAACTTTGGTGTTGAATTCACTCCTTTTGAACGCTTAAAGTTACGTGCCTCTGCTGCAGATGCGGTTCGTGCTCCAAATGTTTCTGACTTGTATGCAGGGAACACCGAGACATTTGCAACAGTGACGGACCCATGCAACGGTACCAAAGTGGGTGATACTGGCACCGTGGCTGAGAACTGCTTATCCATTTCAGAAATTGCTGCTCGCGCAGCCGCCTTTCCAGAAACTGGTTTTGTATTAAGTCAGACAGAAAGTCAATCAACAGGTGGCTTTATTGGCGGTAATCCGGATGTGCAGGAAGAAACCGCAAGAACTTATAGCTTGGGCGCTGTAATGGAAATTATGGATGGCCTATCAGCAACGGTGGATTGGTACTCTATCTCTATTAAAGATGCGATTGCCAGAACTACACGTACGTTGGTTGTACGTCGCTGCTTTGAAGCTGTCGATTTTGATCCAAGCTGTGGAGGTCTTGTACGTCGTGATCAGGATGGAGTGCTGATTGAAGTAAGTACAGCATCAGCCAACGAAAACAATATCGACGTTGAAGGTTTTGATGCGGAAGTCCGTTATCGAATGGAGCTGGGCTCCTATGGAATCCTAACTACAGATTTGGTGTATTCCTATTTGCATGAGTATAACTTAACAAGCATTGCAGATGGTGAAGTTAATAAGTACGCAGGTGAGACATTGTACCCACGTCATCGGGCAACTCTGAATCTTAATTATAAGGTTAAGGACTTTAACGCTGCTTGGCGTATGCGGTATTGGCACTCAAATTACAGTGGGCGACCTGATCAACCTCAAAGAAGTACCGACTGGGGTACTGGCCGCCGTTTTGATGACGAAGCTAATAGCGTACCGGCTGTAGTATATCACGACTTGCAGCTTGGTTATCAGTTTACAGAGTCAATACATATTTATGCGGGTATGAATAATGTCTTTGATAAAAAGCCGCCTTTACTAGGCCAAAATGCCCAGTATGCTGGAACAGGGACTAATACAGTGTCAGAAGCTTATGATATTACCGGTCGTTACTATTACCTTGGCCTGAGAGCATCATTCTGATTGATAGCGTAAAGCAAGGCGGTACGCTTGGGGGCAGACTGTAAAGTTTGCCCCCGCTTATATCTGCAGTCTATGTGTGTCAAGGGGTGACAAAAGACAGCAGTTCCTTAAATTTTGTTACCAAATCGGTTCGTTTTACGGCAGATCTTTACAGTCATTTAGGTACAGAATAAGCGATAAAACAGCCATTGGAGCAAGTTATGATAACGCACAAACAGAGCCGGATTGCATTGGTTGCCAGTAGCTTCATTGTACTTTTGATCATTGTGCTGCTGATGAGGCAGGGCGATGGGCGAATGCAACAAGAAACAACCGGGCACGCACTGGCCCCATGCTGTATGGAGCCGGAAGCTGGGTTGTTTGCCCGTTGGTATTTGCAGTGCGATCCTGCCGCCTATCACACCGACTGGCAATTGCTGATGTGAGTACTCAGTTTGAAAGCCACGTGAAGATCACCCTTTAAGAGGCAGCGATGGCTTCACCTGCGATTAAATAACCTTACTTGGTAGATGAAGTGATTTCTTCAGAACCCTTAACTAGTACCCGACTTCGTAAGCAGCACACTGCATACCAACCTTATGCTCGCTTGTTGGTCAATCTGACCCATTGGTTGGTGATTCCGACCAATGCAATCGGGTTAGTCACAGTTGGCTTAATGTATCATATTGATTTTGATAATAATTAAATTTGGCATGAAGTTTGATTATGACGGTTTCGTTATGATGAACCCTCGATAAAGGACAAGACATGAATGTAAGTATATGGGCAGGCATCTGCCTGACAGTAGCAAGTATCAGTGTGCCAGCCATCACAGCAGAAGCAAGTTACCGTGATTTGTTCAGTGCGCATTTTGCAGCCGATGAGCCCGGCGCTGTGGTGTTGGTAAGCCGGCAAGGTGAGACTTTATACCGGGCCGCTTTCGGCAAAGCAGATTTAAGTCTGGATGTTGCGATAACGGATGATATGGTGTTCCCCATCGGTTCTGTGAGCAAGCAGTTTACCTCGGTTGCCATTTTGCAGCTGATGGAGCAGGGGAAACTAACGCTGGATGATACCATACAGCAGCATTTGCCGGATTTTCCGCAGTTATCCCACCCAATCACTATCCGGCAGTTGCTAAGCCATACCTCTGGGCTTGAAAACTACATTGCACGGCATGAGTGGCGTGAACACTGGCGCAATGACTTTACCTTATCAGAGATGCGTCAACATTATGTGCATTACCCGCTTAAGTTTGCCCCTGATCAGCACTTTGATTACAGCAACTCCGGCTATCTGGTGTTGGCGGAAATTATTGAGCACTTGTCGGGTCTGTCGTATGGCGACTATGTGACTGAGCGGTTGTTTGCTCCGGCAGGCATGAAACAAAGTTATCAGCTGGACAATTACACTGTGATCCCAGGGATGCCCCGCGGCTACATCCCGCACGGCTCAGGATACCGGTTGGCTGACTTTGTCAGCATGACGCACATGATAGGGCCAGGATCACTGGCCAGTACTCTGGATGATCTGCTGCGCTGGGATCAGGCCCTCTTTAGCGGACAGCTGATTGCAAAAGAGAGTCTGCAGCAGGCGCTGAGTTCTCACACCTTAAGCAATGGTTCTGCTACCGGTTATGGTCTGGGCTGGGAAGTGCGTTCTATTCGTGGACGTCCTTCGTTTGAGCACGGTGGCTATATGTATGGTTACTTTAGTGCGGTCCTGACTATGCCGGAGCAAGGCATTATGGTCGCTATTTTAACCAACAGCCGTAAAACCGACCCACGCGAGCTTGCAGTGCAGGCCGCGGCGATGGCACTAAATGAGCCGTTCCCTCAGCCGGAGTTGGTTGCCTTAACCAGCGACATGGCAGAGCAATGGGTGGGCGTCTATCTGGACGAGCATGGCGTGGAGCGAACCATTGGACTGTTTAATGATGAGCTCTATATCCGTCGGGGTGCTGGACGGATGTGGCCATTGCAGCCCTCAGCAGCCGGATACCTGCATTACGAAGAAGGGCTGAGTTATCTGGCTTTAACCGGAGATGGCACGCTCGAACTGCACCAAAGGGAAGGGGTGATGTCCCGTTCTCAGCGGAAAACGGCTCAGGTTGCGCCTTTGAATACCGTGTCTTTAACCCCTGCCCAGCTCAAAGCACTGACCGGTGTTTATCAATTGGCTGAAACTTTTTCGCTGCACGTTTTTACGGAAGACAATCGATTATTTATTCAGGGTACCGGGCAAAATGCCGGTGAGGTGTTTGCGTTATCCGCCACGCATTTAATATCGATCACGGATGCGGTGGAGTTTGAGTTCGAACAAGACGAAACCGGCGCAGTGACAGCGTTGCGCCTTTTGCAAGGTGGGCAGACCTTCCGCGCGCCGAAAATATAACTAATAACGTTGGCTACTGCGTTCTGAGATGAGCGCAGTGATTGGATACGATGAGTGACACTGTGAGAAGTTGCGATAATTCAGCGGTCTGGTTAAACAAGCACTGGTATTTTGATGCCAGGCATAACATTTTGCGGACAAAAGATGGCACAGTACAAGACATGGAGCATCAGTTGTTTGTGTTGCTTGACTATTTTATCCGGCGTGAACAGCAGGTGTTGTCTAAGGACCAGCTGCTGCAGAATAATTGGCCAGGACGGGTGGTCAACGAAGACAGCCTGACGGTCGCCATCAGCAAGCTGCGCAAAGTCTTTGGTGAAAAAGCCAGGCAACCCCGTCTTATTAAAACCATACCTGGTGTCGGTTACCAGTTTATTGGTCAGGTGCAGCCTGCAGAGTATGTGACAGAATTCAGTACAGCCCAATCGAATCGCGCTTCGTTGCTTAGAGCATGGCCGTTGTTTGCTGCAGTATTGTTGATGAGCTGGCTGGCAGTGCCACTGCTGTTGCATCAGCCCGCCCCCTCGCACACGATGCATCCGGATGCGGTTGCTAAGAAAGATTTAGTCATACTGCAGGAGTTAACGCAACAATCGGAGCAGGCTGAGCTTAGCCAGATCCCAGAGCTTTTAGCGCAGTGGCGCACTTTTTTGATTGCAGAACCAGAGCAGGTGCAGGGGTACTGGTATCTGGCCTGGTTAAAAATACGTTTGCTGGGTCAGCAGTTGCCTGAGCAACCGCAGCACTTTGGCGAACTGAACGCCTTGCTGCAAAAAGTGGTGACGCTGGAACCCACGCATGCAGAAGCATGGAGCTGGTTAGCGCGGTTGCATTTTTGGCACCAGGCGGATTATGCGCAAGCTGCCAGCTATTACCAGCAGGCGCTGCAGCTCAAAAAAGATGCGGGTTTCTACTATGGCTATGCCGAAATGCAATTGGCTCGGGGCAAATTTGACGAGACCATCGCCCTGGTGGACAAGGCGCGGCAGCTAAGACCGCATGATTTTGCTTTTCCCGGGCTCGCCTGGGCCTATCAGCTGAGCGGCAGAAGCGAAGAGGCCTGGCAAGAATTGCTGCGCATCAGGCAAACGGAGCGGGCCAGCGGGTTGTGGCACCGCTCAGCGCTGCGGATTACTCATGAACTCGGGCTTGATCAGCAAAGCTTTGCCTCAATGCGCTGGTTGTTGCAACAAACGGATGAAGGGCAGGAACAGCTTGCTGCAGTAGAGCATCATTTTCATCAAGGGGGACTCACCGCGGTTTACCGCTACTTGCTTGGTGTGCAATTTAGCGGGGATATCGGCCACTACCGGCCACCTTTATCCTGGGCGCGTTACGCGATCCTGGCGGATAAAAACGAAACTGCTCTGCAGTATTTTGAGCAGGCGGCAGCTATCCGGCAGGCTCCGCTATTGTGGGCGGCTGTGGATCCATTTTACCAGCCTATTCACTGCAGCCCTCCCTTTCATCGCTGGCTGGAAACGCTTCAGTTGGGTGATTTTCAGGAGCAAAGCCATGTTTGCCTATTCCTGGAGCATAGGTTTTAAGGTTATACAAGGCTAAGCCGGCTCTTTGATGGGGTTATGCATTTAGCTACCGATAAGTTTACATAGTGGCTGCCATGTGCTTTGCTATTTATTAGTGCAGCAAAGCGCATTCGATTGAGGAAGTATGAAAACTCTAAAAAGGTTTCTGCTGTTAGCGTTATTCTTTCATGGGAATCCTCTTGCATCTGACTTTGAGCAAAATCTGACCTTATGGCTGCATGAAGTTAATGACTCTATTTATGAGAATGGCAAGCCGTTAACCAAAGAATTGCAGCAAGTCGCAGCTGAACTTGGCATAACTCGACCAGACAAGATCAGAATACTTATTGTCGATGAAATCCCTACTCCTATGGCTTTACCTAAATTGTACCGTGAGGGAAAGCAACGGAAACTATGGGGACCAGACATCAAAGGTAATGCGCAGATATTTGGTTATAGTATAGCGGTCACCCAGGAGGTATTTGATGATATGGGTAAAATGGCTCATGAGCTGATGCATGTCAGGCAAGTTGAGCGTTTTGGGTCGCTGGAAAAGTTTGTCGTGGAGTACTTGCGTCAAATTGAGCATTACGGCTATTTTGATGCCCCACTTGAAGTTGAGGCATTTCAGCAAAATAGTCGCTATGGTGGCAGTCAGGTGCTCGAAAAATAATTCAGGTGTGACTTTAGCTAAATGCTGCTGCACAAGCAAAGCACCCTGATGCAGTCCAACTGCTGCATGTTTCGGCTTGATATCAGAATGTGTAAGCCCAGCCGGCTACCAGGGTGTAAAAACTCTGGCTGTCTACCATCTCACTACGATGTTCTCCGATGAAGCGGGCAAACTGGCTGCTGACAATCAGCTTGCTGTTAGTGGACGTTGCTTTTATCAGGGTGATGCCCGATTGCGCTCTAAAACGGCCTTTGGCCTGATAGTGGCGCAATCCGGTTCGGTCCGATTCGGCCTCACTGATGCCAAAGTAATAATTGCCGATCTTGCTATCCCAGTAATGCACACTGAGTTCTGGCACAACGACTAAACCAAGGGTATCCCACTGAATAGCGCGCCCCACTGTTACGGCCGAGGTCATTCCATGGTGAGTCCCGGTGATGTCTGTCATCAGCGAGGCTTTGGTATGGTAATCGCCGTATTGATAAGCCAGCTCAATGCCTGCCAGGTAACTGAAGCGGCGTTTATCCAGAGCACTGATCGCTGGATCGCTGGCTTTTTTGGGATCAAAGTAACCCGCAGCCGGGGCTAACCTGGCGGAAAGCCGGATCGGCTGGTTCTTATTCAGCTGGTAAGCTGCTTCCAAGCCATGAATACTGAATCGATCGCCCTGATAGCTGAACCAGGGGAGTACAAATTGCTCCGAAGTAACGCTTTTGTAGGGGGTGGCATAGTGAATCATGCCAATACCCAGCTCGCGTTCGGCAGCCTGCGCTGCTATAAATTTACCAGTGATGATCATGGCCACCGCTGTCCAAAGAGTCATAGATTTCATAGGCTGTCCTGTTACTGTATACTGATTAAATCAAGGTGGCCTGGTATACACAATGAGCCAGGCCGGGAGCGCGGATTGTAGAGAACTGGTGTGCAGCTGGCTTATTAAATGCTCTGAATCATTTTGAAGCATGGTCTTCAGAATTCTTAACTGGCTGAGAGTCAGAGCAACAGCAGAATTCGCGTCTCAGCTATGAGCCCAGCCAGGGCTCTGCCAGGCTGCTTTCGGGTTCCAACAATGAGTAGGATCATGAATCACAATGCAAGTCGCCCAGTTTGGCTGAACGATGATTGGTATTTCGATGCAACCCGTAATATCTTGCGAAAAGATGGGGTCCAGTATGAGATGGAGCATCAGCTGTTTGTATTGTTGGACTACTTTGTGCAGCGTGAACTACAGGTGCTTGGTAAAGATCAGCTTATTACCGACAACTGGCCGGGCAAGGTGGTGAATGAAGACAGCTTGACGGTCGCCATCAGCAAGCTGCGTAAAGTCTTCGGTGAGCAGGTCAAGCAACCTACCCTGATTAAGACTATTCCTGGTATTGGGTATCAGTTTATTGCCTCTGTACGCCAGGCTGAAGATGCTGCGCAGGAGGCAACATCAGAGGCCAAAGGTGGTTCTATCCTGAAAGCCTGGCCTTTGTTTGCAACGGTATTGCTGATGAGTTGGCTGGCGTTGCCCTGGCTGTTGCAAGAGCCTGAGCCCATGGCCCAGCAGGATGCCGGAGTTAGCGCAGACATGACACCACTGCAGCGGTTGATACAGCAGTCGGAGCAGGCTGAGCGTGCACAGATCCCTGATTTGTTGGAGGAGTGGCGGAAGCTGTTGCTGCAGGACCCGGAGTTGGTACAGGGGTACTGGCATCTGGCCTGGCTAAAGATCCGCTTACTGGGCAATGACTTGCCAGAGCAGCCGCAGCATTTTGCCGAACTGAATGCCTTGCTGCAACGGGTGGTTGCGCTGCAGCCTGAGCATGCCGAGGCCTGGAGCTGGCTGGCACGCATTCATTTCTGGCACCGCTCAGACTATGCTCAGTCGGCGGCCTATTTTGAGCAGGCTTTGCAACTTAAAGAAGATGCAAATTTCTATTACGCCTATGGCGAAATGCTGCTGGCCCATGGCCAGTTTGAAGCAACCTTTGAACTGGCCAACCGGGCGCTGCAAATGCTGCCCCATCTGTATGCCTTTCCGGGGATGGCCTGGGCCTACCAGCTGAGTGGCCATACCGATGAGGCCTGGCGCGAATTGCAGCGCATTGGCCAGACTGAGCGACAAACCAAGATGTGGCATTGCTCTGCACTGCGTATCAGTTACGAGCTTGGTTTGTACGATCACACTTTCCAGTCATTGCACTGGTTATTGCAGCAAAGTGACGAAGGCCGTGGTCATCTGCAGCAGGTCAGCACACTCTATCAAACCGAGGGCATGCCGGCGGTATTTGGTTACTTACTGGCCCATGAGTTTACCGACGATATTGGTCATTACCGGCCTCCCTTGTCCTGGGCACGCTACGCCATTTTAACCGGTGACCTGGAAACAGCTGAACAGCTTTTTCAGCAAGCCGTAGCCCTCAGGCAGATCCCTTTGCTATGGGCGGCCGTCGATCCTGTGTATGCCCCCTTGCATCAGAGTCCGGTGTTCAGCAACTGGCTGCAGAGCATTCAGCTCTCAGAGGCGATGCTGGCGCGTTAGTTCGGTTGTGTATTGGCCTCTAGCCATTGGCGGATTTGGTCTCTGCTCTGTGTGGAGAATGAAAGCTCACGCCAGCTACCCTGATAACAGGAAGGCGCTCTTTTAAACGAATGCTCTTCGCCTGCGGCAACGTAATAGCTGATGTTATCGGGCAGCTGGTCGGGGAAAAGACGATCCAACGCTTGCAGGCTCCATGCCGGGCTAACCAAGGGATCGTTTTCGCCAAACATCATGAAAAACGGTTGATGAATGGCTTTGAGGTAAGCATCTGGCTCGAAATCTTTGATCAGATTCAATTGGCGCAAATTCCCTTTCCAGCCCACCAGCGAAATGAAGAACAGATTGCGGCTGACTTGACGGCTGGCTTTACGCTCAGCCTCTTGCTGCGACAAGCCTTGCTTGCATTGCAGTATGCTGGCGGCATCATTAATCATTTGCCGCCGCACGCCAAAGGTTGGTCCGGCCATGCTGATGCCACCGGCAAACACTTCCGGATACTCTGCCAGGGCAATCTGTACGATCCAGCCGCCCTGGCTATGGCCCACGACAAACACCTGCTCATGGTCAATAAAGTCGTACTCCTGCAGGTGAAGCGCGACATTGCGTGCATCCAGCGCTCTTTGCTCAAAGCTGGTGCTGTACCAGACACCTTCGGAATCACCTAAGCCCCGTTTATCAAAGTACACCATGGTGAATCCTTGTTCGACCAGGTTGTGGTCGAAAAAGAACTCCGTAGTGCTTTGGTAGTTTTTAAGGGTGGATCCTGTGCCAGAACCAACCAGAAAAATAATCGCTGGTTGCTTCTTGCGAATGGTGTGGTCACGGACCATATAGCCATCCAGTAAATAACCTTCGCTCGGCGCTTTAAATGGGATCCGTTCTATAGTGCTTGTTGCGTTTGCTGTATTGGCCTGGGCTGGTGCAATAGCAAGGCTTACCGTCAGCATAATCACAATAGCCAAAGTCTGTTTGAACATAAGTAAACTCCTGAAGCAAAAGGCTGGTTTGTTTCGTTCAGCCTGGGTTGCTGGCTATTTTCTATACCACTCTGGTCGTAGCAAGTTAAATCTGCTTTTTGGAAGACTTAATAAGCTTTAATGCTAAGCCGTTGCATGGCCAGGTTTAGAATTCCCGCGGAATAATTGATAGAGGAGTTCGGACATGAATAGGTTGATAATTCTAAGTGTTCTCATGGCAATCTGCTTGTTACCTTCGACCTGGCTGCAAGCTGAGTCTATGAGGGATCTACAAAGCATTTTGATGGACATTAAGCAGCGGTCGATTGATACGCGCTCCGATGCGGTACTTATTTTACAGGGTGATAAACAGCTTTTGTCTTATACCTCAACAAAGAGCGAGCAGCCAATAGAGCTTATGTCTGCTTATAAGTCGATCGTGGCAATGGCCATTGGCCGGTTGCTATTCAATGAGCAGTTAACCTCACTTGATGAGCCTGTTTCAAGTTTTTATCCTGAGTGGAGGCAGGGTGATAAAGCGAGCATCACAGTGCGCCACTTGCTCAATCACACATCAGGTTTACAAGATGTCATGAATGCAGGCGAAGAAATTTATCCAAGCCCCGATGTGATCAAATTGGCTCTGGCTGCAGAGTTGAGTGAGCCGCCAGGTTCAAAGGTTCGCTATAACAATAAAGCCGTCAATCTGCTGGCAGGAATTATTGAAAAGGCATCGGGTACTGCTATGGATCAATTCCTGATGGCTGAGTTTTTCGAACCGCTTGGGATTGAGCAGTACAAATTTTACTATGATAGTGCCGGTAATCCACATGCTATGGCTGGGCTGGAGCTTACCGCATCCGATGCAGCCAAATTCGGACTTGTCGTAGCAAATGGCGGTAGCTGGCGTGAGCAATCGCTTATACGCTTCGAGTTCATTGAAGAGATGCTGGCACAAAGCCAGCCCTATAGTGCACGACTTGGGTTGCTCTGGTGGCGTCATGAATACAAAACAACCCAAGGTGACACCAAGTTATTGTATTACGCAGATGGCTATTTAGGGCAATACATTGTTGTGGTCCCAGAGTTGAGTTTGGTTGGGGTACGACAGCTTAAGCGAACCGAGCAACCTGGCAGCAATGAGCATGCATTCAAGGACTTTAAAGAGTTGATGGCCCAGTTGGCTGATTATCTGGCTCAGTAATACAGACGGTCAGAAGGGCTGCACCCTGCCATATTTTGCTTGCAGTTGACTGGCATTCGAATGCACTGATAAAGCAACGAATGCAATTGTAATCAGTTATTTCTGCAATAAAGTCTTACAATCGGTGACAATGTTCAGCGGCGATGAGCATTACAATAGGTATTGTTTAACGTGGGACGATTTGGAGCAAACCCGATGCGTTTCTTACTGATGTGTTTTACTTTGCTGCTGGCAGGCCCCTCCCTGGCAGCGACTGCTTTGTTGAATGGTCACTGGTATCAGGAGGGCACCTTTGTTGCCCAGACCTGGTATGTGCGGGATGGTGTGCTGACCCAGCAGACACCTGCTGAAATCCACCGAAGTGTGGATTTACAAGGGGGCTTTGTGGTGCCCCCTTATGCCGAAGCGCACAACCACAACCTGCAAAACCCCTGGCTGGCGCAGAACTTTCATCAGCGTTATCTGCAGGATGGCGTCTTTTATGGCTTGATGATGTGTGGCAGCCATCAGAGCTATGGCGATACCCAAGCGGTGCTGGCAGAGCTGACCTTGGATATCGAGCTGGTTGGGGCCTGCATTTCCAGTTCCGATGGCCATCCGCTACGCATGGCGCTGCGCACAGAGCCGGGCCAGCCTGAAGTCCGCCCTGAAGAGGTCTATGACCAGTCCTTTATTGTGATCGACACCCTGGACGACATTGCTGCCAAGTGGCCATTATTCGCGGAAAATCAGGCCCGTTGGGCGAAGATTATTCTGGTGCATCATGAGCGCTCAGAGCGTCGTGGCGAGCAGCGCTACTTTGGTGTCAATGGTTTGCAGCCAGAGGTGGTGAAGCCGCTGGTGGCTTTTTTGCAGCAGCAAGGGGTGCGGGTAGCCGCGCATGTCGAGTCGGCGGCAGACTTTGCTCTGGCGGTGGAAGCCGGTGTGGATTTGATTGCCCATCTGCCTGGTTATCAGTGGTGGCAGGGCTATGCGCCAGAACTGTACCGACTAAGCGATGAAGCCATTGCAATGGCTGCAGACAAACAAATTCCATTGGTTGCTACGGCTGGTGTCAGCCCACTGTTTTATGCCAGCCAACCAGAACAGCTGGAGCGCGTGAAGGCATTGCAGCGGCAAAATCTGCAGCGCCTGTTGCAAGCCGGGGTGCCCATCCTGATGGGGTCGGATCGCTTTGATGCCAATGTGTTGGCCGAGGTGGATTATCTGCATAGCCTGGCTATTTTTAGCAAGCCGCAGCTATTGCAATTGCTGGTAGCGGACACAGCACGCTTTCTGTTTCCCGGGCGGGCTCTGGGCCGGTTTGCGGAGGGGTACGAAGCAAGTTTGCTGGTGTTGGATGCTAACCCACTGGAAGACTGGTCGGCCCTTCGACGTATTCAATTAAAGATGCGGCAAGGTCAGTTGCTGGATTAGCGTTTTAGTATTCTTCAACAGATTTAAGCAGCTAATTAAGTGAGTCTGATGCAAGCTGCCGCTTCTGAAGTGACTTGATGGACCTTTCTATGATACGAAAAGCAACACCGGATGACTTTGCTGAGCTGACTGAGCTCTGGTTGCGGGCATCCTGCCAGGCGCATCCCTTTATAGTGGCTGATTTTTGGCAGCAGCAACAATTGGCGATGCAGCAGCATTATCTGCCGCAGGCCAAAAGTTATGTGTATCAACCTTCACCTGCTGCACCTTTAGCTGGCTTCGCCTCCGTTGTGCAGCATAAGCTGGCGGCTTTGTTTGTCGCCCCGGAGCAACAGGGGCAGGGCATTGGCTGGGCTTTGCTTACCCATGTGACGCAACTGCAGCCTTTGCTGGAGCTGGATGTATTTGAACAAAACCTTGATGCACTGCGGTTTTATTACCGCTTTGGTTGTCGCTTGAAAGAACGTGGCCTGCATCCGGAGACACAGGCCTGGCAGCTGACGCTGGCTTATCCCTGAGTCATTCTTTGGCGGTTAGCAAAGGAAAGCGCAGCAAGACGCCATCGGTACTGGTGATGTACAGCAGGTGGTTGTGCACGGTTGGCGTTGCCAGAAAACCGCCATTGTGCAGGATACGCTGCATAATGGCGTAGCTATCGTGGCGCCAGTCGTTTTGCACCAGGCGCTGATAATCGAAGCGGCCGGTTTCTGCCTGCATCACCTGATAGCTGTCTGCTGTCGCTGTCTCGGTGCGATAACCTTGCAGCAGCTCACCACTGCTGCTATCCAGCAAAAACATATCACCACGCATACTGGCGATCAGCACCTGGCCGTTGAACACCACAGGGGAACTGAAAGTCCAGACAAAGGTACGGTGGCGCCAGCGCTCTTGCCCCGTTGTTTTGTCCAGTGCCAGTAACCAGCCACTATCCGAAGTGCCGACATAGAGGCTGTGGTCATCAAACGATGGGGTGCCAACAATCCAGGAACGCTCCGCATCGTAACGCCACTGTTTAGCACCCGTCTGAAGATCAAGGGCATACAGGTAGCCATCGCGGGAGCCAATATAAACACGGTCGCCATCCACCACCGGACTGGATTGAATACCGAACCAGACTTTTAACTTTTGCTCGGTGTTTGTCTGAAAGCGCCATTGCGCTTCGCCACTGTGTCTATCCAGAGCGTACAGTGCGCCATCCCAACTGCCAACCAGTACCAGCTCACCCGCCTGCGCCGGTGAACTGTGTACCATCCCACCGGTTTTAAAGGCCCAGCGCATTTTGCCGGTATCGGCATCCAGCGCATACAGGTGCTGATCGCTGCTGCCAAAGTACACCACGCCATCGTGAACCAGTGCGGACGACAGGAAGAAATCCCAGGGATCGATGACAGGATGATCGGCTTGAATGCCCAGGTAGTTCCAGCCGGCGAAACGCTGTTCCCCTAGGGTGTTAAAGCGCCAGAGCTCGAGGCCGGTGATTAAATCAATCGCATAAAAGCTCCCATCCAGACTGAGCTGATAGACGGTGTTGCCATGTACTGCCGGGGTAGCACTCAGGGCACCTCCAGTTGGAAAAATCCACTGAATGGCTTTGGTGTGGTGGTTCAATGCATAGAGGTTGCCATTTTCTGAGGCCAGCAACAGGGTATCGCCAGCAATCACCGGTGAGCTGACCACCAGGCCTGGTAATCTTAGCTGCCAGTCGGGCTTATCCTGCCAACCCTGAATCGAGGCATGAATATAACTGTTACGGTCTGTGTTGTGTTTGAAGCCGCTTTGCTCATTAGCCGATAGCAGCAAGCTATGGCTCAGCAGGTACAGCGCCAGTAGATAGTGTGTGATTGTTTGCATAGGTTGAACTCCATTAGAAGGAGCGGACAGTCTGCTGGCAGTTGGCGGCTATGTCCTGAAGACCGCCTTAAATCGTGCCTTTAGCTTTCTTAAGGCATGGTTTAAGTGAGCTTCAGGACTATTTATCCGCTCAGGGTGCATCTTGCAGTGATGAAGATGAACCAAGGTGCCATGCGATGACAAAGCGCTATGCAAGGCTGGCAATCATCTGTCTGGGACTACTAAGTGGGTGTCGGGCAGGCTGGCATGACCATGTTGCCAGCATGCCGGTAGGGGAAGATGAGAAGGTTTGCACTCTGGGCCCGGTTAAACCGGCCGAGTCGGTGGTGTGGCCGCTGTTGATGTAACAATCCTATGATGTAACAGTAACCAGCCCGGCATCCTGCCGGGCCTGGTTTCCCTGTAATGATATCAACGCTGAGCAGTCAGGCCTTCCAGTCGGCTGGAAAACTGCTGTAAATTGTGTTGTACCAGTTCGCTGTCGCTTAGTTTGGCGGCACGCTGAAAGTCTTGTTGTGCCTTAGCTAAATCCTGCGCCACCCAGTGCATCACGCCGCGGTTGCTGAGTGCCAGCGCTTGCATTTCGCGTCGCTCGGCTGCCGAAGCCTGCGCCTGGCTGCGAGCCAGAGTGATGGCGCGGGTACAGGCCGAGCTGGCACCGCTGATATCGGCCAGCTGGGTATTGGCGACACAAAGCGCCATGGTCCTGGCAAAGGCATCGGTATCGGCTTTGCTAGTTTGTAAGGTATTCAGGCCTGTTGCCGCATCGCCCTGCTGGATCGCGCTGGCGCCTGGCGTTGTTTCAACAATGGCCATTTGATAAAGGTTACTGGCACTCACCAAGCCTGCGTAGCAGGCAAGCAGTAAAGCTGCCACAGGTAAACCAATCATAGAATATTTCGCGTTCATGGTGACTCTCCAGTTGCTGTCAGCCAAAGGTGCTGACAGCCCTAACTGTAGAGACTACCCTCTAATCCTACAAACGATAAAAAAAAGACCGATGGTTGAGCAAAACTCATCTGTACTGCTCAAAACTGGCCAGCACCCAGTCAATCAACCACTGGATTTCTGGCCGCTCCGGCTGTTGCCGGTGCTGGATTAGGTAATACTTATCCCGGGTAGTCCAGCTGCCATCAAACAGAGCGACCAAAGCGCCGCTATGAAACCAGGCCTGGCTGATCGGCATCGGGATCAGCGCAATGCCCAATCCTTGCTCTGCCGCACGCGCCATGCCAAACATGCTGTCGAGCTGCAGGATTTGTTTGGGGCGAAAATGCTCGATGCCGGCAAACTCGGCCCACTGATGCCAGGCATGGGGCCGGGATTGATGCAGCAGCAAGGGCAATTGATTGAGTGCATCTAGCCCCAACCGGCTGCACTGCTCATACAGGCTGGGGTTGCAGGCGGGTTGGTAACTGATGGCAAAAAGCTCATGGCACAGGGCTGCCTGCGGCGGACTGCCAGAAAGGATAATGGACACATCGGTTGGGCGGCTGGGATCGCTGCGGGTCTTCACGGTATCCACCCGCAAGTTGATAGCTGGATATTGCGTCGACCAACCCCGTAAACGTGGCATAAAGAGTTCGCTGGCAAAAAACTCCGGCATACTGATACTGACCTCCTTGCTGCCGGCATTTTGACTGAACTCGCTGATGGTATGTACCAGCTGCTGCATCACAGGCTGAATGGCCAGATAAAAGCTCTTGCCAGCCGGCGTCAGCTCCAGCGCCCGGGTCTTTCGTACAAACAGGCTTAGGCCCAAATCCTCTTCCAGTTGCCTGATCTGATGGCTGACCGCCGATGGGGTGATGTACAGCTGTTCGGCGGTATGTTTGAAACTGAGATTGTCGGCAGCCAGACAAAAACAGCGCAGGCCTCGCAGGGGCGGCAGGCGTGTCGACATTACAAACTCCTGATAGTCATTTGGACAATGGTAGCCGAAAAGGTACAGCAAGACTTGTGCCTTTCTGTCAGGGCTGTTTTTTTGTTTTAATGTTAAGCAAATTTCGCGTTGTCGGTGCACTCTTTTGGTGCGTATCACCGACGTGGTGCAGCCGGGGCTGGTCGTTTTTTCTTGGGGCCTAGTCGCAGAAAAGCCCTGGAGCTTGATCTCCCCCCTGCAGGATGGCGTACACTGAACTGCCATGTTATTCGATGTGTGACCCCATGATCCGACAGCTACTGATGGTTATATTGTATCTGCTACTTTCCGTGCTGGCAGCAAGCGCGCAGGCAGTTTCGACGGGCTGGAAGCAGGCACCGCATATACAGGTGGAGCTGGTGAGCTCGCACCAGACGGTTTCTCCTGGCCAGACATTTTTGCTGGCGCTGCATTTATTACCGCAAGAGCATTGGCATACTTACTGGCAAAACCCCGGTGACTCAGGGATGCCGACCCAGATCCGCTGGCAACTGCCAGAAGGGGTGACTGTTTCTGATATTCAGTGGCCAGCGCCACAGGCTTTTTCCATCCCACCTTTGATGAATTACGGCTTTGAAGGCTCCACAGTGCTATTAAGCGAAGTGACCTTACCGGCTGATTACACCGGTACCGGCTTGCTCGTTAAAGCCGACGCCTCCTGGCTGGTGTGCGAAGAAATTTGTATTCCGGGTGATATGGCGTTTGAGTTGCCGTTGGCGGTGGCACGCCAGCCGGCAGTGTCAGAGCACCACCGTCCGCTGTTTGAGCAAGGTAAGGCAGCGCAACCGGTGGCTTTGCAGCGGGCTGCTTCCTATCAGCTGCAGGATGGCGTGTTTTCGGCAGTGATCGAGTCCAAAGACGATTTGCTGGTGGACGCTTTTTTTGTGGCGGCAACCGATCTGGTTGAGCATGCCCGTGAGCAGGAGATCAGCTGGCAGGATGGTAGTTTACTGATCCGTCAGCCACAGAATACCTATTTTCATCAGGCACCAGAGCAGATTGAGATTGTGCTGACCAGTGGCCCGCAATCCTTTGTGGTGCAAGCGCAGCGGTTGGATGCAGCTGGCGCTGCGCAGGCAGCTGCCGACTTTGGCCTGGCCGCATTTTTACTGGCGCTGCTGCTGGCGGCGGGTGGCGGCCTGATCCTGAATTTGATGCCCTGTGTTTTTCCGGTGTTGTCGTTAAAGGCCATCAGCCTGGCCAACAACAGTGGCGATGCTGCCCGGCAAAAGCGCGACGCCTGGAGTTATACGCTCGGTGTGCTGGCAATGTTCGCTGTGCTGGCTCTGGCGTTAATAGGCTTGCGAGCGGCAGGTGCTGCAGTGGGCTGGGGCTTTCAGTTGCAAAACCCCTGGCTGGTTGGGGCACTGGCTTACCTGTTCTTTGCGTTGGGCCTGAGTTTATCCGGGTTGGTGCATTTTGGCAGTCGCTTAATGCAATTGGGATCGAACCTTGGTCAGCAGCAGGGCGCTAAGGGCTCGTTCTTTACCGGAGTACTAGCGGTGATTGTGGCCAGTCCCTGTACGGCGCCTTTTATGGGCGCAGCCCTTGGCTATGCGGTCACCCAATCGGCCCCGGTGGCCTTGCTGGTGTTTTTAGCGCTTGGCTTTGGCATGGCATTGCCGTTCTTGCTATTGGCGTACAGCCGCCGTCTGGCCCGCTTATTACCAAAGCCCGGTGTCTGGATGGATACCTTGAAGCAATGGCTGGCATATCCTTTGTATTTAACCACGGTCTGGTTGCTGTGGGTGCTTGGCCGTCAGGCCGGAGTGGATGCACAGGCGCTGGTGCTGGTCGGTTTGGTTTGCCTTGCCGCTGCACTGTGGCTCTGGGGCCGGCAACAGCTGGGGCAGGGCTTTCGGTTGGCTCCGCAGCTGAGCTGGGTGTTTGCTTTGCTGGCTATCTTACTGCTGGTGCTGTTGCAACCACAGCAAGGGGCGCAGCAAAGTGCGGAGAACCGGCACTGGGAACCCTGGAGCCCGGCGCGCTTGGCTGAACTGCAAGCGGATCAGCAACCGGTGCTGGTGAATATGACCGCTGACTGGTGCATTACTTGTCTGGTCAATGAACGGGTGGCGCTTAATACTGACAGCAGCCGCCATGCACTGACGGACTATGGCGTGACCTACTTAAAAGGTGACTGGACGCTTAGAGGCGCTGAAATCCATGCTTATTTGCAACAGTATCAGCGCGATGGTGTGCCCTTGTATGTGCTGTACTGGCCGGGACAGGAGCCAAAAATTCTGCCACAGATTTTAACGCCAAATACGCTTCGCGATCAGCTGGCGCAGTTGGCAAATGCATCGTCGGGTAGTTAGTGCCTGGCACTTAATCATGCAGCCAGAGCCGTAGTGGCTGCTTACGTAAACATGAAACGGAGTAATACCATGAAACTGAAGCAACTCTTTAGCGCCCTGGCGCTGGCTGGTACGGTGACAGCGGTGGCTGCCGCGCCACAAATTGGCGCTCCGGCTCCGGATTTTACCGTGGTCGATAGCCATGGCCAAACCCACTCACTGGCCGATTTTGCCGGCAAGAATGTGATTCTGGAGTGGACCAACCACGAGTGTCCCTTTGTCGTGAAACATTACGTCAGCGACAACATGCAGGGACTGCAGCAGCACTTTGTGGATGCTGATACGGTCTGGCTAAGCGTGATTTCATCCAAGCCAGGCAGCCAGGGCCATGTTAGCCCGGCAAAAGCCAACGAGCTGACCGCCAGCCGTGGCGCCCAGCCTGCGGCCGTATTGTTGGATGAAAGCGGCGATATGGGGCGCGCCTTCGATGCCCGTGTCACGCCACATATGTATGTAATTGGTGCCGATGGCAACCTGCTGTACATGGGCGGCATCGACAGCATTCCAACGGCCAATCCAGAGGATATTCCAAGAGCGGAAGCCTACCTGGCCAATGCTGGTAACGAAGTCCTCGCCGGCCAGCCGGTGAGCAAACCAGTCACCCGGCCTTATGGCTGCAGTATTAAGTACTGATCCCTTTCTGCGGTATCAGGAGCCGCCTGATACCGCAACGCTTTAGACCGTCAGTCTTGCCAAATAAATCCGGCTCTGGCCTTCATGTGACGAGTAGTAGCTGATATAGACTTTACTGCCCAGCAGCACCATGCCGGCATAGCTGCAGTCGCCGCCGGAGGGCAGGGTCTGCCATTCAGTCAGTTGGCCACTGTGCCGGTCTATCCAGCACAAGCTGGTGCGCACTCGGCCATCGTACAGCCGCACACAGGCCAGCAAGCGGCCATCTGGCAGCTCCAGCCACTCGGGTCCGCCGATGCGACAACCAATATCGCGCCAGTCCCATTGCTGATAGGGCGGCCTGGCGCGGCCATAAAGGCCATGGTGTGGATCGCGGCGCAGCAAGCATAGCGCGGTGCCATCCGGCTCGAACAACAAGCCACTTTCGTTGGCGTAACTGCCGCTGTAGCTATCCGGGTGAATCGGCTGGTAATCGCAACCGTTTTGCGTCAGATAGCTGCGGATAAAGTGTGGTTTGCCACATTTGTAGCCAATGGCCAGCCCTTGCTGCTGGTGCCAGCTGAGCCGCCAGATCCAGATATTGGGCTCGCCAATTGGCACAGCCTTTGACCAGTGCAGGCCATCATCCGAAAACCAGGCATAGCTTTGGTGGCTGTGCTGGCTGCGGTCGTGCAAAGCGCCGGCACCATACAGCATCAAGCGGCCATCGGGCAAAATACTGAATTTGGCATCACGCAAATCCGCCTTTTTGCTCGCGATGACGGTGGTGCTGAGCCAATGCACACCATCGAGCGAGCGCAGGATACGAAACTGGCCGTCAGGGGAGATATGGGCACTGCCTTCTCTGAACACGCACCAGAAGGTACGGTTAAAATGGATCAGATCGGTAAAGGCATTGTGTGCTGCCTGCTGCCAGATGCACTGAAGCTGGATGGCCATGATGTGCTCCGAAATAACCTGGATTGTTCTATGCTAGCAGCTTTTGCGGGCAGCTTCATCGCTGTAACTGCAAACAGCTCGTGTCAGAAGTGCCACTTCATCAACAGATTGATATTGTTTTCGTGGCTGCGCAGTGCCGGGCTGTCGGCAACGCCGAACTTATTGCGCCAGAACACATATTCAATGCCAAGCCAGAGCTGACTTTCCATGCCAAGATGCGGGCTGGC
Source organism: Alkalimonas cellulosilytica (assembly GCF_036325985.1). Classification (NCBI taxonomy): domain Bacteria; kingdom Pseudomonadati; phylum Pseudomonadota; class Gammaproteobacteria; genus Alkalimonas; species Alkalimonas cellulosilytica. The sequence continues at coordinate 57,642 of NZ_JAUHLI010000011.1, forward strand.
CAGCCATTTCAGCTGGGGTGTCAGGTTCAGGTTGGCCCGTTGATCGTCACTGCTGCTGGCCCAGTCCATAAAGCCATCCAGTAAAAACTGCTGGTTGCCGAGCGTAAACGGGTAGGCCCAAACCAGCGTCAGTTGCCAGTTATTGGCGACTTTGTCGTTGTTACGCCGGTAGACATTGGCCTGAAAAAAACGAAAGCCTGGCACGGCTAAATCCATTCCGGCACCATACAGGTAGTTGGTGGCAAAGCTACTCATCTCAATATGACCGGCCAGCAGTACATCCTTGACCGGACCAAACTGGTAGTTGCCACTGGTATTCTTACCTAGGCTAAAACGTGGCTGCAGTTCGGCATAGTTGGTGCGGGTGCCGTCTTTAAACCGCATATGGTCGAGGAAAAAGAAGTTATCGCCCCAACTGGTATTGGCAGCGTGTTCAATGGTCAACACATGGCGGCTGGGATCGCCTAGCCGGTAGTTTTCGCCATAAAGGTACGTCAGCCGAAAATCCTGCCACAACACCTTGGCCTGGGCAGGAAATAGAAACAAACTAAGGCAGATCAGTACGATGCGCATAAAAAGAACCCACAGAACGCAGATAGGTTGAGTTAAGACCTGGATCGGCGTTCTGGCAAGTTATTTTATGGCCGGGTGTTAGTCCGTTTGCAGCGCCGTGATTGGGTCCAGCTCGGCAGCGCGCATCGCCGGATAGACACCGAAACTGAGCCCTATCAAAGCACAGATGCTAAAAGAGAGCACGATAGCTGGCAGCGACCAGCTGACCGCCCAGCCTGAATAAAAGGCAATCAGCTCGGATAACACGATGCCAAATACAATGCCAAGCACACCGCCAGCGACCGCAATGGCGAAGCTTTCAGCGATGAACTGCACCTTGATGTCTTTGCGGGTGGCGCCTACTGCCCTAAGCAAGCCTATCTCTTTGGTACGTTCCAGCACCGTTGCCAGCATAATGTTCATAATGCCAATACCACCAACCAGCAACGAGATGCCCGCCACGCAGGACATAACAATATTAAAAATCTGCTGGGTTTGTTTTTGCTGCGCCAGCAAAGCTGCGGGGACGATCAGGGTGTAATCATCAATGCCATTGTGGCGGTATTGCAGCAGATGCTGCAACGCCCGGGCTGTAGCAGCGGTATCAGTCCCATCGGCCAGCTGCAGGCGAAAAGCATCCAACTCGGCGGCCAAATGGCCACTGCTAAAACGGCTTTGCGCGGTATTAAGGGGCATAAACAACTGGTTCTGCTCACCACCAAGCTCAACGCCCTGGAAATCCTGGCTGCCCTGATAAGGCTCGTCCAGCACACCAATCACCTGCAACCAGACATGATTCACTTTGACATAATTGCCAAGCGCATTACCGGCAGGGAACAGTTGCCGTGCCATGGCAGAGCCAAGTACGGCAACCGGAGCCGCTATGCGGTCCTGCTGTTCGGTAAAAGGCTCACCTTCCGTAAACGGCAGGCTGCTGAGCTCAAAGTGACTGGGGCTTACTCCCGATGCCTCGCCGTCACTTTTGCCAAAGTGACTGATAATGGCGTAACGCTCAATGCTGCGCTCGGCGCTAAAGGCGGTCACTCCCGGCAGCGTGGCCATGGCGGCGTGCACATCGCCCAGGGTTAACCCTAGTGAGTGTTTGCGGTGTTCCAGCAGGGTGGTTTCATCAAAGCTGCGGCCCTCGACAATCAGGTTACGCAGGCCCATGGTCTCGATGGTTTTCAGCGCTTCACGCTCGGCACCTTCGCCGATATTCAGCATGGCGATGACGGCACCAACGCCAAAAATCATGCCCAGTAGAGTTAAAAAGGTGCGTAATTTGTGCTGAGCCAGCTCGGCCAGAGTATCTCGAATCAAGATAGTGCCATTCATGGTGCTGCCTCCGGCTCAGTGAGTGCTATTTGATCACCTGCTTTCACACCTGAAACAATTTCTGCATGGGTCAGGCTTTTCTGGCCTATTTCCACGGGTTGTCGTACAAAGCGGTTGCCCTGACGTTGCCAGACATAGAGTTGATTCTCTTCACTAAACAGCGATTGCAGCGGTACCAGCAAAAGTGCATCGGCACTGGCCAGCTGAATCTGCCCCATGACACGACTGCCTGGCATAAACAGCGGAGATTGCTCGGTCGGGGCGACTTCGACTTCGATATAGCGCCTTGGATCGCGCCGTTGTCTGGATTGAGCTACCTGACCAACACGCACCACCTCACCGGAAAATTGTGTGGCAGGGTGAGCCGCCAGCGCAAACTGAACCGGTTGGCCAACGGCCAGGCCGGCGGCCTCGTGCTCGATCACATAGAGTTTCAGATGCTGCAAACTTAGATCCGGTAGGCTGCCAATGCGCCGGCCAGGAAACACCATGCTGCCAACTTCCGCTTTTTGACCACGCCAGTCACTATCCAATTGCAAAATACCGGCATGGGGTGCCCTTACTTCTAAGGCATTTAAACCGGTTTGTGCCGTTTCCAGTAAGGTCTGCTGTTGATTGAGCCGTAATTGTAGTAACTCCTGTTCGCCGGATGATTTAATGGTAAAACTGTCTTGCTGCCAGGTTAAAAACTGCTTTTTCTCTTCCAGGTAATCGCGATTCTGTAAGGAGTCCAGGATCTCCAGCCGGGAGCGAATTTGCACATCATCAATGCTGAAACGATCGGCAAAACCAAACTCCTGGCCAACTAACGCCTGGCTCAGTGCCAGGCTGGTCAGCTCGGACGCTTGTTGACTTTGTTGCTGGGTACGCTCGGTATCGATGGTAGCGATGCCATGCTGAGCATTACGCTCTTCGCGTTGCAGCTGGCGGGCATCGAAGCGCACAATCAGATCGCCCGGTTGCAGCTCGGTAAATTCGGCCTGAATTTCAGCAATCAGCCGCGGCCCCTGGGCCTGCGGTGCATTAATACTGGTGGAGTTGACGGCAAACAGTTCCCCTTCGGCCTGCACCTGATGGATAAAAGGCTGCGGTTTCAGCTGCAATGCCGGGGTGGGGTCAGTCTCGGTCTGGCAGGCGGTCAGGCCGAGCAGTACTGCGAGCAAGCCGATGGTTCTTGCTGTCATGATGCCTCCCTGCGACTGAGCTGAATGGTCAGGCGCGCTGTCATGCCTGGTCGCATAATGCTGGTATCCAGATCATCGAAGCTGATGGTGGCATCGACCACCCGGTTCAGTTGTTGATTGGACTTGTTGCGCACAGACGGTGACAGCTCTTCGACCAGGCCGGAGAAGCTGCGCTCCGGGTAGGCATCCAGCGTGATCTGTACCCGTAAGCCCGGACGAACAAAGCGGATATCGACCTCATCGAGTTCGGCACGTATTTTTAAGGTATCCAGTTGGCTGACTGCTGCCACCGGGTGCCCGAATTGCACGGTGTCACCGACGGCTGATTTTTCGCCCTGAAAATTGGGCAGGTAAATCACCATGCCATCAAAAGGCGCTTTCACCTGCATGCTGGCCAGCTCTTGCTGCAATTGGTTAATCTCCGATTGCAGTCGGCTGACACGGGATTGTAGTAACTGGGCTTCCACCTGGCGTTGTTGTTGATGAAACTCCAGCCGGGATTGGGCCAGAGTATGCTGATTAGCGGCGATGGTGTAATCAATACGCGCTTTTTCGCGCTCATTGGCTGAGCGGGAGTGATCAACAATTTCAGCCCGGCGCTGGAAACGCTGATAATCCATCAGGCGCTCGGCCAGCTCTAACTTCAGTTCTTCATGCCGCTCTTCATCTTGCTGCAACTGATTGCTTTGCTCCTGACGCAGGCTGCTCAGCTCCATTTGCTTGTTGCGCAACTGCTCCATCAATGTTTGGCCATCAAAAGCAACCACCATATCACCTGCCGAGACCAGGCTGGACTCCGGCGCCATCTGTTGAATGTTGTACTGCCACATCCGGCTGACACTTGGCGGGGAAATTTGCTGACTACCTGCGGCAAACAGCTGACCGGTGGCACGGATCGATTGGCGTTGTGTATCCGCATTGGCTGGTGCTTCGGACTGACAGGCTGGCAGCAGCAGGCAGATGGCTGCACTTACTAGGAAAACAAAAAGCTGTTTCATGGCATCACCTTAATAAGGAGGCCAAGACCCAGGCGGGCATCGGCGATTGGCAGCTGTTCGGCGTAAAACTCAGCACGAAAATAAAGGCCCTGTCCCAGCTGACGCCGACGTTCACCTTGCTGCGCCAGTGCTTGCAGTTTCACGTTAAATTCGGTATCGGGTGCGCTATCGAACAAAGCGGTGAATTGTCGGGCTTGCTGCAAGGCTTGCATGTCCGTTTCGTGTACCCAGGCTTCAATCAGCAATTGGTTTTCGGCATGTACCTGGGCAATTAGCCAGCCGGGTTGCGCCGTCATGCCGGAAAACACCGGGGTCCCATACCAAGGGTGCAGGCCGTAGCTGATTGCTCCATCCACCTCGGCGGTAACACTCATGTCGGATAACTGATGCTCTGCATCCTGCAACTCATCCAGTTGTTGTTCAATTTGCAATTTTTGTTTGGTCAGCTCGGTGTCACGGGCCACTTCTGCCAGTTGCAGCGCCTTCAAGGCTTGTTCCGTGGCTGTTTCTGCCCGGCGATAATCCAGCTGATAGAGTTCATAATCGTACTCACTCAGATTGGTGCGCGGCACTGCGGCATCAATACCGGCTTTTTGCTGCAGCAAGCTGCGACGTTGCCACTCGTAGCGTGCTTCCATCACGGTGAGATCGTGTTGTAACTGCAGTTTTTTTAATTGATCGCGGGCGGTATCGACCTGGGTTTTCAGTCGTTCAATGGTGCTTTGCAGGCTACCGGCATCGAACACTGCCACCAGATCACCAGCACGCACCGGTTCTTCTTCCGGCTTTAACCATTGCACCTGTACCCGCCAGTTCTCGCTCATTGGCGAGACCACATTTTGCCGCTCCGACGATTGCAGGGTGCCGGTCAGCAACACCGGTGCCGGTTGGCTGGTGGCGAGCAGTGACCAGAGCAGCAGGCTCATTGCTGACATGAACTATCCTCCAAAATAACGCCGTCCCGCATGCGAATGACACGTTTGGCCCAGGCTGCGATTTCATCTTCGTGCGTCACCATGACGATGGTATTGCCTTGCAGGTGCAGCTCTTTTAGCAGCTGCATAATTTCAATCGAGGTTTTGCTGTCCAGGTTGCCCGTGGGCTCATCGGCAAAAATGACTTTAGGATCATTGATCAGGGCTCGGGCGATAGCTACCCGTTGACGTTGCCCCCCAGACATTTCATGCGGTTTGTGGCTGACTCGATGGCCCAGACCAACGCGCTGCAAAAGCTTTGCTGCTTTGGCAAGGGCTTCATCTTCCGGGATAGCGCTATAGCGTAATGGCAGGGCAACATTTTGCTGAGCCGTTAAGCGTGGCAGCAAGTGAAAAGACTGGAAGATAAAGCCAATGGATTGATTGCGAATGGCGGATAGCGCTTCATCGGTTAGCTCGGCTACATTTTGGCCAGCCAACTGATAGCGGCCACCGCTTGGCGTATCCAGGCAACCAAGGATATTCATCAGGGTCGACTTGCCCGAACCAGAGGTGCCCATAACGGCAACGAATTCATTTTCTTCAATGCGCAAATCTATGTTTTGCAGAGCCACAACTTGATTATCGCCCTGGCCAAACACTTTTTGCAGCTGTTGTACTTCAATCATCCATGATGACTCGCCTAAAAACAGGAACCCAGATTCTGCCACAAAAAAGCCAGTACAGCTGCTGAGGGTTGCACTGGCGGGTTGTTAAATTGTAACAAAATATTGGTAGCTGACTCAGGCCGGTAGTGGCAGGTGCTGTACCAGAGTGTTCAACTGCTGGATAGTTGTCAACTCGTGGCGTTGTAAGATCAACTGCCGGCCCAGCGCCAGCGCAAAGCGCTCGCAACGGGCTTGTTGTGGCTCATTGCGGATTTGTTCTAAATCAGCCACATGGGCCAGACCTACCGTACGGCGAATGAGCTCACAGCCAGCATAGCCAATGCTGTCGGCCAGCACTTGTTGCAAGAAAAAGCTTTGATAACTGCTGCTGGCAAAGCTACTTTCTTTGGTCTGGGTTTGCATCAGCTGGCTAAATTCACTGGCAAATCCTTGCCAGAGCGTTGCAATTTGCTCAAGCAGATACGCTTGTTGCTGCTCACGGACAGAGGTGTCTTCCTGCAAACCAAACTGACCGGCATAACTGAGTAATAAATTACCCAGCAGGCTGCCAACATCAAAACCAATAGGGCCGTAAAAGCCAAACTCAGCATCGATCACTTTGCACTGTGTCGCACTGACAAAAATACTGCCGCTATGCACATCACCATGCAGCAATGCCTGTGGTTTGGATAAAAAGTCTGCTTTTAGTCGTGCAACCTCTGCCTGCAAGGCGTCATCGTGCCACAGCTCGCGTGCCTGCGGCAAAATGGCCTGATGAATGTTATTGCGCTCATGGTTGCAGTAGGGATCGGTAAAGAACAGATCTTCGGTGATCAGGCAAAGCTCCGGGTTTAAAAAACGGGCGACTTCAGCCTTTTTTTGCAAGCCATTTAAAACAAAGTCGCTGGTATGAAATAAGGTGTGGGCCAGGTACTGGGCCATCTGGCTGGCCAGTAAGGGGAACTGTTTGCCTGCAACCAAAGCACTACGTAGTATTTCCAGCTGGCCCAGGTCTTCCATCAGGATGGCAGCCAGAGCAGGATCGTAATGCAGCACCTGCACGGTATGCTCGGGGCAAAGCCGGCCATGGCGCAGCAGTACTTCCGCTTCTATCCGTGCCCGATCAATGGTTAATGGCCAGCTTTCGCCGACACAGCGGGCATAGGGCAGGGCTTGTTTCACAATCAGGCTGCGGCCATGCTGGTTTTTGACCCTGAATACCAAATTCAGATTGCCGTCACCAAATTCTTTTGCTTCCAGCTGATCGCTGTCACGAAAGGCATCAGCATGGCTGAGGGCAAAGTGTCTGGCACCGTCTGCGGTAAAGATGTGATAGTCGCTCATAATGGATCCGGACTTGTCAGGCCAATAGAAGAGCTGCATAATCGCAAACATTCTAGACGTCTGCAAGGCTAAATAAGGCATAACGCATGAAAAACATGATGGGTCTTAGCATTAAAACCGAACAAGGCCAGTTGTCTATTCTGGATCAGACGCTGTTGCCGCATCAGCAACGCTGGCTGCATTGCCAGCAGGTTGAGCAGATGGTGACGATGATTCAGCAATTGCAGGTACGCGGCGCTCCGGCGATTGGTATTGCAGCCTCCTTGTTGCTGGCTTACCGGGCTGAACAGGGTGATAGCCGTGCGCAGCTGCTGCACAGTGCTGAAGTACTCAGAGCGTCCCGGCCTACCGCGGTCAATCTGATGAATAATCTGGATGCGATGGTAGCCGCCTTACAGCAGTCCGATTATGTCAGCGCGGCGGTGGCCTGCGCCGAGCAGCTGTTTGCCGAAGACGTGCAGCTGTGCCTGCAGATGGCTGAACATGGCGCAGCTCTGGTGCAGCCGGGCGAGCGTTTGCTGACGCATTGCAATACCGGTGGTTTGGCAACGGCCGGGGTTGGCACTGCGCTTGGCGTAGTGCGGCTGGCGCATCAGCAGGGCAAGCAGATCCAGCTCTGGGTGGATGAAACCAGGCCCCTGCTGCAAGGCGGGCGGTTAACTGCCTGGGAGTGTCAGCAACTTGGCATTCCGTACCAGCTGATTTGCGACAATATGGCCGCTATGCTGATGGCTCGGGGCGAGGTCGACCGCATCTTTGTCGGCTCGGATCGGATTGCCGCCAATGGCGACTTCGCCAACAAAGTCGGTACTTACAATCTGGCCGTATTAGCGCATTATCATCAGATCCCGTTTTATGTGGTGGCCCCGCATACCACGGTCGATCCCAGCTGCAGCGACGGCAGCCAGATCCCGATTGAGCAGCGCCCAGCGGCGGAAGTGCGCGGCGTGAGGGGTAGTTTTGGCCAGGTTTGCTGGGCGCCGGAGCAAGCACCGGTGTTTAACCCGGCCTTTGATGTAACCCCGGCCAAGCTGGTCACTGGCTGGGTACTGGATAGTGGCGTGTTCGATCAGGTGGCTGTGGCAGCCGGTGCATTAACCCGGTTAGCCGTATCCGCATAAAAAATGCCCGGAGCAAGCTCCGGGCAAAAGACAAGGATAGACAGGGTGGAACCGCCTTTTCGGGGCGACAGGGATAGACTAAGTTGTTTCTGCTTTGCTGACAAAGGAGATAAATCCATGCGTCGGGTGAAAAAAACTCAGCTATGCACATACTTGCTCAATGCGTGCGTAGCAGTCCAAAAATTGGCTTTTTAAGCAACCCGATAATAGGTGCCAGAGCTGCCATCCATGCCATTAGCAGCAACAAGACCGCTGCAAAGACAAAAATCACCGGGTTAAATTGCAGTGCAAAAGCTGATAGCCAGCCGCTGGAGTGAAGCAGCCAGGCCAGCGCTGCCAGCGCCAGAGGCAGTGTGATCAGCAGTCCCAATAAGGGTTGGCTGGTCGCTCTGGCGAGTAATCGCCAGTCGTCTGCACCAAGGGCTAGTAGCACCCCGTATTCTTGCCGTTCTAACAAGATGCGGTTTCTTACTTGGTAGTACAGACTGAAAAAAACCGTGATCAGCACCAGCAAAATCATACCGCTGCTGAACTTTAGTAATTGACGACTCTCTCGATCTTGTTGCTGCAACAGTTCAGCAAGTGATTTTACTGGTAAAAACTGGGGGGTTGCCAGTTGTTGCTCAAGCCACCCCGTTAAAGCAGGCTTTAGTCGGGCCTGGTGCTCTGCAGGGAAATATAGCTCGAGGGTGCGGTTAAATTGCACCAACATGGCGGCAGACTGATGATGCAAGTAGGCTGCTGGTTGAGCACTCTGGCTAAAGCCCTGATGGGGAATATCTGCAACGATGGCGACTATCGGATGGCGTCCGGCAAAGCTGCCTAGATTCAGTTCACTTCCCAGTAGTGGGGTTTCACTGCCCGCCTGCAGCAAGCGAGCCAGTGTTTGATTGATCACCACTCCATGCTGCCAGTCGTTCTCTCCCTGCAGGATGGGTATCTGCAAGCGGGAAAAATAATTGCCACTTACGATGCGTTGTTGAATGGCGATGGGGGCCGCCAAGCGATCGTCTTTCAACTCATTGCTGCTTTGGCTGTCAAAGGAGCCAACTTCAAAGGCAACCTCTGCGGCCTGCACCTGAGGAACATTGTCTTGTACCAGAGCAGAAAAGTCGAACCCGGTGGCTTGTTGCTGCACCGGCAGAGCCATCAGCCCGGTATCCAGCGGATAACTGCGAAACTGCTGCCATTGCTGCCAGCTCAGGCCAAGCATAAAAGCCAGTGCCACCAGAGCAACCCATAGTTGGGCGGTTAAATTGAGTTGTGCCAGCCATTTCTGGCCGCGACTGCGACTTTGTCCGGTTTGCCGGCTGAAAAGCGCCTGCCGTGATAAACGCAGCACGGGCAAACAGGTGCAGCCAAGCAACAAGTTGGCGACCAAAGCCAGGGCGGCGAACCAACGCTGCCAGTCGAGCGACAGGCCGGCTTCGCCTACCACGCTCTGCAGCTGGTCGCTGTGCAGCAGTTGCAGCAAGCCAAGGCTTAGCAGTGCCGAGAACAGGGCTGTAGCAGCAATTAACATCGCCGCAACCAGCAAGGGACCGCGCAGCAGCTGCAGCATACTGGCGCCTAGTATTTGTTGAATGCGGTAATGTTCTTGCTGTTGGATCAGCCGGCTGGTAAAAACGGTGAAGGTATTGAAACTAAGCACCAGGCCAAAACCAAGCAGCAGTACCAGTCCCAGCTGCCATTGCTGCAGCAGTTTCAGCCGGGCTGGTGGGTCCAGGTTTAGGCCAGCATGCACAATCAGCTCCGAGCCATCGCCGCCCATGGTCATGCCCGGTACCGTTAAATCTTGCTGCTGCAAATGTTCAGTCAGCGCCTGGGGTGATAATGGTGTTGTAGCGGCTAAGATGCCGTAATAAAGAGGTGCGGCTTGCAGAAAACGATCCAGCATCAAGCCAGAATCGGCAGCAAAGGGGGTGAGGTAGCGGTACCAGTGGTCCGACAACCAAAGGTCAGGCTGAAAAGGGCCTATCCGGTTCAGGCTGGCCGGTAAGACGCCGGCAATGGGCAGAGCGATAGGAAACCGTGGATGACTAACCAGCTGGCCGATAGCATCTGGAGTGCTTTGCAACTGTTCGCGCCAAAAGCGCTCACTTAACCAGACCCCCGGGGTTTCGCTGGGCGATAGCTGCGAAATACCAAGCACCGTGGCAAAGCTATCGGAATAAAACAGGGCCTGCAGTGGCTGCTCTGGCTCTGCGGCCAATTGCAAGTGGGTGCTTTGCAGGCTAAACCAGGCTGCTGCCTGGACGCCTGGCGTTTCGGCAGCGGTATCAATGGCCTGGCGATGCAGCGGCGCCAGCCGGCCATCGGTATGCTGCCGGGCCAGAGTGTACAGGTAGTCTGTAGGTTTGCTCCAGGTTGGTGGTGCGACAAACAATTGATGGCCAAGTTGCAAAATCAATGTAAGCAAGGCACAAAGCAACGCAAAGCAAGCCATTATAAAAAGTAGCTTCAGGCGTTGCCCTTGCCAGTAACGCCACTCCATCGCCAGTTGAAAAGCCAGGTTACTAGTTTGCATGGCTAAGGCGTCCATCAACCAGGTGCACGGAGCGTTGACACTGGCTGGCTATGGTTGGATCATGGGTCACCATCACCAGGGCAGAGCCTTCGGTGGCCAGTTGCAGCAGCAAGTCCATAATGCTCTGGCCGGTGGCCGAGTCCAGGTTGCCGGTGGGCTCATCGGCTAATATGAGCCCGGGTTTGTTCACCAGGGCTCTGGCAATGGCTACCCGTTGCTGCTGGCCGCCAGAAAGCTTGGATGGCCTGGCGTGCAGTTTATCGGCCAGGCCCACCTGGGCCAACACCTCGGCGGCGCGTTGCCGGTAGGCACTGGTTGCCACCTCCGGGTTAAAGCGCAGCGGCAAGGCGACATTTTCCAGTGCCGTCATATCGGCAATCAGATTGAAGTTCTGGAAAATCCAGCCTATATGGCGGTTACGCACCTGGTTTTTTTGCTGCCGGCTTAGTTGGTTGACCGGCTGGTTACGCAGCAGGTACTGGCCTGCGGTTGCTGTATCCAATAAGCCAAGAATGGAGAGTAGCGTGGATTTGCCACTGCCTGAGGGGCCGGTAATGGCAACGCTTTCGCCATCTTGGATGCTCAGCGAAATGCCATGCAGCACTTGTTGCTTTAATTGGCCTTGGCCGAAGCTGTGTTGCAGTTCCTGCAGTTGTATCAGTTCAGCCACGCGTTAACTCCTTGGTTGAAATAATGGTTTGCTGTTGTAACCGGGCCGGTGGATCCAGCAGGATCTGGTCGCCGGGCTGCAAACCATCGACAATCTCCATGTAGTCCCGCCCTAAAATGCCCACATGCACCTGGCGCCGTACAAAATGATCGCCCTGGTGCACAAAAATACTGGTAGCGCTGTGGCCATCCCGCAGGCCAAGCACCGGCGGAACCCGAACAACGGCATCGGTTTGGGCGGTAATAATGCGGGCACTGATATCCAGGTTAGCGCGGGCGTTGTTGGGCAATTGGCCGGGCAGTGCTACCTCTACCCGGACCTGGTTGTGCTGCACGCTGGGATGCACCCGCAGCACGGTACCTTGCAGTTGATGCTGCCGCACCTGTACTTGAACACTCTGGCCAGGCAGCACCCTGCTGGCATCGGAGGCGGCAATTAAAATATCAGCATACAAAGAGCTTGGCTCGGTAATTTGCGCCACAATATCGCCGCGACGCATTGGCTTACCAACTTCAACATGCTCGCTTAGCTCGTTGAGCAGGCCATGGCTTTCGGCACGTATCACCAAATGCGCTAAATCTTGTTGGATCATCGCCAGATGCTCTTTTGCTTCCTGCAGGCGGTACTGGTGGGCTCGTTCATCGGCCTGGCGGGCCTGCTGAAACGCCTGCACATTGCGCTCACTTAAACTGTGGCGTAAACGCGATTGTTCCAGCTTGGTTTGGGCCCGCAAATAATCCAGCCGGGCTAGAATTTGTTGCTCCAGCAAGGTTTGTAAGGTGTCCATTTCCTGCTCGGCGAAGCGAATTTCTGCTTCCAGCATGGCCACTTCGTTTTCAAGCGCAATGCTTTCCCGCTCCAGCCGGGCGGTAGCGGCTTCTTGTGCGGCTTTGGCTTCCAAAACCGCGAGCCGGGCACGTTCTTCTTCCCGTTGCAGAAGTGGGTTGCGCATTCGTATCAGCACATCACCGGGCTGAACTTCGGTCCCCGGATACAGCTCAAGCGATTGGATCACCCCATCTACTTCGGCCATCACGCTATGGCTTTGGCGCGGTAATAACCGGCCCTGCCCCGTGACAACGGCCACCACTTCGCCGGTATCGACCTTGGCCAGGTTGAACGGCTGATCATTGCCCTGAGTCAACCGCTGCCACGATTGCAGCAGCAACCAGCCCAACAACAGAATAATCAGCACTAACAAGGCAGGCCAGCGCAAGCGCTGGCTTAACGTTGCTTTATCGGGGATATGCAAGGACACTTTATACTTCCAATACTGTTTTTGTGTTGTTAGTTGAGCCTGTATCCGGTCAAGAGGGTGGTCACTTTATACTGTGGAATATCCTCAAGCTGTTGCAGTAGTGCCATATGGTGCGAGTAGCGTTCAATATATCTATGGGAAAAAGTATCCGTTTCCATCATCCCTTGTAAGGGAGCGATATATAGCAATACGAGACCTTCTTGCTCTGGCAAGCTAATGTTAAAGGTTGCTGCCAGTTCTTCAGGTGAGCTTTGCACTGCGCAATCTTGGGTAAATAATTCGGCTATTTCAGGTAATGTCTGCCTAGCCTCACTAGAGCTGAGCCAATGTTCGGATTTGCTGTTGTAAAGATATCCTGTAAGAAAGATGAATTGACAGTCAGCTTGTACGAAAAAGTTTGCCACCGTTGGGAAGTCATGGGGAATGGCTTCTTGCTGTTGAGTCGGTGTTGCTGCATAAAGTGGTTGGCAGGTATCAAATACTGTAAACAGGGCTATACATGTTAACCACAACCTGGCGGCTATACTCATGGTTAGTACTCCTCAATTGTCATTTGAACTATGTTTTTGTTCACCTTCAATGCAGCGGCAATAATGCCGCTGCATTCGTGTTTATGTATAGCTGTATACTAATTGCAGTCCACGCTACAGGGGTTGCCAGGGAAACAGATTCTAGGACCTTCAGGTGTTTGTACGGCGCAAACAAGAGTTTCACCAACTAGAGCGCAGTCGCTAGACCCGCAAGAAGCCCAAACGCCAAAAGCAGTTGCTGTCAGTAAGATAGCAGCAGCGCTACCCGCAATTAGTTTATTCAATTTCATCCTAACCTTCCTTCCAAAAATAAACAAGTTATCGCCATGTCATTTGCATAGCGATGTCCTTTGTATCTTTTTTGATGCGGGGGGGGGGTAGATGAAAGCAATGATTTTCCTCTGATAATTTTATGATAAAAAAGCGATCTGGTGATGCATTGAGCAGATTGGTTGAATTTTGTGCGCTTCAATGGCTAGGTTGCTGTGATGACTTAGTTGTTGTGTTTTTCGGGGGAGGGTGTTTACTAGCCAAGCTAGGGTTGCGGATCTTCAGATTAGATTGGTTGTGCAGGCTTGGGCCACTTGGGGGAGCTGGCCCTATCGTCTGATTGCAGAGTTGTTACGCCAACAGTGGAAAACGCGAAGCAATATCGCTGCCGGTAAAGTTGGCGACCCAGCCTTCCGGGTTATTGAACAGCCGGATGGCGGTAAAATTGGGCTCGCTGCCCATATCAAACCAGTGCGGGGTATTCGCCGGTACACTGATTAAATCGTTTTGCTGGCACAGTACCTGGTAGATGTGTTCGCCCAAATGCAGGCAGAACAAGCCTTCACCTCGCACAAAGAAGCGCACTTCATCCTCGCTGTGGGTGTGTTCAGCCAGAAATTTTTGCCGCAGTGCCGCTTTGTCCGGGTGATCGCTGCTGAGCGAAATCACGTCCACCGTGACATAGCCGCCTTGTTGTTTTAAGCGGTCGATATCATCGCTGTAGGCTGCCAGGATGCTGGCGCTGTCGGTGCTGGCATCGATCGGCTGATTGGCCTGCCATTGTTCAAAGCGAATACCCAGCTGCTGCAGTTTGTCAGCAATGTCAGCTGCGCTCTGAGTCTGGTACAGCACTTTTTCAGGTGCTGAGCTGGAAAACACGGTTAATGCGGACATAGTGAAACCTCGAATAACTATAGGTTGACTTGGTAGAAGTCCTCTGCCGTTGGATGGCTGCCTGCCGGCTGGCCTTCACGGATCAACTGGCAGGTGGCAATACCTAACTGGTGGGCGGCATCCAGCTCGGCAACCACATCGGATAAAAATAACACCTGGCCAGGGGGGAGCTGCAAATGCTGCAGGATGGCCGCGTAGGAAGAGATTTCCTTTTTGGCACCGATGCGGGTATCGAAATAGCCACTGATCAGCGGGGTTAAGTCGCCAAAGTCACTGTGGCGAAACAACAGTTGCTGCGCCTCCACTGAGCCGGAGCTGTAAATAAACAACTGTACCCCTTTGGCCTGCCAGGCTTTCAGTTGTTCGGCAGCATCCGGATACAGGTGGCCGGTGAAATGGCCTTGCTGATAACCCAGTCGCCATACCATCCCCTGCAAAGCCTTCAACGGCGTGATTTTTTCATCAGCGGCAATCCAGGCCTGCAATTGCGTAATGATGGCATCCAGGCTGGCGTCTGGTTGTTTCATCAGCTGACGAATAGCTTTTAGTTGCAAGGCGACTTCGGCTTGCTCATGGCGCTGACGGATAAAATCCGGCAGCTGCTTAGCAGCATAGGGAAACAGCACTTCCGTAACGAAGCTGATGCGGGTGGTGGTGCCTTCAATATCGGTGACAAGGGCGCGGTAATTCATACAAGTCCTGTAAGTCGGATGCGTTCTAACTCACAGTGTATAAGAAATTCCCAGGCCTCTAAATGTCTTTTTGCTTCTTCCAGGCTCTGGCCCCACACATAAAGACCATGACCGCGCACCAATAAGGCCGAAGCCGTTTGCACCTGTTGCCAGCGTGTGGCGACCCCGGCAGCCAATGCCGGGATATCCTGGGTGTTGTCAAACACCGTCAGTGGGCAGTGGGTGTCATGGCTGAGCTGGCCGCGGATCGCCTTTTGCATTTCGTAGCCGTTGAACACGTGTTGTTCAGTCTGAATCAGCCGGGAAAAAACGGTGGCTTGCACCGAATGAGTATGCAGCACCGCTTTGATCGATTCATCCAGTTGGTAAAGACGAACATGCAGTGCGGTTTCAGCCGATGGTTTGCCTGGGCATAGCAGTTCTCCATCCGGCCAGCTTACCGGCAATAAGTCTTGCGGGCTCAGCTCGCCTTTGTCTTTGCCGGATGCGGTCACCAGGGCACTGTGCTGCCCGCTACGGATGGAGAAATTGCCACCTGTGGCCGGAACCCAGTGGCGGCTGGCAATCCAGCGGCCGGCGGCACACAAGGCAATGGCGTAGGGGTTGAGCTGATGCCCTTGCTGAGCAGCATGATTCATAAAATGGCACTCCTGAACGCCCTGACGTTTAGATGTCTATACATAAAAAGGTCTGAAATGATACCATGCCTGACCAATTTGGCAACTGCTCTGGCTTTCCATCTGACTATTGATGGTTGCAGAATGGTAGCAGCAGACGCTAAGGTAAAGATAGTTCATGTTCAGGGCCATTTATGCACAGCACTTTTCCATCCAAACTGCCTGAAATTGGCAGCTCGATTTTCAGCCAGATGTCGCAACTGGCCAGTGAGCAGCAGGCAATCAATTTGTCGCAAGGCTTTCCGGATTTTGGCTGCAATCCTTATTTGGTGCAGCAACTGGCGGCTTATAGTCAGCAAGGGCTGAACCAGTACGCGCCCATGGCTGGTGTATTGCCGCTGCGCCAGCAAATTGCTGCCTTGATTGCGCGTTGTTACCGCCAGACCGTGTGCCCGGAGCAGCAAATTACCGTCACCTCCGGTGCCACAGAAGCCTTATTTTGTGCCATTCAGGCCTTGGTTCGCCCCGGCGATGAGGTGATCGTATTTGATCCCGCTTATGACAGCTATGCCCCGGCGGTGCAATTGGCTGGTGGCACCGCGGTGCACCTGGCCCTGACGGCACCGGATTTTAACGTGGACTGGCAGCAGGTGGCGGACAGCATCAATTGCAACACCCGGCTGATTATTGTCAATAGCCCGCACAACCCGAGCAGTCAGATTTTTACGGCGGATGATTGGCAAGAGTTGCAACGCTTAGTGTGCCAGCATGGTTTGTACTGCCTGAGTGATGAAGTGTACGAGCACATGGTGTTTGATGAACGGCCGCAACTCAGTGCTTTGTGTTTTCCGGAGCTGGCAGCGCGCAGCCTGGTGGTGTCGTCTTTTGGCAAAACCTTTCATGTCACCGGCTGGAAGCTGGGCTATTGTGTGGCGCCTGCGGCACTGATGGCGGAGTTTCGTAAAGTACACCAGTACGTCACTTTCTCCAGCTTTACCCCGGCACAATTTGCCGTGGCCGCCATGCTGGAGCAGCATCCGGAGCAGGTCAGCGGATTAGCTGCTTTCTACCAGCAAAAGCGCGATTGCTTTGTGGCGGCGCTTGCAGCCAGTCGCTTTCAGTTATTGCCCTCACAGGGCACCTATTTTCAGCTGGCCGATTACAGTGCCATCAGCGATCAGCCGGATGTGGAGTTTTGCCGTTGGCTTACGATAGAGCACAAGGTCGCGGCCATTCCACTCAGTGTGTTTTACCGCCAACCGCCGGCGCAGCGGCTGATCCGGTTTTGTTTTGCCAAAGAAGAGTACACGTTGCAACAGGCTACGGAGGTGTTATGTCGGCTGTAAAGGTTGCTGTGGTCCAAACCGAACTGGACTGGCAGGCACCAGAGAAAAATCGCCAGCGCCTGGCGCAAACCATCGCGACTTTGCCGCAGCAGGACTTGATTGTGCTACCGGAAATGTTCACCACCGGCTTTTCGATGAACAGTGCCGCCGTTGCCGAGCCGGCCGGCGGTGAGAGCCTGGATTGGCTGAAGCAGCAGGCAGCGTTATCCGGCGCTGCGCTTTGTGGCTCGGTAGCCGTCAAAGAGCAAGGCCAGTACTACAACCGCTTGTACTTTGTGACCCCGGAGGGCGAGAGCTTTCAGTACGATAAGACGCACTTGTTCCGAATGGCCGGTGAACACCAGGCCTATCAGGCAGGCCGCGAGCGGGTCATCGTGCCCTGGCGCGGGCTGCGTTACTGCCTGCAAATTTGCTACGACCTGCGCTTTCCGGTGTTTAGCCGCAACCGCAATGATTACGATGTGCTGATTTACGTCGCCAACTGGCCGGCACCACGCCGCCTGGCCTGGCGCACCTTACTGGCTGCCAGAGCGATTGAAAATCAGGCCTATGTGATTGGCTGCAACCGTATTGGCCGCGACGGCAATGGCGTTGATTACAGTGGCGACAGTTTGGTGCTGGATTACCTGGGACAACCGCTGGCGGATGGTGCCGATCGGGCGGAGGTGCTGGTGGCGGAACTGGACGGAGCGGCTTTACAGCAGTTCAAAGATAAGTTCCCGGCCTATCTGGATGCCGATGATTTTACGCTGGGATCCTAACAACTTTTCAACCTTTCCCTTGATCTGAGTGCTGTTTGCCGTCATAACTGTCGATCCGGGCCTTTGTGGCCAGTTTGGATGAGAACAACCCATGACAGCACTTACTCCGGAGCTTGAGCCATTGTATCAGGCCGCCAAAGCGGCCGCTTCCCAGGCCTATGCGCCTTACAGCCAGTTCCCGGTCGGCGTCGCCGTGCGCGCCCTGGATGGCAGCATTTACACCGGCTGCAATGTGGAAAATGCATCTTATGGTGCCACTGTCTGCGCTGAGCGCAATGCCATTGCTGCTGGTGTGGTAGCAGGCAAACGTCAGTTTGATGCTTTAATGGTCTACACACCGCAAGCGCAGTTAACGCCGCCCTGCGGTTTATGCCGCCAGGTGATTGCTGAATTTTTCTTACCGGAAACCATCATTTATAGCAGCAATCATCAAGCGCAGTTGCAGGGTTGGACTGTACAGCAACTGCTACCAGATGCCTTCACCCCTTTGTATTTAGCCAATAGCACCAAAGTGTCAACGGAGTAAGCCATGCCTATCCCACAGGAAATCATCAAAATTAAGCGTAATGGCAACACCTTGAGCCAGGCCGATATTCAGCAATTCGCCAAAGGCTTAACCGATGGCAGTTTCAGTGACAGTCAGGCGGCTGCGCTGGCGATGGCGATTTATCTGAATGGCATGTCGGTGGATGAAAAAGTGGCGCTGACTCTGGCGATGCGTGACTCCGGCACCTGCCTGAACTGGCAGGGGCGGTTGAACGGGCCTGTGGTGGACAAACACAGCACCGGTGGCGTTGGCGACAAGGTGACCCTGATGCTGGCGCCGATGGTAGCCGCTTGCGGCGCCTTTATGCCCAGTATTGCTGGTCGTGGTTTAGGCCATACCGGCGGTACTGTCGATAAACTGGAAAGCATCCCGGGCTACAGCTGTAATCAGTCGCTGAGCCGAATTCGTCAATTGTTGCCGGAGCTGGGCTGCCTGATTGTCGGTCAGACCGATGAGCTGGCACCGGCCGATCGCCGTTTGTATGGTATCCGCGATGTGACGGCAACGGTGGAGTCCATTCCGCTGATTACCGCTTCTATTTTATCAAAAAAGCTATCCGAAGGACTGGATGCCCTGGTGATGGATGTCAAAGTGGGCAATGGTGCCATTATGGCCACCGCGGAAGATGCGCATGAACTGGCCTGCAGCATTGTCGATACTGCCTGTGGTGCTGGTGTGCCGACTGCAGCGCTGATTACCGATATGAATCAGATCCTGGGACTTACCGCCGGCAATGCGCTGGAAGTGCTGGAAACGCTGGATTATCTGACAGGTAAAAAGCGCGAACCACGTTTGCATCAGCTGACCCTGGCGCTGGGGGCTGAGATGCTGGTGCTATCCGGTGTCGCCAGGGATAAAGACAGCGCCATCAGCGCGCTGGAACATAGTCTGAGTAGCGGCAAAGCCGCCGAGTACTTTGCCAAAATGGTGGCTGCTCTGGGTGGGCCAACTGATTTGCTGGAAAAGCCGGCACAGTATTTAGCCCAGGCACCTGTGGTGCTGGATGTACCGGCACCGGCCAGTGGCTATCTGCAGATCGACGATACGGTAGCACTTGGCATGGCGGTAGTGCGCTTAGGTGGAGGCCGCTCGCATCCGGAGCAGAAGATCAATCCAGCGGTCGGTTTTAGTGGCATCTGCCCGGCGGGCAGTGCTATTAGTCAGAGCCAGCCGCTATTAACCGTGCATGCTGCCAATCAGCAAGATGCCGAGCATGCGGCGCAAGAAGTGCTGGCGGCCTGTGCGGTGGTGTCAGAGCCGGTTAGGCTTAGTCCTTTGGTGCATCAGCGTTTGACATAGCGGCAACAAAAAAGCCAGCCTGAACCGGCTGGCTTTATTAGAGCCCTTGGTGCAGATTTAACTGCGCTGACGCTTCATTGACTCGAAAAACTCATCATTGGTTTTGGTCATGCTGAGTTTGTCGATCAAAAACTCCATTGCATCGGACTCATCCATTGGATTGAGGATCTTACGTAAAATCCACATCTTCTGCAACTCTTCCTGCGATACCATCAGCTCTTCGCGGCGGGTACCGGAGCGGTTGAAATCAATGGCCGGGAAGATGCGTTTTTCGGCAATTTTGCGCGCCAAATGCAGCTCAAGGTTACCGGTGCCTTTAAATTCTTCGTAGATGACTTCGTCCATCTTCGAGCCGGTATCCACCAGGGCGGTAGCGATAATGGTTAAGCTGCCGCCTTCTTCCACATTCCGGGCTGCGCCAAAGAAACGCTTTGGTTTGTGCAACGCATTGGCATCGACACCACCGGTCAGTACCTTGCCGGAGCTTGGGATCACGGTGTTGTAAGCACGGGCTAAGCGGGTGATGGAGTCAAGCAGAATAATCACATCTTTTTTATGCTCCACCAGTCGTTTGGCTTTTTCAATCACCATTTCTGCCACCTGGACATGACGGCTGGCAGGCTCATCGAAGGTAGAGGCAATCACTTCGCCTTTGACCAGTCGCTGCATCTCGGTCACTTCTTCCGGCCGCTCGTCAATCAACAGCACCATCAGCACGCATTCCGGGTGGTTGGCCGCAATGGACTGAGCGATGTTTTGCAGCAACAGGGTTTTACCGGCTTTTGGTGGCGCCACAATCAAGCCGCGTTGGCCCCGGCCGATGGGGGAGGCCAAATCCAGTACCCGGGCAGTAATGTCTTCAGTACTGCCGTTGCCACGCTCCATCCGCAGGCGGTCATTGGCATGCAGCGGCGTTAAGTTTTCGAACAGGATCTTGTTGCGGGCGTGCTCTGGCTTGCCAAAGTTGACTTCGCTGACTTTCAGCAGCGCAAAGTAGCGCTCGCCTTCTTTTGGTGGCCGGATCAGACCATCGATGGTGTCACCGGTACGTAAGTTAAAACGACGGATCTGGCTGGGTGAGACGTAAATATCGTCCGGGCCGGCCAGGTAGGAGCTGTCGCCAGAGCGCAAGAAGCCGAAGCCATCCTGCAGAATCTCCAGTACGCCACCGCCATAAATCTCCTCACCTTTTTTGGCGTGAGACTTTAAAATGGCGAAGATGATGTCCTGCTTGCGCAGACGAGCCATGCTGTCTAAGCCCATGGACTCGGCTAATTCCACCAGTTCATTGATTGGCTTACTTTTTAATTCTGTTAAATGCATAATTGATGGGTTCTAGTTGATCAAAATAAGGGTTGTTAGCTTATCAGCGGGTTTGAAAAGGTTTGGAGTTGGTCTACTCGACAGACAAGCGTGGTCATGGGTGTTGTACTGCCAACAACAATAGCAGGTGATGGCGCAGTCGTCTATATGTGATCCATAAAAACTGTGTAAAAAGTCAGCAGCATGGCAGAGGCTGATGTCGTCTGCCATGCTGCTACTGTGATCAGATGTTGCTATCGAGGAACTCTTTCAGTTGTGTTTTGGACAAGGCACCTACTTTGGTAGCCGCAACCTGGCCATTTTTAAACAACAACAGGGTAGGAATACCACGAATGCCGTATTTAGGCGAGGTATTCGGGTTTTGATCGATATTCAGCTTGGCAATGGTGACTTTTCCTTGATATTCACCTGCTACATCGTCCAGAATGGGCGCGATCATTTTACAAGGGCCACACCATTCAGCCCAAAAATCGACTAAAACAGGTTGTTCAGCGTTCAGTACATCGGTTTCAAAACTATCGTCTGAAACATGTAAAATCAGGTCACTCATTGATTGTCTCCGTTATTGAACTGGGCAGATCGACTGCAAAAAATGTCATCAATTTAAACGCGGCTGTTTCCTAATGCAAGGCGAACAGTTATGCTAGGCTGGTATGAATAAAACACACTTAACATCGCACAAATTCGCTGATTTCGCATTGGCACCACAGATCCTGGACGCACTGAACAGTCTGGGTTTCAGTTATTGTACTCCAATCCAGGCGCAGTGTCTGCCCCTGGCGCTTAAGGGCAAAGACATTGCCGGCCAGGCACAGACCGGAACCGGTAAAACTCTGGCGTTTTTAACCGCGACCTTTCATTACTTATTGAACAACGAGCCCAGAGGCTCGGGCCAGCCGCGCGCTATCATTATGGCTCCTACGCGCGAACTGGCGGTTCAGATCCATCAGGATGCGGTGGCACTGGCAAAAAGCGCTGGTTTTCGCCTTGGCCTTATCTATGGGGGCGAAGGCTACGACTCTCAACGGCAGTTGCTGGAACAAGGCGTCGATATTTTGATCGGTACCACTGGCCGCTTGATTGATTATCAGAAGCAGGGCCTGTTTCAGCTGGATCAAATTCAGGTGGTGGTATTGGATGAAGCCGATCGGATGTTCGATTTGGGCTTTATCAAAGACATCCGCTTTTTATTCCGCCAGATGCCACCGGCCAATGAGCGCCTTAGTTTGTTATTCTCGGCGACCTTGTCATACAAGGTGCAGGAGCTGGCGTTTGAGCAAATGAACGAGCCGGTGCACATTCATATTGAACCAGATCAGATGACCGCCAGTCGTATCAGCGAAGAGCTGTTTTATCCGTCCGATCCGGACAAAATGAAACTGTTACTGACCTTGATGGAAGAAGAATGGCCGGATAAAGCCATTGTCTTTGCCAACACCAAGCACAGCTGTGAGAACGTCCATGCCTGGCTGGAGGCCGATGGTCACCGGGTAGGCTTGCTGACCGGCGATGTGGTGCAGAAAAAGCGCTTGAAAATTCTGGAAGATTTCACCAGTGGTAAACTGGATATTCTGGTGGCAACCGATGTAGCCGCCCGTGGCCTGCATATTCCGAAAGTGAGCCATGTGTTCAACTTTGACTTGCCAGACGATTGCGAAGATTATGTTCACCGCATAGGCCGTACCGGCCGGGCAGGTGAAAGCGGCAAAGCGATCAGTTTTGCCTGTGAGCGCTATGCCCTGAATCTGACGGCCATTGAAGACTACATCCGGCATCCGTTGCCTGTGACTCAGTACGATCCGGATGCGTTGTTAACTGACTTAACGACGCCAAAGCCACGAGCTCGTCGCCGTACTACCACAGCTCGCAGTGGCGGTGGTAACCGTGGTCGCAGCGGATCCAGTCCAAATGCCAGCCGACGTCCACGCAATCGCTGAGCCAGCTCGCTCAGAACAGCAGGATATTTACGCCGTCATTGACCTTGGCTCCAACAGCTTTCATATGCTGATGGTCAAGGTGGTTGGCGGCAGTGTGCAGGTGATAGGCCGGGTGAAGCGTAAAGTTCGGCTGGCCGCCGGTTTGAATGAAAACCTGGTGCTTAGTCGCCGCGCCATGAAACGGGGCTGGGAATGTCTGGCCCTTTTTGCCGAACGGCTACAGGATATCCCACCACAAAATGTGCGCATTGTCGGCACTGCTACCTTGCGTTTAGCGCGCAATGTTAAAACTTTTCTGCATGATGCCGAGCATATCTTAGGCCACCCCATCCGGGTGATCAGTGGCGAAGAAGAAGCGCGCATTATTTATCTGGGCGTGGCCCATACCTCCAATTGCGAACAAAACCGCCTGGTCATTGATATCGGCGGTGCCAGCACTGAAATTGTGATAGGCAAAGGGTTTGAACCTCTCAAACTAAGCAGCCTGCATATGGGCTGCGTGACCTTTTTGGATGCATATTTTGCCGATGGCCTGTTGACCGAAGACAACTTTAACGCTGCTATCGCTGCCGCAGAGCAGACCTTGGCACCCATTCTGCCAGCATATCAGGCTCTGGGCTGGCAGGTGGCTGTGGGGGCCTCCGGCACGGTGCAGGCGATGCAGGAAATCCTGATTGCTCAAGGCATGGATGAAACCATTACCCTGGAACGGCTGGAAGCCATTATGCAGCAGGCGATGGTTTGTGGCCGGCAGGATCAACTGACCCTGGTGGGCCTGGCACAAGAGCGTCGGCAGGTATTTCCATCCGGTTTGTCCATTCTGATTGCCTTGTTCCGGGCGCTGGGTATCAAAGGCATGACCTTATCGGGTGGGGCTTTGCGTGAAGGCGTGCTGTACAGCATGTTGCCTCAGCTGCAGGAAAGCGATGTGCGTCACCGCACCATTGCCAGCCTGATGGTGCGTTATCATATCGATCAGCAGCATGCTAACCGGGTGGCGGATATGGCTCAGTCGTTGGCACAGCAACTCAGCCCGCGCTGGTCACTCACCGCCTTCGATGGTCTCGGCTTATTGCACGGTGCGGCGCTGCTGCATGAGCTGGGCTTACTGATCGAATACAAAAACCACCATCACCATGGTGCTTACATCATCAGCCACTCCGATTTGCCCGGTTTTACCCGGGCCCAGCAGCAGCTGTTGATGGCACTGGTGCATAACCACAGAGCCGATATCAACCGGGAGCTGATTGCCAAGCAAACCATGACTTCGGTGCTGCTGACAGTACGACTGACCCGTATTTTGCGATTGGCCGTGGTGCTGTCGATGCGCCGTCGCCACGAAGCCCTGCCCAATGTTACTCTAAGTGGTAAAGGTGAGCAGTTGGTGTTGCAACTGCCGGCTGGCTGGCTCGATCAGCACCCGCTGATGCGGGCCGAGCTGGAGCAGGAAGTGCAATACCAACAAGCCGCAGGTTGGGAATTGGAGCTGCAGTGAGCATGCGCTACGCCATTGAGCACCAACCCGAGCTGCAGCGTTTTCGCATTGTGCAACAAGGCGAAGAAGCGTTGCTGGAATACCAACTGCTTGGCGATAGTGTCGATTTCTGGCGCACTTATGTACCGGATGCACTGCGTGGCCAGGGCATGGCTGAGCAGTTGGTACGGCATGGTCTTGCTTGGGCAGAACAACAGCAACTAGCCGTACAGGCCAGCTGCTGGTATGTGCAGAAGTTTTTGTGATCAGGTGGTTGTTTCGTTCAACCAAATCGCAACTTTTTTAGCAAAGTAGGTCAGGATGCCATCGGCGCCGGCGCGTTTGAAGGCCAGTAGCGATTCCATAATCACTGGTTTTTCTGCCAGCCAGCCGTTTTGAATGGCGGCCATGTGCATGGCGTACTCGCCGCTGACCTGATAGGCAAAGGTCGGGACGCCAAACTCATCTTTGACCCGCCGCACTATGTCTAAGTAAGGCATGCCGGGTTTGACCATCACCATATCGGCGCCTTCGGTTAAATCCAGCGCCACTTCGCGCAGTGCTTCGTCGCTATTGGCCGGATCCATCTGATAGGTTTTTTTATCGCCACCTTTAAGGTTGGCGGCGGAGCCGACCGCATCGCGAAAAGGGCCGTAGTAGCTGGAAGCGTATTTGGCGGAATAAGCCAGAATGCGGGTATGGACGAAACCGGCTTCTTCCAGCGCCTCACGAATCGCGCCAATGCGGCCATCCATCATATCCGATGGCGCTACCACATCGGCGCCGGCTTCGGCATGCGACAGGGCCTGTTTCACTAAAGCGGCGGTGGTGACATCATTCACCACATAGCCGCTGTCATCAATGATGCCGTCCTGGCCATGAGTGGTAAATGGATCCAGTGCCACGTCGGTAATGACCCCAAGCTCTGGCACAGCAGTTTTCAGTGCCCGCACTGCCCGCTGCGCCAGCCCATCCGGGTTCCAGGCTTCTTCCGCCTGCAGCGATTTCTTTTCTGCTGGTGTAACAGGGAAGAGCGCGATGGCAGGAATGCCCAGCGCAGCCAGCTGTTTGGCTTCTTCGACCAGCAGATCCACGCTCAGGCGTTCAATGCCCGGCATCGAAGCAATGGCTTCGCGCTGCTGCTCACCTTCCAGCACAAAGACTGGATAAATCAGGTCGTCGATTGTGAGCTTGTGCTCGGCCATCAGCCGGCGGCTAAAATCGGCCTGACGCATCCGGCGCATGCGGGTCCAGGGAAAGTCGTTAGGGTGTGACATGCTTGGACTCCTTTGTGTCGTCGTTTGGAAGCTTGCTCTGGTGCAGCGGTGGTTGCGTGAGCACCTGATTGCGACCAGAGCTCTTAGCCTGATAAAGCGCTTTATCGGCATGATAGACATAGAATTCAATGCTGCTCTCGGCATTGGCAACCGCTGCGTAACAACCGGCACTGATGGTGATGCTTAATTGGTGCTGCTGCACAGGTAACAGCTTTTCTGCCAGCAAACAGCGAATACGCTCAGCCACTTGATAAGCACCCAGGGTATCGGTATTGGGCAGGATCAGGGCAAATTCTTCACCGCCGTAGCGGCAGACCAGATCACTGCAGCGTTTCAGCTGGCTTTGGATAAAACCTGCTACCTGACGAATCACTTGATCACCGGCCAGGTGGCCGAAGTCGTCGTTCACCTGTTTAAATAAATCGATATCCAGCAGTACCAGGGCCAGTGGTCGTTGCTCGCGGCGGCTGCGATTAATTTCGGCAAGCATTTTGCGATCAAAATAAGCACGGTTTTTTACCCCAGATAGCGCATCGGTAGTACTTTGTGTTTCCAGCAGTTCATTTTTCTCAGCCAGCTCCTGCAGGGCAATTTGCAGCTCCAGCGTACGCTCTGAAATGGTGTTTTCCAGCTCGGCTTCCAGTTGCTGCAAGTGTTTGCGGTGCAACCAAAGCAACCAGGGGGTGAGCAGCAGGCAGCCAAGCAGAAAACCAGCACCAAGCGCCAGCAGCAATTCCGTATGTTGCCAGAGAGCAGCCATTAGCTGCTCACTCCTGCACGGTTCAGCAGCTGTTGGCTGTTGAGCCAGCATTGCTGTTGCACCTGTTGCAACGAAAGGTCTTTCAGTGCTGCCAGTTGCTCGGCAATAGCCAGTAGATAAGCCGGCTCATTGCGCCGGCTTTTGGGTTTGTGCGTCAGGTTACGGGGTAACAAGTAAGGCGAGTCGGTTTCCAGGCAAATGCGGTCCAGTGGTAAATACTGCAGGGCGGCAATCAGCTGCTGATTGCGCCGTTCGTCACAGAGCCAGCCGGTAAGGCCAATGTAGAGCCCTAAATCGAGATAGGCTTTGAGCTGCTCGCTGTTGCCGGTAAAGCAGTGGGCAATGCCATGCTGGATTTGGTGCTCTTGCAGCAAGGCATATTGCTGCTCGAAGGCATCGCGTTCATGCAGATATACCGGCAACTGCAGCTCTTTTGCCAGTGCTAATTGTTCTGAAAAAACAGCAAGTTGACCCATTTCGGAAGAAAAGTTACGGTTAAAATCGAGACCACATTCACCGATAGCAACAACGGTGTGATCTTTCACCAGCTGTCGTAACTGACGTTGCCAGCCTTCACTGACCTGATCGGCCTGATGGGGATGAACGCCAGCTGTACTGTAGCAGGCAGGATGTTGATGACACCAAGCGATGTTCTGCTCTGCTTCCTTCAGATCCGAGGCGATCAGCAGCCAGTGCCCAACCCCTGCAGTCTGAGCGCGCTCAAGCAGTTCAATCCGATCGTGATCAAACTGCTGGCTAAACAGATTAACGCCCAGATCAAACCATGCCATCGGCTACTCTATCCTGCGGACACGGGTCGAGCGGTTGCTGTTATCATTGCTTAGCACAAAGGAGCCCAGCATTGCTCTGCGGATATAGTGAGTCTGGCCTACCTCGATCGGGTAATACTCAGCCGAGCTTTGCCGCCAAACCTGGCCATTATCGAAATGCACAATAAGGTGCTGGCGGGCATCTTTGTCAACTCTGGTTACGGTCGCGTAAATACGATCCAGTTGCTCGGCTGGTCGCTCAGCGGCTTTGCCAAAACCGGCTTCAGCCGCGGCTGCTGGTTCAGGTTGGCGCTCGATACGGCGTTCGGAAGCCGGGGCAGGTTGCCGTTCAGCTTGCTGTTCCGTACCCCGTTGTCTGGCGGCAGCTGCTGGTGTGTATGAGGTGGCTAGCTGGTCATAACAATGCAGCCGCTCGGTTGTGTTTTGCTGTTGCAGGCATTGCTGCAAAGCGGCACGAAGCTGTGCCTCTGATGCCTGCAGTGGCAGGGTGGCCAGCAAAGGCAGCGCCAGGACCAGCCAGTAAAGTGATTTAACTTTCATCCTTGACCTCCGGGTTCGATTCAGTATTCGGTTGATCTTTGGGTTGATAAAAACGTCCCAGCAGTAAACCACATTCAAACAAAATCCACATAGGAATGGCCAGCAAGGTTTGCGAGATGACATCCGGTGGCGTCAGCAACATACCGGCAATAAAGGCACCCACCACAATATAAGGGCGTTTTGCTGCCAGCGCTTGTGGCGTGGTGGTCCCTGACCAGATAAGCAGCAAGATCACCACCGGGATTTCAAAAGCGATGCCAAAAGCAAAAAACAGCTTAAGGACAAAATTCAGATAACTGCTGATATCGGTGGCGATGGTGATGCTGTCGGAAGCGTAGCTGCTAAAAAAAGCAAAGACGATAGGGAACACCACATAATACGCAAAGGCAATACCGGCATAAAATAATAGGGTACTGGAAATTACCAGGGGTGCCACCAGGCGCCGTTCGCGCTGATACAAGGCCGGCGCGATAAACCGCCAAATCTGAAATAAAATGTAAGGAATAGCCAAGGCGATGGCCACCATAAAGGTCAGTTTAAAAGGCGCGAAAAAAGGCGAGGCGACATCGGTCGCAATCATGCTGCTGCCTTCTGGCATGGTGGCAATCAATGGCATGGCCAGCAGTTCATACAAGTCGTTGGCAAAGTAAGCCAGGCAGGCAAAAACCACCAAAACAGCAATAACGCAGCGTAGTAGCCGGTTACGCAGCTCGACCAGATGGCCTAACAAGCTGTCAGGTTCCGCTTGAATCGTCATGATGCTTGGTTGTGTTCTTCGTTGGGGCAGTACCGGCTTTATTGACATCTTCGGCGGCTTTTTTGAGTTCAGCCACAGCCGCTTTTTCCTCATCGGTCAAATCAAGAAAGCCTTTTTGTTCTGCTTGTTTTAGTTTTTGATGCAGTTCATGCACCCGCAGGTTGTCACTTAGTTCGGCCTGCATCTGCTGGCCAAACTGTTTGACCGAGTTGACGGTACGCATGACGGAACGAATAGCACCGGGCAGCCGCTCGGGGCCCAGTACCAGCAAACCAACCACTGCGATCACCAACAGTTCCCAGAAGCCCATTTACTGTTTTTCGCGCTCTTTACTGTGTTCAGTGTCTGTCTTTTCACGCTCAGACGGCTTACCTAGCTGTTCCTGCTCTTCTTTGCTACTTTCTTCGTCTTTTACCGAGTTACGAAAGCCTTTGATAGCCGAGCCTAAATCAGAACCTAAACCACGTAATTTTTTGGTACCAAACAGCAGTACGATGATTGCCAGTACAATCAATAATTGCCAGATACTAATGCCACCAAATCCCATATCAACGCCCTTTTACAGCAAGAATCAATTCAGGTTACGACCATACTGCTTTCGCAGCAAAAAATAAAGCGCCAGTTGCTGCCATTGCGGTAGTGAGCAGACCTCCGGTGCTTAGCAGTATACAGGTGGCTATTAGCAGTGAGCCAGCGGCTATGGTCGCCAGCAATCGGCTTTGTTGTTGCTGGCGTTGTTGCAGTTGCTGAACCAGTAATTCGGATATCGCCTGCTGCTGTTTAGGCAGTTGTTCCAAAGCGCGATGCAGCAGCGTTGGCATCTGGGGAAGCTTTTCGGCCCAGAAAGGGGCGTTCTCTTTCAGTTGCCGCCAAAGTGCAGGCAAGCCCATTTGCTGTTGTAGCCAGTTTTCCAGGAAAGGCTTGGCGGTTTTCCACAGATCAAGTTGCGGATAAAGCTGCCGGCCAAGCCCCTCGATGTACAGCAAGGTTTTTTGCAGCAGCACCAATTGCGGCTGCACCTGCATATTAAAGCGTCGGGCCGTGTTAAAAAGGTTCAGCAGCACATGCCCGAAAGAGATATCGGCCAATGGCTTTTGAAATATGGGTTCACAGACGGTGCGGATGGCACTCTCGAACTCTTCCACATTGGTATCTGCTGGCACCCAACCCGAGTCCAGGTGTAACTGGGCCACTTTACGGTAATCGCGGTTGAAGAAAGCGACGAAGTTTTCCGCCAGATAGCGCTTGTCTTCACTGTTGAGTGTGCCCACGATACCGCAGTCGATACCAATGTACTTGGGGTTTTGTGGATGCTCGCGCGAGACAAAAATATTGCCTGGGTGCATATCGGCATGAAAAAAGCTGTCACGAAATACCTGGGTAAAAAATACCTCAACACCCCGTTTGGCCAGTAGCTCCATATCGGTGCCCTGAGCTTCCAGGGCGGCAATATCGGAAACCGGAATGCCATAAATACGCTCCATCACCATCACGTTGTTGCGGCAATCGTCGCTGTAGACATAAGGAATATACAGTGAGTCGGAGTCCATAAAGTTACGGCGTAACTGAATGGCGTTGGCAGCTTCGCGCTGTAAGTCTAGCTCATCGAGAATGGTTTTGCGGTACTCGGCTACTACCTCGCGCGGTCGCAGGCGTTTACCATCCGGTAAAAAGCGGGCAGCGGCTTCAGCAGCAGTTTCCATCAGCGATAAATCGGCCAGAATTTGCTTGCGGATGCCCGGGCGGATCACTTTGACCACCACATCGGCATCCGGGCCATCGGTTTGCTTCATTTTTGCGGCATGCACCTGGGCAATGGAGGCGGAGGCGAGCGGTTGCAAGGAAAAATCACTGAACTTATCGTGAATGTGTTGCAATCCCATCGCCTGCTCAATCAGGGCCTGGGCTTGCTCACCGGGGAAGGGCGCGACTTTGTCCTGCAGTTTTGCCAGTTCATCGGCCCACTCTGCTGGCAACAGATCACGTCGGGTAGAGAGCATTTGACCAAGTTTAATCCACACCGGCCCCAGGCTTTGCAGTGCTAAGCGCAATCGTACCCCTTGTGGGGCGTGTGGATGTTGGTTGCGCAGCCAGAAAGCACTTTTGCGCAGCAGCCGCATGTACCAGGGGCGGTGCTTGATGGGGACCAGTTCATCCAGGCCGTATTGCAATAATGTTTTTTGGATCTGATAAAACCGACCGATACGCATCGGTTACTCCTGCCATGGTTTCAGTTGATGTTGCAGCCGTTCCAGCCGGGCATGCAACTGGCTCACTTCTGCACTGAATTGTTCAATTTCAAGCCGGTGCGGCGTCAGCTGTAGCTCATCTTGTGCCAGCTCCAGGCTCATCTGCTGGAGGGCTTGTTGTTTTGCACTGATCAGGGCGCTGAGCTGCTGCAGCACCCGGTTTAGCTTATGGGTCAGGCCATCACCAAGATACAAGGCAGCTTTGGCTTGCCAGTCGGGTTGCAGCTGCTGAAAAAAGCTGCTGAATTGTTGGGCTACCTGAATATCACCATCAATCTGCACCGCATCGCTTTTGATCAGGTGAGTCAGTTGGTTGGGATCGCGTAACTGTTTCAGGCTGGTCAGATCAGCCCGAATGGCACAATCCACTGCTTCCTGATGCAGATTCAACAGCAGGCTGTTTGTGGTCGCAGTCAGCACCAAGCGCCAGTCGAACTCAGTCAATTGAAACGCCAACTGCCGGCCAGCCAAACGTTGCAACCTGGCTGCAGCCGCCGGATCCATGGCAATAACCTCTGCCAATGCTTTTTCGGCCAGACCACAGAGCAATTGGGGAGCCAGCTGCAGCATCAGAATTTGTAACCCCGATGCAAAGCGACAATGCCGCCGGTCAGATTGTGATAACTCACCTCGGCAAAGCCTGCCTGCTCCATCATGTGTTGCAGGGTAGCCTGGTCCGGATGCATACGAATGGACTCGGCCAGATACTGGTAGCTTTCGGCATCACCAGCGACCAACTGGCCCATTTTGGGCAGTAGATTGAACGAATAAAAGTCGTAGGCTTTGGTCAGCAACTCGGATTGTGGTTTGGAAAACTCCAACACCAGCAAGCGGCCACCAGGTTTTAGCACCCGGAACATCGATGCAAGGGCTGCATCTTTGTTGGTAACATTGCGCAGGCCAAAGGCGATGGTAATAATGTCAAAGCTGTTATCAGCAAAGGGCAGTGCTTCGGCATTGGCCTGTACATACTCGATGTTATCCACCAGCCCCTGATCGCGCAATTTATCACGGCCTACTGCCAGCATGGAGGCATTGATATCCGCCAGTACTACCTTGCCAGAGGGGCCAACCCGCTTTGAAAATAAGGCGGTCAAATCACCGGTGCCGCCGGCCAGATCCAATACCTTTTGCCCAGGCCGGACCGCACTGCAGTCGATAGTAAAGCGTTTCCACAGCCGGTGGATACCGAACGACATCACATCGTTCATCACATCGTACTTGGCGGCTACTGAGTGAAATACATTGGCGACCAGCGAGACCTTGTCGTCTTCTGCCACGGTTTTGTAGCCAAAGTGGGTGGTTTTTTGGTTGCTGTCGGACATGTCAGAGCCTTGCAGATAAATTCAGTCGCTAGTGTAAAAGATCTGGCAGCAAGACGCCAACGGAACTGTATTTCTCAGCGGCCGCTACTGTATTACAGCATGGTTTCTGTTGCGACCTGGTTGCGGCCGCGGTGTTTGGCGATTTGCAGAATTTGACTGGTTCTGGCTAAAAATTGTTGCCAGTTTTCTTTCGCCTGATACAAGGAGACACCAAGCGAGATGGTCACTTTGGGCAGGGTCTTTTTACTGCGTGATGACACAAAGCGCAGTTTTTCTACTCCTTTCCGCACTTGCTCGGCAATTTCACCGGCAGTTCGCAAGTCAACATCCGGTAGCAGGATCAGAAACTCTTCGCCACCGGCCCGCACCGGCAGGCCACTGTCTTGCACATAGCTACGTACTTTACGGGCTACCTTGCTTAAAATAACGTCACCAATGGTATCGCCATAGTCTTGATTGAATTGGCGGAAGTGATCTAAATCTACCGCAATAGCTGCAATTTGTCGTTCTGGTTGCTCGGTAAGCCAGAGCTCCAGGTGCTCCTGCATCGCCAGCCGGTTATACAGGCCGGTCAGCGGATCCAACAGCCTTAGCTGCTTCACTTCCTTCAGCTCAGTACGCAGCTGGTGGCTTTGCTGATTGGCCAGCTCCAGTTGTTGATTCAGCTGTAAATGGCAGCGCCGGACTTTCTCAGTCGCTTCTATCAGCTGCATCATATTCAATTTTAATGCCGGGTCGCTGCTGCTGAGTTCAGGTAATTGATGATCCAATAACTCAAGATAATCATTGGTGGCTTCATGAGCCAGATCGGTACAACCAGATAAACGGGTGACCATGGTGCTAACCCGTTGCACCAGCTGTTCATTTTGTTGATGGGATTTTTCGATCCAGTGGCTGTATAGCTCTGCCATGATAAAGTCATCAAAAGGCAGCCTGGCGGCAACGCGCTGCTCTATGGCTTGACACAAGCCTGCATTTTGGCCACTACTGTATTCATAGCTGACGGTATAATTGACCGGGTGAGGCGCTAAATTGTGCCTTAACAGGAAAGCCGCCGCCTGAGACGATTTTTCTCGTGCCAGGGCAACCGGGTCATTATACATCATGACAAGGTAAACTCCGTTTGGATACTACATTAAACCTAGCGCAGTAATGATACATCGATGACTACGCGACTTGTTGTTTTGCTTGGCAAAGCAAACGTATCGCTTGTAATTTTCTATAACATAGCGACTTCCAGAGCGTTAGCCAAGTGTTTTTTAACATTTCGCCGCATTCTGACTGGCAAAGTGATTGTTGTACAGGAAAGCTCAGTGAAAATGCGTTTAACTGTCTGCTGTAAGCGTTGATAGAGACTGGATTTGAGTGGTGTTCACGGTAGAATTCATTTACAAACAAGAAACAGAGGGTACCCCATGCGAATAATGATTTTAGCTGCCTCCATGACCTTGCTGCTCGGTTGCGCCAGTCAGGCAACAGCTCCAGCGATGTCTGATCAGGCCTTTAGCAGCTTTGCAGCCGAGTTGTGGCAAGCCGAGCAAGAGCGAAGTCGCCCGCAGCCAGGCCAATTAGCGGATATATCAGCCGAGCGACTGGCTGAATTGGCTGCTGAGCGCCGCGACTGGTTGCAGCAGTTGGACGCTATGGATCTCTCTGGCCTCTCTAAGCAAAATCAGATCAACCATGCAATTTTGCGCTATCGCCTGGCGAACAGTTATGATCAGTACCGTTTTGGCGCACAGCGGATGCCGCTGACAGCAGAGTCTGGCTTTCACAACAGCCTGGCTTTTATGGCCCAACGGGGTGGCTTCAGACAAAAAAGTGATTTTGACAATTACCTCAGCCAGCTGGCTCAAATGCCCGCGTATTTCGAACAGCAGATGCAGTGGATGCGGCAGGGACTGGCCGATGGCATGACCCAGCCTCAGGCTGTGCTGACAGGCTTTGAAGAAAGCATCAGTGCTTATGTCACTGAGCAGCCGGAGCAGAATGTATTTTATACCCCCTTTCGAAGGCAGCCGGACAGCATCTCGGATGCCGACTGGCAGCAGTTGACGGCCCAGGCAAAGGCGCTGATTAACGAAGCGGTCAATCCGAGTTATCAGGCATTTTATGAGTTCTTTGTTGGCGAGTATTACCCCAATGCCCGTCAAAGCATTGGAGCCAGTGAGTTACCCGATGGCCGTGCTTACTACCAGAACCGGTTGGAGCACTACACCACGCTGCAGATGACACCGGCCGAAATTCATCAGATCGGCTTGGACGAAGTTGCCCGCATCCGGGCTGAAATGCAGCAGGTGATAGATTCATTGGGTTTTGAAGGCAGTTTTGCTGATTTTGTCGATTACTTACGAACCGATCCGAAGTTTTACGCCGAAACGCCGCAACAACTCATGCATTACGCGGCTTATCTGTCGAAA
This sequence comes from Alkalimonas cellulosilytica, assembly GCF_036325985.1. Taxonomy (NCBI): domain Bacteria; kingdom Pseudomonadati; phylum Pseudomonadota; class Gammaproteobacteria; genus Alkalimonas; species Alkalimonas cellulosilytica. Next base: position 92,022 of record NZ_JAUHLI010000011.1, read on the forward strand.
AAAGCTGACGCAGCCTTGCCTCGCTTTTTTCTGCGTGAAACGCTGCCAAGGACGCCTTATGGGGTAGCACCGGTACCGGATGAAATTGCCCCTAAATACACCACTGGTCGTTATTTAAGCGCCAATACGGATCGGGATGCCGGTTACTATTGGGTCAATACCTATGCGCTGAATCGCCGGCCTCTGTATGAAATGGAAGCTCTGACACTGCATGAAGCCGTGCCTGGTCATCATTTGCAAATTGCACTGTCGCAGGAGATGGAACAGCTGCCGGATTATCGCCGTAGCTTTTATACCTCGGCTTTTGGTGAAGGCTGGGGCTTGTATGCCGAGTACCTGGGCCTGGAGATGGGCTTTTACCAAAATCCATACGACAACTTCGGACGTCTGTCTTTTGAAATGTGGCGGGCGGTGCGTTTAGTGGTGGATACCGGACTGCATGCCAAAGGCTGGAGCCGGCAAGAGGCCATCGATTTCTTGGCCAGCAACAGCGCTTTGTCGATGCACAATGTGGTGACTGAAATCGATCGTTACATCAGCTGGCCCGGGCAGGCGCTCTCCTACAAGCTGGGTGAGTTAACGATACGTAGGCTGCGCCAGGAAGCCGAGCAAGCCCTGGGAGATGACTTTGATGTACGTGAGTTCCACCACCAGGTACTGAAGAACGGTAGTGTGCCTCTGCAGGTATTGGAACAACAGATCCGCCAGTACATTGCGGAAAAGAATACGCGCTGAGTATTGTTATTGATTTTACCAAAGCAAAACAGCAGCCTTGGCTGCTGTTTTTTAACTTGATTCAACGTTTAATGTCGAACGGTGATTTTAGGCTCTGTATCGATTTCACCATCTTGATCGATGGCTGCGACCCGATTCCCAGCCAGTAATACGGCCAGGTTGCCAGTGGTGGAATGTCTTACAAAAGCGAGTTCGTAGCCATAACGCTGTAATTCAGCTACCGAGAATTTTTGTGCCAGATTGAGCTCATCCCAGATTTGTTGCATCTCCCTGTTCGACTGGCGCCTTTCAATAAGTGCTGCTTGCATGTGTACACACCCTATTTTCAGTTGCGTCGAAAAAGATTCAGTCCTGATTGGACAATGCTGTCAGGCTGAGAATAGTACGCCATTCTTGCTCTGTCACGGGCATGACCGATAAGCGGTTGCCTTTCCTGACCAATGGCATCTGATCCAGTGTACCGATTTTTTTTAACTTGTCTAGCGTTAGAAACTGAGCAAATTTTTGTTCAAATTTAACATCGACTGCTACCCAGCGTGGTGTTTGTGGATTGGATTTGGCATCAAAGTACGGGCTATCGGGTTTGAACTGACTGGGATCCGGGTAGGCTGCCCGGCTGATGCTGGCAATGCCGGCAATACCCGGTGGTTTACAGCTGGAATGGTAGATAAATACTTGATCGCCCAGTTGGACCAGATCCCGTAAAAAGTTCCGTGCCTGATAGTTGCGCACGCCATCCCACAGAAAGCTGCGTTCAGGTTCTGCTGCCAGATCATCAATGCTGAGTTCATCCGGTTCGGTTTTAAACAACCAATAAGCCATGGTGTAGGTGCTACCCTGAATGGATTTGTTGTTATACTAGCGCTACCGTCGCAGTAGATAAAGTAAAAGCAGGGTGTATGAGTCAGGTATTGGATAAGTTGTTGTCGTTACTGAAACTGGAGCCAATAGAGCTTGGACTGTATCGTGGGCAAAGTCAGGACCTGGGCTTTAAAGCGGTGTTTGGCGGCCAGGTGATGGGGCAGGCGTTATCCGCCGCCAAAGCCACCATCGATGAAGATCGCAAGGTGCACTCGTTTCACTCCTATTTTTTACGGCCAGGCGATGCCAGTAAGCCCATAGTGTATGAGGTCGAAAGTATCCGTGATGGCAAAAGCTTCAGCACGCGCCGGGTTAGGGCCATTCAGTTTGGTAAGGCCATTTTTTACATGACGGCTTCGTTTCAGCGCGAAGAGGAAGGCTTTGAGCACCAGGATGCAATGCCAGAGGTGCCAGGGCCGGATGAACTGGTGTCGGATTTAGATTTTTACCAGCAGCATGCCGATAAGATCCCGGAAGCATTGCGCAGTAAGTTTATCTGCGAAAAACCGATTGAGATGCGGCCGGTTGATTTTCAGAACCCATTCGAGCCCAAGCAAAGCGCGCCCAAACGTTATGTCTGGTTTAAAGCCAATGGCACCATGCCGGATGATTTGCGGGTGCATAAATACTTGCTGGCGTATGCCTCGGATTTTAACTTTCTGCCTACTGCCTTGCAGCCGCATGGCCGTTCATTTTTAGCGCCTAATATGCAGGTGGCTACCATCGATCATGCCATGTGGTTTCATCAGGATTTCCGTTTTGATGACTGGCTGCTTTATGCCGTCGACAGCCCAAGTGCCTCCGGTGGCCGTGGTCTGGTTCGCGGTCAGTTTTATGATCGTGCCGGCCGTTTGGTAGCCTCCACCATGCAGGAAGGGGTAATCCGGCAATATCCGGTGGTGGCAAAGCCGGTTTAACCGGCTTGCTGACACTGGTCACAACTGAGTACCAAGCGTTGAATGCTTTGCAGCACATCGGAGTGCAGCATGGCATTCACGGTCTGCGTCAGTATACTTAACCTGGCGGTTGCATGCAGGCTGCCATCTTCGGCCACTTGCAGTTGCTGTTGCTGACGCAGTGCTTTGATTAAAGTGGCAAACAGCTGCTTATCCAGATACTCGGGTGCGGTAATGCCGTGCAGCGTCAGCAGCCGGCCAGCCAAAGCCTGGCTTTGTTGTTCCAGCTGCGCGCGCTGCCAGCCAGAGCCTTGTTGTAACAGGTTGAGCACGATGGCATAGCGCTGCAAGGTATCGGTAGCGATGCCCGCCAAAAGGCCCAACTGCCGATAACCGACATCTTGTTGCGGCACCGGCCGGGGGCCATGCTCTGCCTGTTCAATTAAGCCGGTTTCAGCCATAAAATCCAGCACCTGGCCGGATAAAGTACGGTGCTCCGTTTTCAGGTAAAGCTCGGTCGCCAGCAAGGGATAAAGCAGAGCTATGGTATCAGCCAGTTGTTGTCCACTTAGATCCCGTTGGCGTAACAACGCCGATGCCAGGATGGCCGGCAAAATAAACAAATGAATAATGTTGTTGCGAAAGTAACTGAGCAGAATGGCCTGCTCCGGCTCCAATGTGATGATGTGGCCAAAATGATCGCTGCTTTGCTGAATTTTGCCAAGGGCCAGGGCATGCTCAATCATCTCGGCCGGGCTTTGCTCCGGTAAGCTGATGCGGCTGTGGTACGGCAGGCATTGCTGCAAGCGGATATAGAGCTCTAACTGTTGTTCGAGCTCTGAGCGCGCTAATGCTTTATGCCGGGTGGCCAGCAACACCAAGGCAATCAGATTGACGGCATTCAAAGCCGCGGATTGGTTGATATGCACCATAATATCGCTTGCCAGCTCATCGACAACGCCCCCTAACCAGGCTGGTTTAGGCACCGTGCTGTATTCACGCAGGCGTTTCCAGTCTGGTACCCGTTCGGTCAGATAGCTATTGAGCGAAATTGGCTCAGCAAAGTTGATGTAACCAAAGCCGTAATTACGTAATTTACGAATGGCTTTAAAGACACCAAATACCGACTCTTTTTGTTTGGCTGAGCCTTTTAGTTCGCTCAGGTAGGTATTTACCTCCATCACATGCTCGTAACCCAGATACACCGGCACCAGCGTGATAGGCCGATCGGTACCCTGCAGCAGGGTTTGCACCGTCATCGCCAGCATGCCGGTTTTTGGGGTCAGTAGCCGCCCGGTTCTGCTGCGCCCACCCTCCGGGTAAAACTTCACGGCGTACCCTTTGTTAAATAGCTGGCTCAGGTACTCACGAAATACGGTGGAGTAGAGCTTATCGCCGCTAAAACTGCGGCGGATAAAAAAGGCGCCGCCGCGGCGAAAGATAGGACCGGCTGGCCAAAAGTTCAGATTTACGCCAGCCGCAATGTGTGGCGGCACCAAACCCTGATGATAAATGACATAGCTGAGCAGCAGGTAATCCATATGGCTGCGATGGCAAGGCACATACACAATTTCATGACCTTTTTGCGCCAGCTGCTGCAGCTGCTTGCCATGATTAATGTGCAGGCCATGGTAGAGCTTGTGCCATAACCAGCTCAGCACCCGATCGCCAACCCGAAGGGTCGACTCGCGATAATCGGCAGCAATTTCCTGCAGCAATTTGCGGGCCCTTTGCCGGATTTTATCAACGGAGACATGCTGGGATTTGGCTTCATCGGCAATCACCTTTTTAACGGCTGGCCGTGCCAGGATCGCATGCTGCAACTGGTTACGGCTCATCAGGCGTGGGCCGGTGGCGGCCAGTCGCTGCCGGTAAAAATGAATGCGTGACATTCGAAGCAGCTTACGGGCAACCACAGGGTTGGCACCAAATTGTGCCGCCATCTGCTGCAACTGCACTGCTGGACTAAAACGGATCAAGGTATGGCGACCGGATACCAGCACGATCAGCAGTTTTGCTAACCAGTTTGGCGAATGGGCTTCACCCAGCAGCCATTTAATACTGTTTTCCTTGCCGGGGGTGCGGCCCCATAAAATGGCTGCCGGGATCAACTGTGCCTGCAGTTCAGGCTGTTGTTGGTGGGCCTGCAGCAGAGCCAGACCTTGTTGCAGTGCTTTGGTTTTAGGCCGGCCCCCGATCAGGCGGTGTGGCTTTTCCAAAAACAAAATCCGATCGTGTTGCTCCTGGCCTAATCGCACTTTACTAAGCGGGTCGGGCAAACCCAGCTGCAGACAGACTCTACGTAAGCAGGCCAGATCACTGGCCGACTCAGTATGGCAGATATACAAAATCGGCCGATCAGTATCCAGTTGCAAATCAGCAACTGGATCGGCGGGCAGTAACTTAAAGCGCACCAGAGGGCGCAGGGGCCATTTTAACAAGGATGCGAACCACTTGAGTCGCAGCAACATAGCGCATATCCGTTAAAGCAAAACCGTAATTCTAGCATGGGCAGATGGATGGCGGCAGTCTCAGGCTGATTCGACTTGGCATTTTACCAAAGGCTGTATATACTGACAGTATTCACTGTATAGGTAACCAGCACTATGAGACCACTTACTGCACGTCAGGCCGAAATTTTACAGTTGCTGCGTGATTATCAGGCCGAAACCGGCATGCCACCGACCCGGGCGGAAATTGCCCGTCAACTTGGTTTTAAATCGGCCAATGCCGCCGAAGAGCATTTAAAAGCCCTGGCACGCAAAGGGGTGATTGAGATGTTGCCCGGTACCTCCCGCGGCCTGCGTATTATTGATGATGAAGAGGCGGCGCCAGAGCAACTGGGCTTGCCGTTAGTTGGCAAGGTTGCTGCGGGCCAGCCCATATTGGCGGCAGAAAATATTCAGGATCATTATCAACTGGATGCGCATTTGTTTAAGCCTCATGCTGATTTTTTGTTGCGGGTACAGGGCATGAGCATGCAGGATATCGGCATTCTGGATGGTGACTTGCTGGCGGTGCACAAGACCAATCGGGCGGAGCAGCGCCAGGTGGTGGTAGCTCGTGTTGGCGAGGAGGTCACTGTTAAGCGTTTCGAACGGCAGGGCAATACGGTGCTGCTGCATCCGGAGAATCAGGATTTCGACGTGATTCAGGTGGATCTCAGTCAGCAGGAGTTTCAGATTGAAGGCTTGGCAGTTGGCGTGATCCGAAATGGCAGTTGGCTGTAGGGAGTTGTGACAGCAACTTGCTAAGCTACTGACAGAAAAAATAGAAAGAGCGCTGGTACGACCACTTGGTTTTGCCGGCGCTTTTGCTATTTAGGGGTTTACACTGAGCGCGATTTGGATAATTCTTAGGCGAGAACTGGTGAAAAAATAAGTACCAAAAAAGGTATGGCTTCGGTTCCGTAAAACTTTGATAGTTGTCAAACCCAAGTTGGTTGTGTCAAAGCGTTGCGATAAATAATTACAATAAATTCAAATCAGCAATTGCGAAATGTCGGCATGGATTAGGGTAGTACCGTGTGCTTCGTTTCGGCAGTTTGCTTTTTGCAAAATGTCAGAGGAGAAGTAAACGTGGCGAAAACGAGAAGTTGGCGTTGGTCGCTACCGGCCTTGTTGTTGGCAGGCCAGGCTCATGCAACTGGATCTCAGTTTAACATGACCCCTGGAGTAACCGATATCAGTCAGCAGGTGTATGACCTGCATATGACGATTTTTTGGATCTGCTGCGCTATTGGTCTGGTGGTATTCACCGCGATGTTTGTGTCCATTATCCTGCATCGAAAATCCCGTGGCGTAACACCTGCCACTTTCCATGAAAGCACCAAAGTCGAGATCATCTGGACGGCGATTCCGGTGCTGATCCTGATTGTGATGGCGATTCCGGCAACCCGGGTGCTGATAGCGATGGAGGATACCAGTGACTCAGATGTAACTGTATTGATTACCGGCTCTCAGTGGCGCTGGCATTACGAGTATCTGGATTACGACATCGATTACTTCTCCATTTTGGCTACACCACGCGGTCAGATAGAAGGCCGTTTGCCAAAAGGGGAAAACTACCTGCTGGAAGTCGACCGTCCCTTGGTGATCCCAACCGGCAAGAAAATCCGTTTCCTGATGACCTCTGATGATGTGATTCACTCCTGGTGGGTGCCTGCTTTTGCCATCAAAAAAGATACCAACCCAGGCTTTATTAACGAAGCATGGACTCAGGTCAATGAGCCCGGTATTTACCGTGGTCAGTGTGCCGAGCTGTGTGGTATGGATCATGGCTTTATGCCGATTGTGGTGATTGCCAAAGAGCCAGACGACTTTGCCAAATGGGTCGAGCAGGAAGAAGCCCGTATTGCCGCCATTCGTGAAGAAGAGCAGCGCTTATTGGCGCTACGGATGAATATCGATGAGCAAATGGCGCTGGGTGAGCGGGTCTATCTGGCGCACTGCGCTGCCTGTCACCAACCAAATGGTACGGGTTTACCACCGATGTTCCCGGCATTAAAAGACAACCATGTTACCACGAAGGATCGTGCCGAGCACATCAAGGTGATGGTCGATGGCCGGCCTGGGACTTCGATGGCATCTTTTGCCCGTCAGCTTAGCTTGCGTGAGCTGACCTCAGTGATCACCTACACCCGTAACGCCTGGGGTAATGATACCGGCGATGTGGTGCAGGCGGTTGAAGTCTATGAGTACATGCAGGGCAAGGGGGAATAAGGCATGAGCACAGTAACCACTGCAGATCATCATGATGAGCATCATGATCACAAGCCAACCGGCATCAAACGATGGCTGTTTACCACCAATCACAAAGACATTGGCAGCCTGTATCTGATTTTTGCGCTGGCGATGTTTTTCTTAGGCGGTGCCATGGCCATGGTGATCCGGCTGGAGTTGTTCCAGCCCGGCTTGCAATTTGTCGACCCGCAATTCTTTAATCAAATGACCACCATGCATGGTTTGATCATGGTGTTCGGCGCTGTGATGCCAGCCTTTACCGGCCTGGCGAACTGGATGATCCCGATGATGATTGGGGCACCGGATATGGCGCTGCCACGGATGAACAATTGGAGTTTCTGGATCCTGCCATTTGCGTTTTTGATCCTGATTATCTCGATGTTTTTGCCGGGCGGCGGTCCTGATTTTGGCTGGACTTTCTATGCCCCGCTATCCACCACTTACAGCAATGACAGCACTGCATTGTTTGTGTTTGCGGTGCACATTATGGGGATTTCCTCCATCATGGGCGCCATCAACGTCATTGTGACCATCGTCAATATGCGGGCACCAGGCATGACCTGGATGAAGCTGCCACTCTTTGTCTGGACCTGGTTGATCACCGCTTTCCTGCTGATTATGGTGATGCCGGTACTGGCTGGTGTGGTGACCATGGTGTTGACTGATAAATACTTTGCCACCAGTTTCTTTGATGCGGCTGGTGGTGGTGATCCTGTGTTGTTCCAGCATATTTTCTGGTTCTTCGGTCACCCGGAAGTGTACATCATGATTTTGCCGGCCTTTGGTATTGTTTCAGCCATTGTCCCTACCTTTGCCCGCAAGAAACTGTTTGGTTATGCCTCCATGGTGTATGCAACTGCCAGTATCGCCATCTTGTCGTTTTTGGTCTGGGCGCACCATATGTTTACCACGGGTATGCCGGTGTTCGCGACGCTGTTCTTTATGTACACCACAATGTTGATAGCCGTGCCCACCGGGGTGAAGGTGTTCAACTGGGTGGCAACCATGTGGCGCGGTGCCATGACCTTTGAAGTGCCGATGATGTTTGCGCTGGCCTTTATCGTGCTCTTTACCATTGGTGGCTTGTCGGGCGTGATGCTGGCGATTACCCCGGCCGACTTCCAGTACCATGACACCTACTTTGTGGTGGCGCACTTCCATTACGTGCTGGTATCCGGTGCAGTCTTCTCCATCGTCGCAGCGGTCTATTACTGGCTGCCTAAATGGACTGGCCATATGTACGATGAGAAGCTTGGCCAACTGCATTTCTGGTGCTCGTTGATTTCGGTCAACCTGCTGTTCTTCCCGATGCACTTTGTCGGCCTGGCGGGTATGCCGCGCCGTATTCCGGACTATGCACTGCAATTTGCTGACTTCAATGCTTTTGTCAGCGTCGGTGGTTTCCTGTTTGGCTTGTCGCAATTGATCTTCCTTTGGGTGGTGATCAAGTGCGCGCGCGGTGGTGAGAAAGCCCCGGCTAAGCCATGGGAAGGGGCCGAAGGTCTGGAGTGGGAAGTACCGTCACCGGCACCTTACCATACCTTTGATACCCCACCTCAGGTGAAGTAGGAGACCGTTATGAATGCGAAGCACAGCACCCTGATTGGCAAGCTTAGCTTGTTGGTGGTCGCCATGTTTGCGTTCGGCTATGCCTTGGTGCCGTTGTACGACGTCTTTTGTGACATCACCGGCATCAATGGCAAAACGGCGTCCGAGCCGGTATCGGCTGAAGCGGCCATTATTGACACCAGCCGGGAGATCACCATTGAGTTTATCGCCCGGCCCAATCAACAGATGCCGTGGATCTTCAAGCCTGAAGTGCGCCGCATGCGAGTGCATCCGGGCGAGATCCACATTATGAACTATCTGGCAGAAAACCCGACCGGCCGTGCCATTGTTGGCCAGGCCGTTCCGTCAGTATCGCCGGGACAGGCAGCACTGTTCTTTCATAAAATTGAGTGCTTTTGCTTTACCCAGCAGTACCTGGCCGGTGGCAACGATATGCTGATGCCATTGCAGTTTTATGTCGATCCGGCACTGCCAGCACAGTTTAGTACCATTACGTTGTCTTATACCCTGTACGATGTCACCAACCAATGGCAGGACAGCGGTCAGGACACTGCAACAGAATTTGGGGAATAACAATGAATAACGAAGGCTACCAAAAGTATTATGTGCCCGATCAAAGCCCCTGGCCACTGGTGGGTGCCATTGCTTTGTTCTTTATTGCCTTAGGCGCTGGTTTCTTTGTCATTGATATGAGCAAAGATCAGAGCGGTTGGGGCGGTTATATGTTCCTGCTGGGTGTCGCGATTTTATTTGTGATGCTGTACGGCTGGTTTAAAAATGTGGTGGATGAGTCGATGGCTGGCTTGTACAGCCCACAGATGGATCGCTCCTTCAAGCAAGGCATGAGCTGGTTTATCGTGTCTGAGATCATGTTTTTTGCAGCGCTAATCGGGGCTTTGTTTTACGCCCGCTTTATCGCAGTACCCTGGTTGGGTGGCGCCAGCAATAACGAAATGACCGGTGCAATTTTGTGGCCGAATTTCGAAGCGGTCTGGCCCTTGCTTACTACGCCAGGCGGCACTGAAACTCAGGCGATGGGCTGGGGCTTACCACTGGTGAACACCATCATTCTGGTCACCTCATCGGTAACACTGCATTTTGCCCATACTGGTCTCGAGCAGAATAAACGCAAGCAACTGACCGGCATGCTGCTGCTTACCTTGATACTGGGGGTTATTTTCCTTGGCTTACAAGGTTATGAATACGTGCTTGCTTACCGGGATTTAGGGCTGCGTCTGGACTCAGGCATTTATGGCAATACCTTCTTTATCCTGACTGGTTTTCACGGCATGCACGTGTTCCTTGGTGCATTGATTCTGTTCTTTGTGCTGCTGCGTGTACTGAAAGGACACTTCACTCCAGAAAAGCATTTTGCTTTTCAGGCTGGCGCCTGGTACTGGCACTTTGTTGATGTGGTGTGGATCATCGTGTTTTGTTTGGTCTACGTGTTTTAACGGACCGGGGCAGCAGCCCCGGTGTACCCCTTACTTGTGAACGGAGTTTGGTGTTAATAAGGGCGGGGATTGGGTGTCAGGACACCTGTGGCGAGAGCCACCAGTATCAGCAGTAAAGCCAGTGCGGAAAACAACACCCGCTTTCCCAGAAACTGGCTCATGCGGACAGTGCCCTGTTCGCTACGTAACATGGTAAAGAGCGCACGGAACAAATTAAATACAATAAAGAGCAGTAGTGCGATGATGACAAGCTTTAACCACATAGTGTCTGATCTCCTGGATTGGTGCGATGCAATTTAGAGTAGCGGGTACATCCGTATCGGTGCATCCGGTCTGGTTCCTGATCACTTTGACGGTATTTGCCGTTTTAATCAAGCTTGGCTGGTGGCAACTGAGCCGCGCTAGCGAGAAAGCCAGTCAATTGCAACAATTGGCCAGCTGGCAGGCAGAAGGCCCACTCAACTGGCAACAATTGCGGCAGCTGCCATTGCCGGATGTCGATTTGGTGCAATTTGCCGACGAAGGCCGCTGGCTTGCCCCCATGGTCTGGCTGCAAGACAACAAGATGGTACAGGGACGCATCGGTTACGATGTGATTATTCCGGTGCAATTTAACCGTTTTGAGCCGCCGGTGCTGGTGAATCTGGGCTGGGTGGAAGCACCGCCAAACCGTACTGAGTTGCCTGAACTGACTATCCCAGAGCACTTGCCGATCCGTGGTGTGGTCAGAACCTCGTTTGGTAGTTTTCGTCTGGGGCAAAATCTGGAGGAAGGCGATAACTGGCCCATGCGTATTCAGCAAGTGGAACTGGATAGTGTCAACCCATACCTGCCAGAGCCGGCACTGGCTGCTGTGATTTACCAAATGGAAGCAAGCCCTTTTCTGCCCCATTATCAGCCGGTGGTGATGCCACCGGAAAAGCACCGGGGTTATGCCATCCAATGGTTCTTGCTGGCAGTTGCTGTGCTTGGCGTAGCCCTGGCTGCCAGTTTGCGTAAAGAGGACACCAATGAATAAAACGAAATTCCTGAGTATTTTCCTGCCACTCTGCTTGTTGCCTTTGCTACTGGCTAAGTTGGCACTGCATTTTGGTTGGTTTGAAGGCGGTACCGTCAGTAAAGGTGAGTGGATGCCGCAAGAGGTATTTGCACTGCCTGCTTTAGCAGCACACGAAAAGGTCTGGCGTTTAGCCGTAGTGCCGGCCGGTGAATGCGGGCAGCGCTGCGAGCTGGGGTTGCATACGGTGCAGCAACTCTTTATTGGGCTAGGTCGCAAGCAGGTGCAGGTACAGCCGGTGTTGCTGGCGGCGCTAGAAGACGAGGCAGTGTTGCAGCAGTACCCGGTATTCCAGCAACAAAACCCAATTCAGTCTGACACAGCTACCATTGAAAATTACATTGTAATTGTCGATGTGCAGGGGCTGGTGCTGCTGCGTTACCCACTGCCTGATGCGGAGCATGTACCGGCGGACATTGCCCGCGACATTCGCACCGATTTACTGAAACTGATGAACTACGATCGGATCCGGGTATGAACAAGACATTGCTGCAAAAACTGTCCACATGGACCATCCTGCTCACCATGGTGGTGATTATTCTGGGTGCTTATACCCGGCTAACCGATGCTGGCCTTGGCTGCCCGGACTGGCCCGGCTGTTATGGCTTTATCAAGGTACCAATGACAGAAAGCCGTATTGCTCAGGCTGAAATGGCCTTTCCTGAGCGGCCACTGGAGCCTTTTAAAGCCTGGAATGAGATGATTCACCGGTATTTTGCCGGTACTTTGGGCTTGATGATTGCTGCCATTTTCTTTATCAGCTGGTTTGGCAAACTCCGTGCTCCCCGGTTATTGCCCAGTGTGTTGGCGGTGTTGGTTATTTTTCAGGCTGCGCTGGGGGCCTGGACCGTTACGCTCAGCTTGCTGCCGATCGTGGTGATGGCGCATTTGATGGGGGGCTTCACGTTACTTTGTTTACTTGGTCTTTATTGGTTGCAGCTGCGCCCGGAGTTGTTGCAGGGCATGGAGCCGCAACTACAAAAATTAAAGCCGCTGGCAATACTGACGACCATAGTCGTGGCGCTGCAAATTGCTTTAGGCGGCTGGACCGCAGCCAACTATGCAGCGCTGGCCTGCCTGGAACTGCCGGTCTGCGAGCCGGGCTGGGCCAGCCGCTTGGCGCTGGGGGAGGCATTCAGCCTGCATCTTGGTTATGACGATTACGAATTTGGCGTGATGTCGCAGGACGCCAGACAAACCATTCATGCATTTCACCGCATTGGTGCTGGTATTACCTTGTTGATCACAGGGTTGTTCAGCTGGTTATTGTGGCAACAGGCGAAAACAGCCTTGATGAAAAAACTGGCGCTGGCGCTGGCGGCAATTTTACTGCTACAGTTTGTCTTGGGTGTATTGAACATTGTGCTGCACCTGCCCCTGCTGAATGCCGTGGCGCATAATTTTGTCGGAGCCAACTTATTGCTCTGTATGGTGGTGATTCTGTATCAACTCAGACACCGCACCAGGGAACAGGAGACTTGATCATGGCCATCGCCAAACAACTGAACCGGTATGCGCTTGGCAGCTGGCGTGATTATCTGGAGCTGACCAAGCCCAAGGTGGTGGCTTTACTGGTGCTGACGGCCTGGGTCGGCATGATGCTGGCAGTGCCTGGTCTGCCTGATTTGACCGTGATGCTGCTGGCAACACTGGGCATTGGGTTGCTGTCGGCTGCCGCTGCAGCCTTAAATCATGTTGTTGATCAGAAAATTGATGCCAAGATGGCGCGTACTCATAGCAGGCCGGTGGCCAAAGGCCGGATCAGCTCCAGTCAGGCCATTGCCTTTGCGCTGCTCTTGGCCAGCAGTGGCTTTGCCATGTTGTATCTGGGGGTTAATGCACTGACTGCCTGGTTGACCTTGCTTAGCCTGTTTGGTTATGCCGTGGTGTACACCATGTTTTTAAAGCGCGCCACACCACAGAATATCGTGATTGGAGGCCTGGCCGGTGCTATGCCGCCGCTGCTGGGCTGGACGGCAGTGACCGGGGAGTTGCATGGCTATGCACTCTTGCTGGTGATGATTATTTTCACCTGGACGCCGCCTCATTTCTGGGCGCTGGCGATTCACCGCCGCGATGATTACGCCAAGGTCAACATGCCGATGCTGCCGGTCACCCATGGCATCGAGTTCACCAAGAGCGCTATTTTACTGTACACCATCATGCTGTTTATTGTCTGCCTCCTGCCTTATGTGGTGGGCATGACCGGGCTGATTTATCTGGTTGGGGCCTGTTTGCTGAATCTTCGTTTTATGCAGCACGCCTGGCGCTTAAAGTTTGCTGATAGCACCGGCCAGGCGATGGCGATGTTCCGCTTTTCCATTGTTCATTTGATGGTACTTTTTCTGGTACTCTTACTGGACCACTATCTGAAAATAGCACCAATTTATGGCCAATAAAATCCTCTTTCCACTGATTGCAGTGCTGGCATTGGTTGCCGGCTTTGTCGGCTATCATTTCTTGCAGCCCAGTCATACACCGGAGCATACTTTGTTGTACCCGCAGCCTAGGGTGTTGGCTGATTTTCAGCTGACCAGCCATACCGGCTCTGCTGTCACCCGGGAGCAGCTCTATGGTCAGTGGACCCTGGCTTTTGTCGGCTATACCTATTGCCCGGATATCTGCCCGCTAACACTGGCGCAACTGGCTGGTTTGCATGATGAGCTGCAACAGCATGTACCGGAACCGCTGAACATCTGGTTTGTGTCGGTGGATCCTAATCGCGACACGCCACAGCAAATGGCCAGCTATGTGCAGTATTTTCAGCAAGCGGCCATTACCGGGGTAACGGCCGGCCATGATCAACTGTTTCCTTTTGTACGTCAGTTAGGGCTGATGTATGCCATGTCCAGCACCACGGATGAGCACTACCTGGTCGATCACAGTGCTTCCATTGTGCTGATCAATCCCAAAGGTCAGCTGGTGGCGATGTTCAAGCCAGAACTGGTGGAAGGGCGGGTACCGACAGTGCGCAGCGAGGACTTGCTGGCCGATTTCCCCTGGGTGATCCGCCAGCTGGCCCGCAGCTAATCGGATTGCTTTGCCGGGGCTCTAGGCTGTTCGGCTTCGCTGGCAAATAACACCAAATCAACCAAACGGGTGACTGGCCAGCGTGAGTCGATGCCACCCTTGATTTGTAAATGCAAAAGTACGGCAGCAAGTTCAGCGGGCTCCTCGCCGAATAGGTCAATAGCGACATAAGAATGCGCTTGCAAGCGCTCTGGTCTTTCTTCAGGGTAATGCACCCGAATAACTCCCTGCTCTGCAGCTGTCTGCTCAGGCAGCGCTATGCTAACCCAATTCAAGCGTGTAAGCCTGCGTAGCAACAAATCGATGAAACTTGCCTGCTGCTCAAGCGATTCCAGTTTGGTCAGTGCTTCCTGAAAGCGCACTGCTATGCCTTCAATGGCAAGTGGGCGCAGAAATAAAGCTTCAGCTGTTGGGGTATCATCCAGCATTAGACAGTAGTTTGGCGAAAACAAGGCTGGCGGCAGGGCGGGGTGCCCAGAGCGCGCAGACAAAGATTCCGCGCGTGTGCAGTGGAAGTAGGTTCGTTCAGCCTCCGCCGCTTTGGGCCCTGCTAAATCGGCATACAAGATGTGCTCGGCGCTTCGGATAATGTCTGGTTGGTAGCTGGGGCCAAAATCTCCTTGTTGCAGATAATTCCACCAGTCATCGTAAAGGGCCAGCTCCTGGTTCATAAAGAACCGAAGCCCATGAAAGGACAGTTGATTGTCTTGTCGTAAGCCGGGCGTGATAGAAGTCCATGCATTGTTTGCCGCAGGTGAAAGCCAAAAGCGACGGCTGGCACGATACAATACCGCATCGGCTAAAGCGACTTTGTCTGCATCAGGTGTGCGCTGCATGGTTCGCACTAATTGCCGCATCACACGAGCGCTTTGCTGGCTGTGCAGGATTAAACTGCCGGCATCAGGCTCGCGGTTTGCCATCAGACAATAGCGGGGATGGTAACGGACATCGTTCCCGGCGTCTTTAGCATGTACGGAAAACGCAGCGCGTTCAGTGCGCTGGCAATAAGGTGAGCTAGCATCCAAGGTGGGCGAGCTGAGTACAAGTAACAGCAGGTAGAGTGTCATTCACACGTCCTTGTGTGCGGCCATTAATCGCTGGAGCGACCAAATAACCAGGGCTGGGAATACCAGTAGAAATAACCGCGTTTGCTGATGGAAGGTACGGTGCAGTTGTAACGACTACGGCCGCGGTTCACCGGTTTACTGGCGGTGGCAATAAAGGTTTGGCCATCGTCCAGCCAATCCGGCTCGATCACTTCCATACCGGCATAACAGCGCAGCTGCGAGGGCCGGAAATCTTCTACCTGCAGGCGCAGCGACAGGGTCGGTGGGTTGTGTTCGCTGCTTACCATTGGATCGGCTTGCACATGCTCCAGGATGGTAAAGGGCAAGGTACGCAGTTTCTGCGCTAAATCCGACATTTCAGCAAAACGCCCGGCGGCTGGAAAACGCGGTACCCGGGTGAGTTTGGTGGTTGGGCCGACCGCGCCTGATTGCTGGCCAATGCCGATAAAACCCAGTTCTTTCACCAAAGCTTCCAGTTTCGGGCTGAATTCACCATAGGGATAGGCCAGAAACCGGTGGCTTTGGCCGGTTTCTTCTTTAATGCGCTGCTCCGCATCCAGAATGGTTTGCCGCATCCGCTTAAGCCAGTCGGCTTCGGACTCCCCCGGCTCTGGCTGGGCCATTTTCTCATGGTGCATCGCATGGTTGGCCACCAGCACACCATCGTCGCTCATGCGGCGGATTTGCTCCCAGCTCATTACCGGGCCAGTGCGGTTATCAATATCACCAGGGCTGATAAAGATGGTGTACGGCATGCCAAACTCCATCAAAATCGGGTGCGCTGCAGTGTAGTTGTTGGCATAACCATCATCAAAGGTAATGGCTACTGCATTGTGCGGCACAGGCTCACCGGACTGCAGTTTGCTGAGCAGCACATCGAGCCCTACCACGTCAAAACCATGCTCTTGCAAATGGGTCAGGTGCTGGCGCAGTTCGTCTTCGGTGGTACTACTGACTCTGGGGGTATCTTCAGCAATATGATGATAGATCAAAATCACCGCAGCCCTGGCAGGCAGCAGTACCGTCAGCCCAAGCAGCAAAAGGGCAAACAGAGTAGATCTCATGGCTACACCTCTGAAGCAAAGTTAGTAATAAGAATGCTCACCGCGTTGATGCTCAGTAATGTCTTTGACGCCGGTTAACTCGCCGGCAAATCGATTCAGCAGTTCCTTTTCGATGCCTTCTTTTAAGGTTAAGTCAACCTGAGCACAGCCATTGCAGCCACCGCCAAATTGCAACACAACAACACCTTCATCACTCAGCTCTACTACGCGGACGTTGCCGCCGTGATTGGCCAGTTGCGGGTTGATCTCGGCATCAATCATGTACTGCACCCGCTCACGCAGCGGCGCATTGTCATTCACCTTACGAACTTTGGCATTCGGCGCTTTTAGTGTCAGCTGTGAGCCCATCTGATCGGTAACAAAATCGATTTCAGCATCCACCAAAAAGGGCTGGCTTTCGGCATCTATCACAGCGGCAAAACCATTGAAAGGCAACTGCTGATCGCTTTCTTCCACTGAATCGGGTGGACAGTAAGACACACCGCATTCCGCGCTGGGCGTGCCCGGGTTGACCACGAAGACGCGAATATGAGTACCCGCTGGTTGCTTCTCCAGCAGTTTAACAAAGTGGCTTTGTGCACTTTCAGAAATGGAAATCATCGGTAGTACCTGACTAATTTACTAGGTTATAACCTATCATACTCTTCCTTGGCAGTGGTTTCCAGCCCGGCTTGAGTTTGCCGTGGCTTTATTGGACACTATAGACAGCCACTTTAGAGAGTTTGCCATGAAAAAAATTCTGCTTGTTCTGCTGCTTACCTGTAGTTTACCTGCACTTGCTGTCTGGCCGGATACTTCTTTTGATGCTGAGGTACCAAAGCCTGATCAGACAGCAGGCTTTGCGATGGGCGAGTGGCACTGGCGGCATGATCAGATCCAGCACTATTTTGAGCGTTTAGCGGCCCATTCACCGCTGGCTACTTTGCAGGTGATAGGCTACAGCCATGAACGCCGGCCTTTGCTGCAGTTGGTGGTTTCATCCGAACAAAACCTGGCTCGGTTGGATAGCATTCGCCAGCAAAATCTGGCGCAAAGTCAGGGTCAAACGCTGGCAGAAGATGCGCCCGTAGTCGTCTGGCTAGGCTATGGGGTACACGGTAATGAACCCAGTGCGGCCCATGCGGCTGTGGCGCTGGCGTATTACCTGACGGCGGCACAAAGCACTGAGGTGCAGCAGTGGCTGGATGAAGCGGTGATCATTATTCAGCCCAGTCTGAACCCGGACGGGCATGATCGCTTTTCGCATTGGGTCAATATGCATCGGGGTAAGACACCGGTAGCCGATCCGCAGCACCGCGAGCATGTCGAGCCCTGGCCCAATGGTCGCCCCAACCATTACTGGTTTGATTTAAACCGGGACTGGTTGCTGCTGCAACATCCGGAAAGTCAGGCCCGGATCAGCGAGTACCATCGCTGGTTACCACAGGTCTTGGGGGATTTTCATGAAATGGGCACCAACAGCACCTATTTTTTCCAGCCGGGGATCCCCAGTCGCAATTACCCGCTGACACCCGAGCGCAATTTTGAACTGACCCGCACCTTGGCAGAGTTCCATGCCGCAACTCTGGATCAGGCGAAAGAGCTGTATTACACCGAAGAAAGTTTTGATGACTTTTACATTGGCAAAGGCTCCACCTACCCGGATGTGACCGGTGGTATTGGTATTTTGTATGAGCAGGCCAGCAGCCGCGGCCATGTGCAGGAGTCCATCCATGGGCTCTTGACCTTTGAACGGACCATTCGTAATCAGTTGCTGACGTCGTTATCAACCATCCGCGGCGCGGTGGAATACCGGGTTGAGTTGCAGCGCTATCAGCAGGATTTTTTCCGCCTCGGTCAAACTGAAGCTCGGCAGGAAAATTTTCGTGGTTACATGCTAACCGAGGCGGAGGATAAAAGCCGGCTGCATGCACTGCTTCGGCTGTTGCGCCAGCATCAGATTGAGGTCTATCCACTGCAACGCGACTGGCAGGATGGTCAGTACAGCTACAAGGCGGGGGAAAGTTATTTTGTCCCCTTGCAACAAGCCCAGTATCGGCTGCTAAAAGGCGCTTTTAGTACCCGCAAAAATTTCCCGGACAATACCTTTTACGATGTATCCAGCTGGACTTTACCTTACGCCTACAACATCGAGTATCGTCAGGTACAGCGTGATCCGGCCAGAGCCCTGGCCAATGAGCCTTGGGTTGAAGTCGTTCAGTCTGTGCCGGCACCAGAGGCTGGTGCTTATGCCTATGCGTTTGGCTGGCAAGATCAGCAGGCCCCTTTATTGCTGCAGGCGCTGCTGGCTGAAGGCGTGGTGGCCAGAATGGCTCAGGCTGATTTTACAGCCATCAGCAGTGACGGTCCTCAGTCGTTTGTTGCTGGCTCAGTGCTGATCCCGGCGGGTTTACAGCAAGAGCCTGATTGGTTTGCCCGTTTGCAAGCAGCTCAGCAGCGCTTTGCGTTGCCGGTCTTTGCCATTCAAACGGGTTTAACGCCAGCAGGCAGTGATCTTGGTAGTTTCCGTTTTGTGCCGGTGCAGTTGCCTCAGGTGCTGCTGATTGCCGGGCCTGGTATTAATTCGACCGAAGCGGGTGAGCTTTGGTACAACCTGGAACGTTTGGCAGGGATCTCACCGAGTATGGTAGAACCTGAGCGTTTTAGTCGCATTGATTTAAGCCGTTACAGCCACATCATCTTGCCAGATGGCAGCTACCAACAATGGAACAGTGCTGAGCAAGAAGCACTCCGGCGCTGGTTGAATGACGGGGGGATTCTTTGGGGGCAAAAACGCGCGGTGAGCTGGCTGGTGCAGCATGAGTTGCTGCAGGCTCAGGTTTGGCAACCGGCGGAAATGAACCGGATGATTTCCCACCAGCAGCTCAGATACAGTGATCAGGAAGCGCTGGCTGCCCGACAACGCATTGCCGGAGCTATTTTTGAAGCAGAGCTGGATCGCAGCCATCCGCTTACCTTTGGCTTGCCGCGTGATCGCCTGCCCTTGTTTAAAAATAGCACCTTGCTGCTGCAACCCTCGCACGCTCCTTTTGTAAATGTCGCGCTGTACAGTGAGCAGCCACATCTGGCTGGCTATACAGCACCGGAGCTGGTACCGCGCATTGGCCAGGCCGCGGCCTTACTGGCACACAACCATGGCCGGGGGCGGGTGATTGCGATGACGGATAACCCGGTTTTCCGGGGCTACTTTAAAGGCTCCAGCCGATTGTTGGTCAATGCTATTTACCTGGGGCACAGCTTCAATACCCGGTTGCAAGCGGAAGAGGACGAATAAAGCAGGTGTGCCGTCAAAAGCGACAAGGATGGCGTTACAAGACGGCGACTAATGTTGTCGCCTGTCTTTGGCGGTAATGGCTAAGGTCCAGAGCTGAACCGGCGCGGCTCCCCCTTGCTGCAGGCAACGGCACGCCTGTTGCAAAGTACTGCCTGTGGTGATGACATCATCGACCAGCGCGATCTGGCCAAGTTGTGTCAGCTGTGTGCGAAAGGCCGGGTTTAATTGAAACAGTCGTTTGGTGTTGTGCTGGCGTTGCCAGCGTTTTAATTGCCGCTGATGCAGCCCACTGCGCTGACGTTGCAGCAGCGGCAACACCGGGATCTGCCAGGCTTTTGCTAACACCTCAGCTAACAGTTTTGCCTGATTGAAACCCCGGGCCAGATAACGCCGGGTTGGCATCGGGATGTAGCACAGGCAATCCGGTAGCGGAAAACCTGCTGCCTGATACTGCGTTGCCAACTGATGAAATTGCTGCTGCAGCCAGTGGCCGGCAGCCAGCTGCTGTTGGAGCTTCCATTGGCTGATGGCATAATCGTAAGGCGGTTGGTACCAGCTTAAGCTAAGCAAGCGCTCAGCATGCAGTTTAGGTAAGCCTTGTTGCACAGCGGGTAGCCACAGCAAATTACCTTGATAAAAGACGATATCAAAGCCAGGCAAGGCGTGTTGGCAGCAACTGCACATTTGTTGTCCGGCCTGATGCACCGGCAAGTCGCACCACAGACAGCGGTTCGGCATCAGCTGGTGCAGGATTTTTTGTAACATAAATGTTTATCTGGCGTTTATTTTGGAGTATGGAACAGGTGAGCGAGCAGAGCAAGCCGGACTTGGTATTACTGCATGGCTGGGGAATGAATCAGGCGGTTTGGCTGCAATGGTTAGCGCTTTTGCAGCGCGACTGGCAGGTAAATACGCTGGATTTGCCCGGTTTCGGGCTGAGCAAAAACTGCCCTGAACCCTATGCTTTGGCGGCACTGGCTGAGCAGTTGCAGCCACAACTGCCGGCCAAAGCTGTGCTGTGTGGCTGGTCATTGGGAGGCCTGGTTGCGATTGAGTTAGCCAAACGCTACCCGCAGCAGGTGCAGGCATTGGTATTGTTGGCCTCCACGCCTTGTTTTATGGCACAAGCCGACTGGCCCGGCATGTCGGCGCGCATCTTCAGCCAGTTTCAGCAGCAGCTCAGCCACAACATCCCGTTGACTATTCAGCGCTTTCTGGCGATTCAGGCGATGGGCAGCCCTAGTGCCAAAGACGATATCAAGCAGCTGCGACAGGCCATTTTGCAGCTGCCCGAACCGCAGCAAGTAGCTGTGGTGGGTGGCCTGGAACTGCTGCAATCCTGTGATCTGCGTGCGGAACTGGCACGGCTCCAGGTGCCGGTATTTGCTGGTTTTGGCCGGTTGGATACATTGGTCCCAATTGCAGTGCAGCCTGCCTTGCAACAGCTGATGCCCGCTGTTCAGACGCATTGTTTTCCCCATGCTTCGCACGCGCCTTTTATTTCGCACCCTGTCGAAAGTGCCGCCTGGTTACGGCAGATCCAGCAGCAATTACCGGCTTAATTGGCCCCACACACTTTATTTTTTACCCGAAATGGTTAATAATTAACCATTGCAGTCCGATAAAATGAGGTGCCTATGAACATCCAATCGGCTTTTGCTTCCGGCATGCAAGGCTTGCAGTCGGCCAGCGATGGTGTGACCCAGAGCACACTCAATATCAACCGGCAAACCCAGCGCCAGGCTGATCCTGCAGCCAATACTGAGGCCGCGCAAAATGCTCAGCAACCAGTTCAAGCGGCCTCAACTTCGTTGCCAAGCCTGGAAGCCAGCCTGGTGGATCTTACTGTGCAGCAACGATTGGCAGAAGCCAATGTCCGTTCCATTGAAACAGCCAGCAGTGTGCTCGGCACCTTGATTGATACCAAGGCTTAGTCGTTATGCTGATCACCTCGCACTATCCCAATGTTAGCCTGAATACCGCCAATCCAGCGACGGAAATGGCGCGTCGGGATAATCAGCGACGGGATCTGTTTGAACCGGTACAGGAAGCCGCCAAGAACTCGGCAGAAAAGCCGATTGCCAGCGACGACAAAGCGAAGCAACAGCAGCCTCCTGCTAGTAATAATTTGCAGCGTAACGAGCAAGCGGATACTGAAACTGGTGCTGCGGTTCGTGGTCGGGAGCAGGATGCAGAGCGGGATCAAGAAAGTCGTTCTAAGGATGAACAACAGCGTCAGCAAGAGCGTGCTGAGCAGCAGGAGCTGCGTGAGCTGCAGGCGCGCGATCGTGAAGTCCGTGCCCACGAACAAGCACATGCAGCGGTGGGCGGCCAATACGCCAGTGCGCCTACTTACACTTATGAGCGCGGCCCGGACGGCAATCAATACGCTGTAGGCGGTGAAGTACAAATTGATCTGTCTGAGATCCCCGGCGACCCGCAGGCTACCGTGCAAAAAATGCAGCAAGTACGCGCTGCGGCTTTGGCCCCAGTGGAGCCTTCAGCTGCCGATCGGCGTATTGCCGCAGACGCCAGCCGACGTATGCTGGCAGCCAGAGCCGAGATGGCCAAAGAAGCGATAAGCCGCAGTAATGAGCCCTCAACACCGCGCCGGGCGATGGCCGATACGTCTGCCGAAGAGCAGATCCGGGTGCCAGCAGCCAATACGGCTGCAGCGTCTGACAAAGAAACGCTGCAACGGCGTAATGACGTCATTGCCGGGTTTTACCAGCAAGCCACCAGGCCCTCGCTGACTAGTCTGCGTCAACAAGTCTAATCGACTGCTTTACCGGGCATTAGCCACTGCCCGGTTTTTATCGTTGTTACTTTTTCAGTTTCGCCAGTGCGTCGGCAAAGGCATTGCCCATGGCGGCGTTGGCTGGGGCTGCAGCCTTGGCCGGCTTGGCGGCACGGGGCTGCTGGTTTTTGCCTTTGCTGGCGGGGGCTTTCGCTGTTGAGGCCTGGCCTGGCTGCTCGTCCATCCGCATGGTGAGTGCAATGCGCTTGCGCTCTTTATCCACATCCAGCACTTTCACCTTAACGATATCCCCGGCTTTCACCACCTTGTGCGGATCACTGACAAAGGTATCGGACAAGGAGGAGATATGCACCAGGCCATCCTGATGCACGCCGATATCGACAAAGGCACCAAAGTTGGTGACGTTGGTGACCACGCCTTCCAGCAGCATGGCAGGTTTTAAGTCGTCGATGGTAGTGACGCCTTCTTTGAAGCTGGCCATTTTAAACTCTGGCCGGGGATCCCGGCCGGGTTTTTCCAGCTCAGCTAAAATGTCGCTGATGGTCGGAATGCCAAAGTGAGCATCGGCAAAGTCGTCCGGCTTCAGTTTGCTGATAAAGTCGCTGTTGCCGAGAATGTCCTGCACCGATTTTTGGTGCTGGGCCAGAATCTTTTCAACCACCGGGTAGGCTTCCGGGTGCACGCCGGAGGCATCCAGCGGATTATCACCGGCACTAATGCGCATAAAGCCGGCGGCTTGTTCAAAGGCTTTGGGCCCGAGCCGGGCTACTTTGAGCAACTCTTTGCGGTTGCTAAAACGGCCATGTTGCTCACGGTGCAGCACGATGTTTTGTGCCAGGGTTTTATTCAAGCCTGCCACCTTGCTCAGTAAAGGAACCGAGGCGGTATTCAAATCAACACCGACCGCGTTCACACAGTCTTCGACCACGGCCTCCAGCGATTTGCTGAGCAGGCTCTGGTTGACATCGTGCTGATACTGGCCCACCCCGATGGCTTTGGGTTCAATTTTCACCAGCTCTGCCAGCGGGTCTTGTAAGCGCCGGCCGATGGAAACCGCACCGCGGTAGGAGACATCCAGATCCGGAAATTCCTGGGCAGCAAACTCAGAGGCTGAATAGACCGAAGCGCCGGCTTCCGATACCATGATTTTGGTGAGTTTGAGTTCCGGATGTTTTTTCATCAGCTCGGCTACTAACTGGTCGGTTTCACGCGACGCGGTGCCATTACCAATCGCCACCAGCTCTGGTTTGAATTGCTGACACAGATTTTGCAATGTGCGCAGGGACTTGTCCCAGTGATTTTGCGGCGCGTGTGGGAAAATGGTCTGGCTGCTCAGCAGCTTGCCGGTTTCATCCAGCATCACCACTTTCACGCCGGTACGCAGGCCCGGATCCAGCGCCATGGTCGGGCGCAGGCCGGCCGGTGCGGCCATCAGCAAGTCTTTCATATTGCGGGCAAATACCTGAATGGCTTCAGCTTCAGCGCGCTCACGTAGCTCGCTCAGCAGATCATTTTCCAGGTGCAGGTGCAGTTTGACTTTCCAGGTCCATTGCGCGACGGTCTGCAAAAAAGCATCCGCTGGGCGACCTTCATTGCTCAGGTTAAAATGGCTGGCGACCAGTGCAATGCAGCGCTGGTGCGCTTCGGTTTCATCGCTGTCCGGCAGCAGTTGCAACTGCAGGAAACCTTCGTTGCGGCCGCGGAACATCGCCAGCGCCCGGTGTGAGGGCAGTTGCCGCCATAACTCACTGTGCTCAAAATAATCGCGGAATTTGGCACCTTCTTTTTCTTTACCGGCCACCACGCTGCTTTTGAGGACGCCATGCTGGCTGAGCTGCTGACGTAACCGGGCCAACAGGTTGGCATCTTCGGCAAAGCGTTCCATCAAAATGTACTTCACGCCATCCAGCACGGCTTTGCTGTCGCTGTAACCGGCTTCAGGGTTCAAAAAGCGGTCTGCTTCCTGCTCCGGATTCAGGTTCGGGTTGGCCAGCAACGCATCGGCCAAAGGTTCAAGGCCTGCTTCAATTGCCATCTGGCCTTTGGTGCGGCGCTTCGGCTTAAAGGGCAGGTACAAATCTTCCAGCCGGGTTTTGTTATCGGCCGCAAGAATATCTTGTTGCAGTTCAGGGGACAGTTTGCCCTGTTCGGCGATGGTTTTTAAAATCAGCTGACGCCGCTCTTCCAGTTCGCGCAAGTACGACAGCCGCTGTTCCAGCGTACGTAACTGGGTGTCATCCAGGCCACCAGTGACTTCTTTGCGGTAACGAGCGATAAAAGGCACGGTGGCGCCGTCGTCCAGCAATTGAATGGTGGCATGCACCTGTTCGGGGCGAGCGGCGATTTCAGCAGCGATTTGTTGTTCAAGCTTGATGGTCATGCATGTTTCCTATGGCCAGCTTTCAGAATCAAAACTGGCGGTCACAAAATAATTGGGATGAATTGTCCCTGTTCTTCAGAAAAAAATCCAATGGCAATTGCTCAGCTGCCGTCTTCTGCATCAACCCGGTACTCGATGCGATTGATAATCCAGTTTTTCCGGCCGGTCGGTGTCGGCACCTGCACCTCATCATCGATTTGCTTGCCGAGCAAGGCGCGGGCCATCGGTGCATCGATGGAGATGTAATCCCGCCGGCCATAGATTTCATCCGGGCCTACGATGCGAAAACAGCGTACTTCGCCGTCGTCGTTCTCCACCTCGACCCAGGCACCAAAAAACACCTTGCCCTCTTGCTCAGGTGCGTAATCCACCGCCTTGAGTACTTCCAACCGCTTCCGAATAAAACGGACCCGGCGGTCAATGTCACGCAGTTGCTTTTTGTTGTACTGGTAATCTGCATTCTCGCTACGATCACCAAGACTGGCCGCCCAACTGACTTTTTGTGTTACTTCGGGGCGTTTTACCCGCCACAGCTGGTCCAGCTCTTGTTGCAGCTTCAGGTAACCTTGCCGGCTGATTAAGTTGGTTCTCATGCGAAGCCCGGTTGTTGCCAATGAACAGATCCTGCTTCATGGGGGCATTACCACTCAATTTAAAGCCTTCGCTGGCGGTAAACCGGCATCTGGTCACAAAGTTTACTCCACAACATGGATTGTACAAAAAATAAACTATAATTAGAGTGAGATTGGGAGGTACCTGCAGATGAAAAAGACGATACTATCGATATGCTCTATAGCGTTGTTGAGTGCAAGTGGCTGTTCGTCAGTGACTCAGCCAGATTATGTCTGGGTGATGGATTACGAGCAAATGCGCCTGGTAGAAGCGGCCAATCGCAACAGCTCTTTGCCGAACCAGATGCACTGGGTGAATCCACCGATGAAGCGAATCCCCCGGGCTGAATACGAGCGAATGCGGCAGCAGTAAAGACGGACAGAAAAACTTTGTAACACTGTTTTCAAACCCGGGGCTCTTCCCCGGGTTTGTTTTGGTTTATAGTGGAAAAAAAGTGACAGGGTGCCTGGGCATGACCACGGAAACGACAAAAATTCTGGTAGTGGATGACGACGTGCGCTTGCGTGCATTGCTGGAGCGCTATTTGGTGGAGCAGGGCTTCCAGGTGCGGGCGGTGGCTGATTATGACCAGATGCAGCGGGTGATGGAGCGTGAACACTTTCATCTGATGGTGCTGGATCTGATGCTGCCTGGCGAAGATGGCTTAAGTATTTGCCGCAAGTTGCGCCAGCAGGAAAACCAAATCCCGATTATTATGTTAACGGCCAAAGGCGATGAAGTAGACCGTATTATTGGCCTCGAGATGGGGGCCGATGACTACCTGCCCAAACCCTTTAACCCACGCGAGTTACTGGCACGGATCCGGGCGGTTCTCAGGCGCAAAAGCAAAGAGCTGCCGGGTGCGCCATCGCAAGAGGAGACCATCGTCGCTTTTGGTCCCTTCCGCTTTAATCTGGCAACCCGTGAAATGCGTAAAAACGATGAGGTGCTGCCACTGACCAGTGGGGAGTTTGCCGTGCTCAAAGTGCTTGTCAGCCATCCGCGTGAGCCCTTGTCACGCGATAAATTGATGAATCAGGCGCGTGGCCGCGACTATTCCGCAATGGAACGGAGCATTGATGTGCAGGTGTCCCGGTTGCGGCGCATGCTGGAAGATGATCCGGCGCATCCGCGCTATATCCAGACGGTCTGGGGGTTGGGCTATGTGTTTGTACCGGATGGTGCGGTCAGTAAATGAGATTACTGCCCCGTAGCGCCTTTGGTCAGACCGTCTTACTGATTGGCCTCTTGTTGTTGATTAACCAACTGGTGTCCTATGTCACCGTGGCTTTTCATGTGATTAAACCCACGGCGCAGCAAATCAACCACCTGATTGCCAAGCAAATCAAAGTAGTTTTTATTGACCACGATCAAGCGGAACCGCTGCTGACAGAAGCCATGGCCAGACGCTTTCAGGATGCGACTGATATTGAGGTCTACCCCGATGCATTAGCACTGGAGCATGGCTTACAACAAGCCCGCTTTTATCAGTTTATGTCGACTGCGATGTCGGAAGAGCTGGGCGGGCCAGCGGAGGTCAGAATCGAGCAGGGCCAGCAGCTGGCCTTTTGGGTGCGGGCGCCACAGGCACCGGACTTTTGGATCCGCATTCCATTGTCCGGGCTGGATGAAAGCAGCTTTTCCTTACTGACGTTTTATTTGCTGATGATAGGGGTGCTCAGTGTGGCTGGCGGTTGGTGGTTTGCCCGCACTCTGAACCGGCCACTGAAAAGTCTGCAGCAGGCAGCGTTGCGTGTTGGCCGGGGGGAAATCCCCGAACCGCTGGCAGAAAAGGGCTCCAGTGAAATTCGCGCAGTGACCCGCGCTTTTAATCAAATGGCCACCGGCATTAAGCATCTGGAGCAGGACAGAGCCTTGCTGATGGCCGGGGTGTCGCACGACTTACGCACACCGCTGACCCGAATTCGGTTGGCCAGCGAAATGCTGCCAGAGCAGGATGCCTGGATCCGAGATGGCATTATCAATGATATCGAGGATATGAATGCCATCATCGATCAGTTTATGGACTACATTCGGCATCACAAGGATGAAGCTTTGCAATCCCTGTGTCTGAATGACTTGATTGATGAGCTGCTGGAGTCCGAACATTTGCAGCAGCGGCAGTTGTTGCATGAATTGGCAGCGGATTTACCAAAGGTCCCGCTCAGGCGCATTGCCATGAAGCGGGTATTGAACAATCTGCTGGAAAATGCCTTGCGTTACAGTACCGGTGATATTGAAATCAGCACCGGCTTTGAGCGGGGCCGGCGCATGGTTTACCTGCAGGTACGCGACCATGGCCCTGGTATTCCTGAAGCCAGTATGAAGGCTATGCTTGAACCCTTTACTCAGGGCGATATAGCCCGGGGCTCAGGTGGCTCCGGGCTTGGACTTGCCATCATCAAAAAGATTATCGACATGCACCATGGTGAGATCACCCTGCACAACCACGCTCATGGCGGCCTGGTGGTGCGGGTGTATTTGCCACTCAAAGCCAAAGCGGTGAACTAGTTCACCCTGACAGGCTCAGGATTCAATGGATTGCAACAAGTCCTGTAAATCGGCTGCATCAAACCGGTAGTTGGTCAGGCAATATTCGCATTGAATATTCAGCTGGCCCTCTGCCTGGTGTTCCCGGATGGCATCGGCGCCCAGATTGACAATAGCCGATGCACACTTTGCGCGGGAGCAGCCACACTCAAAGCGGACGGGTTGCAGCGGGAAAGCTTCTACCTGTTCCTGATGAAACAAGCGATGCACCACTTCAGCCGCTGGCAAATTCAGCAGCTCATCGGCGGTGATGGTATCGGCCAGGATCACCAGCTCGTCGAAGTCCTGGCGCGACTTTTCCTGCTCAACCGGTAACACCTGCAACAACATACCCGCCGCTTTGACTTGTTCGGATTGCACATCGGTAAATAAATACACCCGGGTTGGTAATTGCTCGGACTGGATAAAATAGGCTTCCAGCGTCTCTTTTAAGCTGTCGCCAGTCAGCGGAATAATGCCCTGATAGCGCTCCCCCTGCTTCGGGGTGATGGTGACCAGCAAATAGCCATCGCCAACCAGAGCTTTTAAGCCTTCGCCCTGAACTTCCGACTGCATTCGTACCACACCACGGAATACCTGTTGATCGCTGCCATTGACGGTGGCATAGCGGACAGGGCCATCGCCTTGCAATTGTACCGAAATATCCCCTTCAAACTTCAGGGTGGCGGTCAGCAGACTGGTAGCTGCCACCATTTCGGCCAACAGCTGTTTGACCGGGTAAGGGTAATCGTGGTTTTGCAGCATTTGCTGCAAGCTGGCAGCTAAATCGACGATTTCACCGCGCACATTGCGTTCTTGAAACAAAAAACGGAATAAAGTATCTGAACTCATCATCTTTCTCATTGCTGGGATTTAATCAGCAGCAATTGCCGCCGCATTTTCTTGTCGGGCTTGGTGTCCGGGTGCGGCGCAAATAAGCTGTTGGTTTTGCGCAGCTCAGCCCGCTCTTGCCGGATGGCCAGACTGTCGCTGGTTTCTTCGTACAGCGCCTGGGCCAAGGGGGCCGACAGTCGCTTTTCAGCCAGGCCTTTGACCAGCACGGTTTTCTCATCATAGCCCTGGGCCAGTTTAATGGTAGCACCAATCTCAACCAGCTTACTGGCTTTGCAGCGCTGGCCATTGTAATGCACTTTGCCGCCATCGATCATGTTTTTGGCCAGGGTTCGGGTTTTGTAAAAGCGGCAGGCCCACAGCCACTTGTCCAGCCGGACAGTTGGCAACTCCTGGCTTACTGGCTTGTTCATCATAATCCTCTGGTCGCTTGCGCTCATCTGTTATACAGTAGGCCAATCACGACAATTTCACAGTTAACAAGCTGTGAAACTTTGTCGAGCCCCTTGTTGTCTGAGTGACAACTCAGTAAGATGAGCCGTCACCTATTATAAGAATATGACCGATGAATTGGCAGTCCCTTTCCCAACAACTGAATCATTTCTCCCAGCGCCTGCCGCAAAAGCAGCTGAGCCGCTTGCTGGCGGTGTTGCTGATTCTGTTGCTGGGCTGGCTACTGGCCCGGTTAACCTGGCAATTGCTGCCGCAGCCAGCTGCTGACACCTGGCAGCCTGGCAGTGAACGCAGCGCTGTGTCCAGCCGCAGTGGCACCGATCTACAGCGGTTACTCAGTTTTTCTTTGTTTGGTAAAGCCAGCCAGCAAGCCGAAGTAAGGCCAGAGCCGGTCGTGACCGAAGCCCCGAAAACTCGTTTGAATGTGAAGCTGACCGGCCTGGTATCAGGCCAGGACCCGAATGTAGGCAGTGCCGTGATTGAAAGTCGTGGCTCGGAGCTCGCTTACAAAGTGGGCGAGCAAATTGAAGGTACCAATGCCAGCCTGTATCAGGTATTTAATGATCGGGTATTGCTGCAGGTAGCAGGCCGTTTTGAAACTCTGATGTTGGATGGTATTGAGTTTACCCGCATCGCTGAAGCCAATGTAGGCTTGGGCCGTGCCGATCAGGACGATGAGCCCCAGATGACCAGCCCGCAAGCTGAGGCGCCAAGCCTCGACCAAGCTGAATTTGCCGCCCAGCGGGAAGCCATTCTGGCTGAGCCGACCCGCTTTTTCGATTTTATCCGGGTTACACCCCATCAGCCTGACGGTCAGCTGCGAGGTTTTCGGCTGATGCCTGGCCGGGATCCTGGGTTATTTCAGCGGCTTGGCTTTCGGCCAAATGATCTGGCCGTAGAAATCAATGGTATTCCATTGACCGACCTGCAACAGGCCAATCAGGTACTTGGACAACTGCGCGAAGCAAGCGATGCTTCTGTGCGTATAGAACGGGATGGTGAGCTGATCGACATTCAGTTTAACCTGTCCCAATAACAACGATTCAGCAGATGGTGATAGTCAACATGCAGTCAGGGTCTTTTCTCACACGGCTTTGCCGTAAGTTTGCCGTTCTCAGCCTGGCGGCAGGACTGAGCTTTTCAGTGGTTAGCAATGAAGAAGTGATGTACTCGCCCAACTTCCGTGGCACCGACATCAATGAGTTTATCAACATTGTTGGCATGAATTTAGAGCGCACCATTATTGTGGAGCCGCAGGTGCGTGGCCGGGTCAATGTGCGCAGCCATGAGATGCTCAATGCCGAGCAGTACTACCAGTTCTTTTTAAATGTGCTGGAAGTCTATGGTTTTGCTGTGGTGGAAATGGAAAGCGGCATTTTAAAAGTGGTGCGGGCCAAAGACGCCAAAACCTCCAATATTCCAGTGGTCGGTGATGAGAACCCTGGCGTGGGCGATGAGATGGTGACCCGGGTGGTACAGGTGCGCAATGTCTCGGTGCGCGAGCTGGCGCCTTTGCTGCGCCAGTTCAGTAATCAGGCCGGCAGTGGTCATGTGGTCAATTACGATCCGTCCAATGTCATTATGATGACCGGGCCTGCCGCCGTGGTAAATCGCCTGGTGGACATTATTCAGCGGGTCGACCGGGCTGGTGATCAGGAAGTCGAGATCATCCGGCTGAATTATGGCTCGGCCAGTGAAATGGTGCGGGTGCTGGAAAGCATTTACCGCTCTCAGGGACGTGGTGAGCAACCGGATTTCCTGATCCCGCGCATTGTCGCCGATGAACGCACCAACAGTGTGGTGGTCAGCGGTGAGCCGCAGGCGCGGCAGCGGGTGGTGGAGCTGGTGCGCCGGCTCGATGCCGAGCTGGAAACCAGTGGCAATACCCGGGTGTTTTACCTGAAGTACGCCAAGGCCGAAGAACTGGTGCCGGTGCTGAAAAGTGTGGGTGAAAGCATTGCCAGCGAAGCCAGTGGCACTCAGCAGCAACAAGGTCAGCCTCGCCGTAGTACGCAGGGCCGCGGCGTTAGCATTGAATCCCATGCCGACAGCAATGCGGTGATTATCACCGCGCAACCGGATTTACTGCGTTCGCTGGAAGAAGTGATTCGACAGCTGGATATCCGCCGCGCTCAGGTGCTGGTCGAGGCCATTATTGTCGAAGTGTTTGATGGCTCCGGTACCGATTTGGGCGTGCAATGGATCAACGAGCATGGTGGCGGTACCAATTTCCGTTCGGGCAATGTGGTGCCGATTGTCGATGTGGCTGCAGGCGCGGCCGTCGCTTCGCAGATTACCCGGGGCACCATTACCAGAACACGCGATCCTGCTACCGGGGCAGTTATTGAAACAGAGACTCAAGACTCACCAAGGGATTACTCGGTGCTGGCTCAGGCGCTGCAGGGTCTAAACGGCGCCATGCTGGGTGTGTACCAAGGCAACTGGGCGGCCCTGTTGCAGGCGGTACGTACCAGCACCAACTCCAATATTCTGGCCACGCCCCATATTACCACCATGGACAATCAGGAAGCCTTTTTCCTGGTGGGGCAGGAGGTGCCGGTGATTACCGGTTCCACCGTTGGCTCCAACAACACCAACCCCTTCCAGCAAGTGAACCGGCAAGAAGTGGGTATCAAACTGAAAGTCACACCGCAAATCAACGAAGGCAATGCGGTGCAGCTGATGATTGAGCAGGAAGTCTCCAGCATAGGCGGCGCTACCGCAGTGGATATCACCATCAACAAACGGGAAATCCGTACCTCGGTGATGGCTGATGATGGCGCTGTGGTGGTGCTCGGTGGTTTGATTGATGAGGATGTGCAGGAAAGTGTGTCCAAGGTGCCATTGCTGGGTGATATTCCGGTGCTGGGGCACCTGTTTAAATCCACCAGTGTCAGCAAGCGCAAGCGCAATCTGATGGTGTTTATCCGGGCCTCCATCGTACGGGATGGTGCGACTATGTCGGAAATCAGCCAGCGCAAATACAACTACATTCGTGCCGAGCAAATGATCCGCGATGAGCGCGGTATTCCACTGATGCCACGCACACCGCAGGCGGTGTTGCCGGAGTGGGACGACAGCCTGATTTTGCCTCCGAGCTTTAACGAGTACCTGCAACAGCAGGAAGGGAAGCGCGACTGATGAGCGATCTGCTATCTACAGATGCAGAAGCCTTGCTGGATGACGAGCTGCTGGCGGAAGTACAGCCGGTCAGTACCCGCATTCGGCTGCCTTTTGCCTTTGCCAAGCGTCACTCGGTGTTATTGCAGCAACAGCCGGATGGTTTTGTGCTGTCGGTCCAGCCTGCCACCAAGCCCGAAGCGGTGCTGGAGGTACGGCGCATGCTCAGCGAGCCTTTTCGCATTCAGAAGCTGGGCGCCATTGAATTCGAAAGTCTGCTCGAGGCCAGCTACCAGCGCGACTCCTCGGAAGCGCAGCAAATTATGCAGGACATCGGCAACGAGGTGAACCTGGCGTCGCTGGCCGAAGATATTCCGGAAACGGAAGATCTGCTGGATAACGAAGACGATGCACCCATTATCAAGCTGATCAATGCCATGCTGGGCGAAGCCATTAAGCTGGGAGCTTCCGATATCCATGTCGAAACCTTTGAAAAAGCCCTGGTGGTGCGGTTTCGGGTCGATGGCATTTTGCGTGAAGTACTGCGGCCCAACCGCAAGCTGTCCAGTTTGTTGGTCTCGCGGATCAAAGTCATGGCCAAGCTGGATATCGCCGAAAAACGGGTACCGCAGGATGGCCGTATCAGTTTGAAAATTGCCGGCCGTGCGGTGGATGTGCGGGTTTCGACCATGCCCTCCAGTCATGGTGAGCGGGTGGTGCTGCGTTTGCTGGATAAAAACACCTCCCACCTGAATCTGGCCGATTTGGGCATGACGCCCGCCATACAGCAGCAATTTTCCAAACTGATTTTAAAGCCGCATGGTATTTTGCTGGTGACCGGCCCTACCGGCTCGGGGAAAAGTACCACCCTCTATGCCGGCCTGACCGAGATCAATACCAAGGACCGCAATATTTTGACGGTGGAAGATCCGATTGAATATGAGCTGGAAGGCATTGGCCAGACCCAGGTCAACCCAAAAGTGAATATGACCTTTGCCCGTGGACTGCGCGCTATATTGCGGCAAGACCCGGATGTGGTGATGGTGGGGGAGATTCGCGATCTGGAAACCGCGCAAATTGCGGTGCAGGCCAGTTTAACCGGCCATTTGGTGATGTCGACCCTGCATACCAATACTGCGGCCGGTGCCATTACCCGGCTGGAAGATATGGGCATCGAGCCGTTCTTGCTGTCGTCCAGTTTGCTTGGGGTCTTGGCGCAGCGGCTGGTGCGTACCCTGTGTCCTCACTGCAAAGAAGCACACAGCCCGGACAAAGAAGAGCGTAAGCTGCTTGGGGTTGAGAAAAAAGATGAGGCCATTATCTACCGGGCCAAAGGCTGTGAGCACTGCAACTTTACCGGTTACCGCGGCCGGACCGGCATTCATGAGCTGTTGGTGATTGACGATCACAGCCGGGAAATGATCCATAACCGTGAAGGTGAGCAAAGCATTGAAAAGTATGTGCGGCCCAACTGCCCCAGCATTCGCCGCGATGGTTTTGACAAGGTACTGGCCGGTCAAACCACGCTGGAGGAAGTGCTGCGCGTGACCCGTGAGGATATTTAGTGGCGGCTTTTACCTATCAGGCGCTGGATAGTCGCGGCAAAAAAAGCAAAGGCGTGCTGGAGGCCGATAATGCCCGCCAGGCCAGGCAATTGCTGCGCGAACGTAAACTGACCCCGCTCAGTGTCGAGCTGGCCGCCAAACAGGAAAAAAGCGCCGCTGGCAGCAAAGGTTTTTTCAAACGCTCTATTCCGACCGCCGATCTGGCCCTGATTACCCGTCAGTTGGCCACCCTGGTCGCGGCAGCGCTACCGATTGAAAATGCCTTGCTGGCGGTGGCTGAGCAGTGTGAAAAGCCGCGGCTGAAAAACATGCTGATGGGCGTACGCTCCAAAGTGGTGGAAGGCTACAGCCTGGCAGAAGGCCTGGCCGAGTTTCCGCATGTGTTCGATCATTTGTACCGCTCCATGGTTGCCGCCGGTGAAAAGTCCGGTCATTTGGATCAGGTACTGAACCGGCTGGCCGATTACACCGAACAGCGCCAGCATATGCGCAATCAGATTTTGATGGCGTCTATTTATCCGGTAGTGATGGTGGTGGTGGCGCTGGCGGTGATTGCCATTTTGCTGTCGGCGGTGGTGCCGCAGATCACAGAGCAGTTTGAGCATATGGGGCAGCAGCTGCCTTTGCTAACCCGGTTTATGATCGGTGCCAGTGATGTGGTGCGGCAATACGGAATTTGGTTTTTTCTTGGGATATTATTGCTGGCTGTGATGGTCGAACGGTTATTAAGGCGGCCAGAGATCCGTTACCGCTACGATCAGATGATCTTGCACAGCGCTTTGTTTGGTAAGGTGATCCGCAGTATCAATACCGCACGCTTTGCTCGCACCCTGAGCATTTTGAATGCCAGCTCAGTTCCGTTACTGGAAGCGATGCGCATCAGTGGCGATGTGCTCGGCAACAGCTACATGAAGCAGGCGGTAGCCGATGCGACCTTGCGAGTGCGGGAAGGCAGTTCACTGCGCAATGCATTGGAGCAAACCAAGCTGTTTCCGCCGATGATGCTGCATATGATCGCCAGTGGCGAAAAAAGTGGTCAGCTCGATACCATGTTGATCCGTACGGCGGATACGCTGGATCGGGAGTTTGAAATGACCATGACGGTGACACTGGAAATTTTCAAACCTGTGGTGGTGATCACGCTAGCGATCCTGGTTTTTTTAATTGTATTGGCAATTTTACTGCCAATTTTAGAAC
The DNA here is from genome assembly GCF_036325985.1 of Alkalimonas cellulosilytica. Lineage (NCBI taxonomy): Bacteria > Pseudomonadati > Pseudomonadota > Gammaproteobacteria > Alkalimonas > Alkalimonas cellulosilytica. The sequence continues at coordinate 127,237 of NZ_JAUHLI010000011.1, forward strand.
TTAATCATATGGTAGGTGGGTAACATGAACAAACAACGGGGCTTTAGTTTGCTGGAACTGATGGTGGTGATCGTGATCCTGGGGATCATCGCCAGTCTGGTAGTGCCCAATGTGCTGGGCAACAAAGAAGAAGCCGATCGGCAAAAAGTGGTGGTCGATATTCAGCAGTTGGAAAACGCACTGGATATGTACCGGCTGCGCAATGGTTTTTACCCAACCAGCGAGCAGGGGTTGCGGGCGCTGGTGGAGCCAGCCACGACAGAACCGGTGCCGCGCTCTTTTCCGGAAGGTGGCTTTATTCGCCGTTTACCACGGGATCCCTGGAACAATGAATATCAGTTAGCCAGTCCGGGCCAGTTTGGCCGTATTGATATCTTCAGCATGGGACCAGACGGTATTCCGGGCACCGATGACGATATCGGCAACTGGGATATTGATAAGTAAGCAGCAGGCATCCAATGAAACAGCCGCAGCGAGCAGCGCTGGGATTTACCTTACTGGAAGTCATCCTGGTCATTCTGATGCTGGGGCTTTTGGTCAGCGCTGTGGTGGTGAATTTCTCCTGGGATAGCCGCGATGATCAGCTGGAGCAGGAAGCCAAACGCTTTCAGCAACTGTTTCACTTTGCCGCCGAGACCGCGCTGATGCGTCAGCAGGAGTGGGGGGTACAAATCAAACCCAATGGCTATCAGTTTCTGGTGTATGTGCCGGAGGACGACAGCTGGCAACCGGTTGAGTCGCCGGCCAGCCTGGGCTGGCACGATCTGGCCGGTCAGCAGCAACTTAAACTGGAACTGGAAGGCCTGCCCTGGCAGGAGGACAGTATGCTGGGCGCGCTGAACTGGCAGAACGAGCGACTTGAACACCTGCAAACGGACGAGGAAGAAGAGGCGGTGCTGCCGCATATTTTTATTTTATCGTCCGGTGAAATTACCCCCTTCGAATTACTGCTGCAGGATGAAAGCCAGCGACCTTTTTGGTATGTGCAGCTGCGGGGGGAGTTTAGTATTCCTCTGAAGCGCAGTTCGGTGGAGAGTTCACCGCCATGATGCGCCGTGGTTTTACCCTGATTGAAGTCTTGTTTGCACTGGCGATTTTTGCGACCGCTGGCCTGGCGGTAATGCGTACCGTCACCGAGCATATCCGGGCGGTCGCTATGCTGGAAGATATCACGGTTGCCAGTTATGTCGCGGCCAACCAGTTGGTGCTGCTGCAACTGGAGACCGACTGGCCGCCGGCTGAGCAAAGTCAGGGGGAGGTCGAGATGGCGAACCGACACTGGCAATGGCAGCAACGGGTAAGCCGGGTCGAGGACGATGATTTACGGCAGGTCGAATTAAGGGTGGTGTTGGCGGAGCAGCCGGATGATGTGCTGTATCGCCTGATTACCTTTGTGGGGCGGCCACATGGCGGCTAACACCATGGCCTGTAACCAGGTCCGCTGCCGGGTTGGCGGCTTTACCTTTATTGAAATGTTATTGGCGGTCGCCATTTTTGCCATGGTGGGGCTGGCGTCGGTGGCCGTACTCAGCAGTGTCACTACCGGCGATCGCTTATCGCAGCAAGCAGCGGAGCGGTTGCAGCAGCTGCAGTTTGCCCTGATGCTGCTGGAGCGTGATTTGATGCAAATCAGCAGCCGTCATATCCGGGTGCAGGGCGAGGCACCGCGCAAAGAACGCTTAGTAGGGGGCCGCTTTTTGCTGGAAAGCGAAGCCGATGCCATTGCCTTCACCCAGCACGGTTGGCGCAACCCCGGTATGATTTTACTGCGCAGTGAATTGCAGGCACTTGGTTACCGGCTGCAGGAAGAGCAGTTGCAGCGCTTGTACACCCTGTATCCGGATGCGGTCACAGGCACTGAACCCAGAGTGCAGGTGCTGTTGGAGGGGATTACTGAGCTTGAGATCCGCTACCTGGTCGGTGAGCGCTGGGAAGAGCGCTGGGCCGATGCCTTATGGCCGGCAGCGGTGCGGGTGCGGATTGGGCATGCAGAGCTCGGTGAGATCGAGCGGGTGATCCTGTTGCCCGATGGCAATGTGCAACCCGCAGAGAGCAACCGATGACGACGCTAAAACGCCAGCAAGGTGTGGCTCTGGTACTGGTGCTGATGATTGTTGCCATTGTGGTGGTGATTGCAGTGTCGATGAGCGGCCGCCTGCAGCTGACCTTGCAGCGCCAGCAGAACCTGCAGCAACAGCAACAGGCATTCTGGTATGCGATGGGAGCGGAAGCCTTTGCCCGCCAAATTCTGCGCCGTTCGTTGCAGGGCCAGGAAACCAGTCACCTGGGACAGGACTGGGCGCAGCAAGGGGCGCAATTTCCGGTACCGGATGGTACCATCAGTGGGGTGATTACCGATCTGCGTGGCTGCTTTAATCTGAACGCTCTCTATCAGGCACCTGCCCCGGCAGGCCAGGCTCAGCAGGAAGCTACGGTGGAGCAGCAAAGCTTTCAGCGTTTGCTGGAGCTGGTGGCATTGGATTTATCCATGCCTGCCGAGTACCTGATGGCACGCATTGCCGACTGGCTGGATGAAGACAGTTTGCTACGAACCGCCGGCAGCGCGGAAGATGATGACTATGCAGCCTTGCCATTTCCGTACTACACCGGCAATACCCTGATGGGAACGGTGACTGAGCTTCGGGCTATTTTGGATGTGACGCCGGATGATTACAAATTGCTGCAACCTTATGTGTGCGTGATCCCGGACAATCAGCAGCTGCGCATCAATGCCAATACCCTGACCGAAGAAACGGCGGTGTTACTCAGCGCCATCGTTGCAGAGCTGGATCAGTCGGCTGCCTTGGAAGTGATCGCCAGCCGGCCAGACAATGGCTTTAGCAGTACGGAAGAGTTTTGGGGCACAGGCCCGTTGGCAGGCATTCAGGTGGAAGAAAGCCTGAAGGAATTGGTGACGGTATCGTCGGAATATTATCAATTAACAGCCCGTATTGGCTATCAGGAGACAGGCATGCAAATGCAATCCATCCTCAAAGTGCAGGAAGGTGAACGTGTCACTGTGTTGGCCAGACGTTTTGGAGGTGCTGGGTGAGTGAACAATTGCTGATCCGCCTGGGCAGCCGGGCCGATCAAGTCGTGAGCTGGCTGGTCTGGTCGACTGCTGCACAGGAAATCATTGCTTCCGGCGATTTGCCATCGGCGTCAGCGCTTGAGCAATTGGGCGAGCGTTTGGGGCCACGGCCTGTACTGGTGCTGGTCCCAGCCGCAGATGTGGTGTTAAAAGAGGTGGCACTGCCGGCGAAGCCCAGCCGGCAAATTCTGCAGGCTTTGCCTTATATGCTGGAAGAGGATGTCACTGAAGACATCGAGCAGCTCTGGCTGGCACTTGGCTCGGTACGAAAAGAGCAGGACCAGTATCTGCAGCAACTGGCGCTGTGCAAAAAAGCCCAGCTTGAGCAGTGGCTCAGCTGGTTAACCGAGGCTGGTTTTCAGCCGCGGCAGTTGGTACCTGATGCGCTGCTGCTGCCCACTGAGTCGTTACCGGCTGCGATTGAATTTAATGGCAGTTGGTTGCTGCGTCAGGGCGACTGGCAGGCGACCAGTGTAGAGCATGAATGGTGGCCGGATTATCTGGAACTGGCGGCCTTGCCTGAGCTTACCAGCTACAGCCCCTGGCCCGGCTACATTGAACAAGTCCACCAACTGGCAGAACCAGAGCTGCCACTGGCATTGCTGGCGCGACAGGCGCAGCAACCGGCCATTAATTTACTGCAGGGGGATTACGCACCCAAGCGGGCGGTGAATAAAAGCTGGCAGCTGTGGCAGCCTGCAGCCGTGCTGGCTGGAGTTTGCCTGACGCTGTATCTGACCCTGACGGCTGTCGAAGGCTGGCGCTATGGTCAGCAGGCCAGGGCGTTGCAGCAGCAAGCGGTGCAGACCTATCAGGCAGCTTTTCCAGGTGAGTCGGTGGTGAACTTACGGGCTCTGGTGCAGCGTAAACTGCAGCAGGCAGGCTTGTCGCAGCATGAGCAACACTTTTTGGCGCTGCTGCTTGATTTGCAAAATAACCTGGCCTCGGTCAACGATATGCAGCTGGACAATCTGCGCTTTGATGCCAGGCGTACCGAGCTGCGCTTTCAGGCCAAGGCGGATGGTTTCCAAAGCTTTGAGCGGCTGAAAAATCAGTTGGAACAAGCCGGCTATCAGGTAGACCAGGGTGCACTCAGCAATGATGGCAGCAAGGTGCAGGGCACCGTCAGTATGAGAAAGGCAGCATGAGGAAAGCAGCATGAAGCAGCAACTGCAACAGCAATTTCAGCAGTGGTGGGGTGGGCTGCAACAACGTGAACAACACCTGGTGTTGGTCTGCGCCATCGCCATCGGGGTCTTTCTGTTTTATTACCTGATCTGGCAGCCGGTGCATCAAAGCAAGGTGCGCAATCAGCAGGCGTTGCACCAGGCCGAGCAACAACTGGACTGGCTGAATTCGGTGTTACCCCAGCTGCAACAAAGCGGTGGCTCGGTGGAGCGCAGCTCTGGCAGCTTGTCGCAGGTACTCACTACCAGTGCCCGCCAGCATGGCATTCGTGTCAGCCGGATGCAGCCGCAAAACCAGCAGATGCAGTTGGTGCTGGATGATGTTGCCTTCGAGCAACTGGTGCGTTGGCTGCATGCGCTGCATTACCAGCATGGTTTGTCGCTGGTGAATCTGGATGTAAGCGTCGCCAATCAGCCAGGCATGGTGCAGGTCCGTCGGATTTTGGTTGAATAAGGTTATGTCGATAAAAAAACTCGTGGTCGTGGGTGTAGTCAGTTATCTGTTGTTTTTGTTGGTGCTGATGCCGGCCAGCTGGTGGCTGAAGCTGGCACCGCTGCCAGCCGAGCTTCGGCTGGGGCAGGTGCAGGGTACTTTGTGGCAGGGCCGTATTCAGGCGTTGTCGTATCAAAGCCTGGAGCTACGCCAGCTGCAGTGGCAGCTCAGCCCCTGGCGGTTACTGACCGGCCAGCTCGCCGTGCAGCTGCAGGCTGGTGAGCTGGCGGAGATGGAGCAGGCGTATTTAAAAGGTCAGCTGCGCTATGGTTTTAGTGGCTTGCAGTTGCAGGATACCTTGCTGCGCTACCCGGTACGCGAGCTGGCACCCTTATTGCGCCTGCCATTGCCGGTCGGCGCCGATGGCACCCTGATGCTGGATATTGATGCCTACCAGCAGGGTGCTCCCTGGTGCAAAAGCCTGAGCGGCCAGGCCAGTTGGCAAGAAGCGCGGCTGCAACCACCGACTGGCTGGATTGATTTGCAGCATATTTTTGCCAGCCTGGCCTGCGATGATGGTGAGCTGGTGCTGATCACCGATGGTCAGAATCCACTCGGGTTGGACGTGACTGCCAGGTTGCAGGCGGCTGGGCGTTTCTCGGTCGATGGCACCTTAAAACCCGATGCCTCAATGCCGGAAGAAGTGCACCAGGCGATGCAGTTTGTTGGCAGCCCTGATGCTGAAGGGCGCTTTCGTATCCGGTTTTAGTGTTTCTGGGTATTTCAGCAATGAATGCCCGCTATCAAGCGCAATCAGCAGCGAAATGCAGCGGGCTTTGCTAGGCTAGGGGTTTTCCGCTTTTGTTGCAGGAGACCCTGATGATCCCAGCCCCTGAATTTGCTTCTTTTACCCCACCGCGCCGAATCCTGATGGGGCCCGGCCCGTCCGATGTCTATCCCGAGGTGTTGGCGGCCCAGGCAAGGCCGACGGTTGGCCATTTGGATCCGCTCTTTATTGGTATGATGGATGAGCTGCGCAGCCTGCTGCAGTATGCCTTTCAAACCGAAAATCCGATGACGCTGGCCGTCTCTGCACCGGGCTCGGCCGGCATGGAAACCTGTTTCGTCAATCTGCTGGAGCCGGGCGATACCGTGCTGGTATGCCGCAACGGCGTGTTCGGCGAGCGCATGCGGCAAAATGTCGAGCGCTGCGGTGCCACTGCCATTGTGCTGGACTTTCCCTGGGGCGAGCCGGTCGACCCAGCCAAGGTCGAAGCCGCGCTGCAACAGCACCCACAGGTGCACTTTCTGGCCTTTGTCCACGCCGAAACCTCAACCGGTGCCCTGTCGGATGCGCAGGCGCTTTGTGCTCTGGCGCAGCGCTTTGATTGTTTGTCCATTGTCGATGCGGTGACCTCTTTAGGCGGGGTGGAACTTAGAGTAGACGCCTGGGGCATCGATGCGATTTATTCCGGCAGCCAGAAGTGTTTGTCCTGCGTACCGGGCTTATCGCCGGTGTCTTTCTCACCCCGGGCAGTAGCGCGGATGCAGAACCGCACGCGGCCGGTGCAAAGCTGGTTCTTGGATCAAAGCCTGGTGATGGGCTACTGGAGCGGCAGCGCCAAACGCAGCTACCACCATACCGCCCCGGTCAATGCACTTTATGCCTTGCACGAAAGCCTGCGCCTGCTGGCCAGCGAGGGGTTGGAGCAGGCATGGCAGCGCCATGCGGCCATGCATCAGGAGCTTAAAGCCGGCCTCGAAGCGCTGGGGCTTAGCTTTGTGGTCGATGAAGCTCATCGCTTGCCCCAACTGAACTCGGTTTGGATCCCGCAAGGGGTAGATGATGCCGCAGTACGCAGCCGCTTGCTGCAGGATTACAATCTGGAAATTGGCGCAGGCCTGGGTGATTTAGCCGGCAAAGCCTGGCGTATTGGCCTGATGGGCTTTGGTGCCCGGCGGGAGAATATCGCGCTGTGTTTAAAAGCCCTTTCGGATGTGTTCAAAACATAGTTTTCAAGTTGATTTAACCAATATTTAAACATAAAATCCAATGCTATTATAGAGAAGGAGCTTTGTATGGCATTGGAGATTTGCATTACCACGGATCCCGTTACGCGCGAGTGGATTACTTGCTCGGAAGGTTATCAATTTTCGACTAAGAACGAGACTGTGCCACAGGTGCTGGCTACAGGCACTCCCTACCTGATAGAGAGTCCTGAAAATCATGCGCAGGATCACAAGGTGCTGCAGCAATTTCAACAGTTTCAGCGTTTAGCTCCCTCCATTCGTCGCGACTATGTGACCTTGCACCAGCAGTACGGTGAGCCACAATTAAATGCGTTGTCAGCCTTTTATGCGCAGCAGATGGTGCCAACCGCCAGAGCACTGCGCACGCAATCTGCAAAGCTCAGTAAAGAAATGCCAACCTTGACCGGTGCAGTGATGGCATCGGTTGAACGTCGGTTGGATTTGTTTGGCAAATACACCTTGCGCTATCAGCAAGCGCTGGAAAACTATCGGGTAGCTTTCCAGTCCAAGGTACGTGGGGCGCCACTACGCCAGCTTGCAAAGAATGTGCATCAGGCCCATCAGCAATTAAATGCCAAGTTTCGCAGTGAAATTCAGCGGCTGGTGATGCAGCAGCAGACCAGCAATGCCAAAGCCAATGCCTGGACGGATCCAAACCGGGCACTGAATCAGGCCCGCTCTGGCCGCAGCGATCAGGCCATCCGTTTGCAAGAGCACACCAATCTGCAGCGCATGCACCAGTTTCTGCGAACGGCTAATCAGGTGGGGCGAGGCATGCTGGTGCTGGATGCCGGTATTCGGGTCAGTGATGTACGGCAGGTGCAGCAGGATGGTGGTGACTGGCATCGCAGCTTGGCGCAGCAAATGACTGGTTTTGGTGCGGGGGCGGCTACTGCAATGAGCTTCGGTGGTTTGGCTGTAAAAGCATTATCCGTGATGTTGATGGCAACCCCTTATGGCTGGGTCTATGTGATCATTGGCGGGATTGTTGCTGGCTTGGTGGCTGGTTATGCAATGGATGCTATTGGTCAGTGGATGGCTGGTTTATTGTATGATCACAGCCAGAATTTATCTGGTGCAGGAGGCTAAAAATGCAGTTGGATTTGGAAAGCATAGTTGCCTTATTCATAGGGATAGCTTTCCTAAACTGGGCAATTGCAATGATTTGCTTCGGCCGTATCACAGTGCGTTATCTGGATAGAGAGTTGATAGCACAGGGGTTCGATATGCATGAATCGGATGGTTTAGGCATGCGCTTTCCTTGGTATGCTTCAGCTATTCTGTCAAACCGGCCGGAGCGTCAGCCATTTGTGCCTGGTGAAGCGATTATGCGTATAAGGCGGCGCAAAGATATTTTTCTTGCCCGTTGGATATCATGGTCATTTTGGCTTTTTTTCATACCAAGTGTTGTCTGCTTTTTATGGCTAAAGGGATGGTTATGGTTCTAGTCAGCTTGGTTACAACTGAAGATCACAGGCTGAGCAGTGAGTGAAGACATGCCTTGGTTTGTGGTAATTCCATTGTTGGCAAAAAGCGCACAAGGGGTAACTTGTGCGCTTGTGTTTCGCCAGAGTAGAGCGATTAGAAGCTTAAACTAACGGTAAAGCTGGCGGTTCGGCCGGCGCCAATCAGGTAAGCGCCTTCACTACCGCCGGTGATGTAGCTTTTGTCGGTCAGGTTGTTTAGCACAAAGGCCAGATCAACGCTTTGGAACAAACCGCCATTGCCAAGCGACTTTTCGTAACCAAGGTAAGCATTGTAAATGGTGTGGCCGGAAATACGGTCGCGGTTCCAGATCTCGCTGCCATCGCTGGCAAAGCTGTGTTTGGCTGCGCCATAGTAGCTGCCGGTGTACTTGCCGCTAAAGCCTGCCCGGTAGTTGCCATCGTGATAGTTCAGTGCCAATGACAGCATCCGCTCAGGAATACCGGCAATCTTGTCGCCTTTGCGGTAATCCTGCACCAGCACCGGCTCACCGGCAGGATTGACTTTGCTGGTGAGCACATCTTCCGAGTACTCGGCTGTGTTTAATGTCAGCGAGCTGGTCAGGCTCAGGTTCTGGCTGAAACGCCAGCTCAGGCTGCTTTCCAGACCACGGGCACGGACACCACCGACGTTGTCAAAATTACCATCCCCGGCTGCCAGGTAGTTCGGCGTGCCATCCTCTGCGGTGGCGTAGCGAAGCAGCACCACCCGATCGTTAAAGCGCACATTGTACAGGGCAGTAGAAAGGCTGATGCGATCCCCAAAGTAACGCAGACCCACATCCATGTTGGTCGCGGTTTCCGGGCGCAAATCCTGCAAATCCGACGCTTTCTGGCTTTCAAGAATGCTGTCGGCAATGGCTTTAAAGTTTTCCGAGTAGCCGGCGAATACTTCCAGCCGATCTGTCAGGCCATAGACCAGACCAGCACTTGGCAGCCAGGACGAGTTGCTGCTGATGCTGTCTTTGCCCAAGCCATTCAGATTGTCGGTGCGACTGATGTCCACCAGGTATTTTTGCAGGCCTACTGTGAGCTGCAAATCGCCAAAGGTCATGTGATCCTGCAGGTAAAACTTGGCGACCTTATGACGGTAATCGTCATCAAAATGCACCCAGTAAGGACGCTCATCAAAGTGGTGGTAGACCTGTGGGTCGATCACTTCATGCCAGTCGCGGGTTTGATTACGCTGCTGCGACTCCAGCCAGAGGCCGCTGCGCAGACGATGGGTGCCTAGCTCCCAGCTCAGGTTGGCAGTGGCACCATAACGGGTTTTGTCGTAGTGGGTATGACGGTACGACGACACCCGCTTGGCGCCTGGCTGGTCGTTGTTGCCATCCAGGATCGGGTTGCCGGCACTGTCAACATGGGTGTAGGTGGTGCGGCTGGCACCACTGCCGCGTGCAATACGATTGCCATCGGCATCGGCGGCAAACACCTGATAGGGCGGCAGCCAGTCGCCACGGCCATTTTGCAGGTGTAGATAAGGCGTGATATCGAGCTCCAGTGCATCGGTCAGATAAAACTCACCTTTGACATAAAACAGCGTATTTTCCCGTAGCGTCGACCAGGCTTCAGCAAAGTTCTGGTCAATATCCGGATCACCGGTCCAGACATTGGTCAGGCCATCCCAGCGTGGGGTTTGTTTAAAGTGTGCCAGCGATACCGGTTGGTAATTGTCTTCGTGGGCATCGTTGTAAGACAAGCGTGCAGTAAAGCGGCTGTCGGCCAGCTCGGTGACACTTTTAAACTCAACATGCAGTCGGTCGGCATGGCCGTTGCTGCCAGTTAACATCCAGCGGTTGTTGAAGCTGTCGGACACGCTGAAATAAGCGCTGGTGTGGCCAAACAGCTCGCCGGTATCAAAACGCGCAAAGTAACGGCGGGCATTGTGGCTGCCACTGGTGTAAGCGAAGCGGGCGCCGCGCTCCAGCTCCGGGTTGTCGGAAACAAAGTTGATGGTGCCACCCAGTGCATCCAGTGAGGCGGAGGCAATATCGGCACTGCCCTGGCCTACCTCGACAAAACGGGTATTTTCAATATCCAGAAAACGATTGGCCTTGCTGCCACCGGCATAGGCTGAGCCACCATTCGGGATGCCATCGATGGTGATGCCCAGCTGCTGATCGGCGCGGTCAATCACAAAGCCCCGCATGCTGATGGTGGTGGTGTAGTCATCGCTGCCAAAAGCATCACCCTGACCGACGTTAATGCCCGGCAGGTTGTCAATTAAATCCATCACATTGCCGATGGGGGCCTGTTGCTGCTTCATGCTGTCATCGGTGCTGTTGTTGGCATAGCTGACCCGCTTGCCGAGCACCGAAATCACTTCGACGCTTTCAGCGTGTTCGGTTTGGTCCAGTTCGCCGGCATAGACACCAGTGGACAAGGCGGCAATGATTGCCAGACTCAAATGGTTGCTTTTAAAAGACTGCACAGGGCTCTCCGTCTGATCAAAAATGTGGTGGTACGTTATGGTTGTTTTGTGGTCGGATCAGATCCCGACGGCGGGCAAGTATGGCGGGTAAAAATGACGGTTTTGTGAATTTAAAACTTAAATTTTACTTTAGATTATCTTAACTTGTTATATTGTAACGCTTGTCATCTTGTTGTCATCTTTGTCCATCAGACTGCGCGGTTTGTTGTCGCAGGCCGGTTGGCTTATAGTTTTTGAGTGAAATAGAGAGTGATTAAAATGAGCAAAGCTTTGCTGTTCGCACTGGGGGTGTCGTTGATGGGACTGGCTGGCTGCCATCAAGCCGGCGAGCCGGTGTCAGCTGAGGTCAGTTCTGGCTTGCAAGTGGTGGAGCTTGGGCCCAGGCCTGCATTTTTAGTGGCGAAATTGCCGCAAGGGCCGCTCAAAGAACAGCTCACTGCTTGTGAAGGTCCTTTTACGCCACACGACTTTTCCATTGGCCACCGTGGTGCCCCCTTGATGTTTCCGGAGCATACCGAAGCTTCCTACCGGGCTGCAGCCTTGATGGGGGCAGGTATTTTAGAATGCGACGTCACTTTTACCCGCGATCGTCAGCTGGTGTGCCGCCATGCGCAGTGCGATTTGCACCAGACCACCGATATTTTACTCCGCCCGGAGCTGGCAGCCCGTTGCAGCGAGCCTTTTAGCCCGGCCGATCCGCTCTCGGGTCAGCCTGCCAGTGCCCGCTGCTGTACCAGCGACATTGACTTGGCGGAGTATTTAACGCTGTGTGGCAAAATGGATGGGGTAAACCCAGCTGCGAGCACGGTACAGCAGTATCTGCGAGGCACTGCGGATTGGCGTACCGATCTTTACGCTGGCTCCTGCCCGACGGTATTGTCGCACCAGCAAAGCATTGAGCTGTTTCAGCAACTGGGCCGGAAAATGACGCCTGAGCTAAAAGCTGCCGAAGTGCCGATGCCGTTTCAGGGGCAGTACAGCCAGCACCAGTATGCCCAGCAGTTGGTGGATGAGTACAAAGCCGCCGGGGTGCCGCCTGAGCAGGTATTTTTGCAGTCATTCGACTGGCAGGACATTCTGTACTGGCTGGAAGCAGAGCCGGAGTTCGCCAAACAAGCAGTCTGGCTGGATGGGCGCTACGAAGACCCGGCCTTTGATCCGATGCAGCCTGACAGCTGGCAACCCGCTATGGCAGAGCTTAAAGCCGCTGGCCTGAACATCATTGCACCACCACTTTGGGTGCTGGTGACCAGCGAGGATAGACAGATCCGGCCCTCGGCCTACGCCAAGGCAGCCCGCGCTGCTGGATTGGAGATCATCAGCTGGACGCTGGAGCGCTCCGGCCGATTGGATGAAGGCGGCGGCTGGTACTATCAGAGTATTGCTGATCTCACCACCGATGACAGCGTCGCCTTGCAACTGCTGCATGTGTTGGCGCAGGATGTCGGTGTCATCGGCGTGTTCTCCGACTGGCCGGCTACCACCACCTTGTATGCCAATTGCATGCTGTAGGGCTGTAGATAGCAGAGATAAATAGATGTCTGGATGTCTTTTTTGCGGCTAAGCCATTGCCAGTTTGGTCCGGATCCGTTATCGTATCAGCCCTGAAAACCACTGCCAGTCTGTGTTGGCGGTGGGGCAACACCAAGAGGCAAGCGTATGCGGCATGAGATCTGGCAACAGTTAAAACAGGAAGCTTTCGAGCTGGTGACCAAAGAGCCTTTGCTCGCCAGTCATGTTTATTCCAGTGTGCTGAACCACGATTGCCTGGGCTCGGCGCTTAGCTTTATCGTCGCCAATAAACTATCCGATGCTGTGGTCTCTGCCTTTACCATTCGTGAGCTGTTTGATCAGGCCTTTGTTAATTGCGACGAGATGCTGACCCATGTTGCCCATGACATCAAAGCGGTGCTGGATCGCGATCCGGCAGCCGATACTTACCTCAATGTATTGCTGCACTTAAAAGGTTTCCATGCCATTCAAACACACCGGCTGGCGCATTGCCTGTGGCGGCAAAACCGCAAAGAGCTGGCGCGCTTTCTACAAAGTCGCTGCTCGGAAGTGTTCGGCGTCGATATCCACCCGGCCTGTCGCATCGGCCATGGCCTGATGTTCGACCATGCCACCGGCATAGTGGTCGGCGAGACGGCTGAAATTGGCAACAATGTGTCAATTTTGCAGGGCGTTACCCTGGGTGGTACCGGCAATCAGCAAGGCGATCGCCATCCGAAAATCCGTTCTGGCGTGATGATAGGGGCGGGCGCCAAGATCCTGGGTAATATCGAAATTGGCGAAGATGCCCGCATTGGGGCCGGCTCGGTGGTACTGAATTCCGTCCCAGCTCGTTGCACAGCCGTTGGGGTTCCCGCCAAGATCACCGGCAGCAGCTGCGAATGCCCGGCCGAATCGATGGATCAAAACTTTCTGCAAAATACCGCGGCTGCGAAGTAACCGCAAAGACCACTGCTGTGGATTTTTTGGCAAACTTTGCCATAATAAGTGCAATGAGTTTCAGCATTGGGTGAAGCAGATGGCTACCATGAATGTTTCCTTACCAGATCAAATGAAAGACTGGGTTGAGCAGCAATCTGCTGCTGGTCGTTACAGCAATGCCAGCGATTATGTGCGCGATTTGATTCGCCGTGATCAACAGCAGGTGGCCAAAATAGCGCATATGCAGCGTCTGGTGGATGAAGGCATTGCCAGTGGCCCGGGCCAGCGCTCTATGGCAGAGATTGAGCAGGCAGCACTGGCAACGTTGGCGGATTAAGCATGCCTTATCGGCTGAGTCAGCAGGCTGAGCAGGATCTGATAGAGCTCTTTTTGTATGGTGCTAAACACTTTGGTATTCAAGCGGCCCGCCGCTACCATCAGCAGTTCAGCCGCACTTTCGAGTTTTTAGCAGAGCACCCCAAAGCAGCTCCCCTTCGAAAAGAGATTGACCAGCTGGTTCATATACACCCCGTCGGCCAGCATCTGGTGATTTATCAGCAGATGGCAGATGGCAGCATTTTTATTATCCGCATTCGGCATGGTCATGAGGACTGGTTAAATCAGGAGTTCTGAGTTGTTGTACCAGCCGACGTTTTTAGGCAGCTGCTCGCCGAAGTTCTGATCTGTGTCATGGCCTAAGTACTTTCGAAATGCTAGGCTTATCAACAAGACTGTGCCATAGCAGCGTAAAGCTGGTATGGCTAATTTCCCCAATCTGAAGGAGTACCTCATGACACAAATGGATATCGGTATTACCAAGGCTGATCGCGAAACCATTGCCGAAAGCCTGAAACATCTGCTGGCGGATACCTACACGCTTTATTTGCAAACCCACAACTTCCATTGGAACGTCACTGGCCCGCAGTTTCGCGAATTGCACTTGATGTTTGAAGAGCATTACACCGAACTGGCGGTGGCGGTGGATGATATTGCCGAGCGTATTCGTACGCTGGATGTGGCGGCACCGGGGACTTACAAAGAGTTTGTTCGTCTAAGCAATATCAAAGAAGTGGATGGCGTACCAGCGGCGAAAGAGATGGTTGATCTGCTGACACAGGGCCATGAGACCATCGTACGTACCTGCCGCGAGGTGCTCAAGCATGCTCAAGCCGGTGATGATGAATCCACCGCAGCACTGGCGTCCGACCGCATGCGGGTGCATGAAAAAACCGCCTGGATGCTGCGGGTATTGAATAAGTAAGACTCACTACAACAATAGCCCGGCGCATTATGCCGGGCTTGTTGTTAAAGACTCACCGACTCCCCTTCATTAAGAATATGCAGTGGCACCGTGCTTTGCATCTGTTGCTGCATATGCAGCAAGCGCAGAAGTGGTGAATGTGAGCTGTGATCGCCCATCTGCCAGCTGGCATTGCCGTAACCCCAGGGGATCATCACTTTGCAGCCGAGCTCTTCGGCAGCGACCAGCGCATCTTCTGGGGTGGTGTGGACATAGCGGTACCAGGCACTGTGCTCGTCATGATGGTAAGACGCCACCGGCAGCAAGCAAATATCGATATCGCCGTACCTTTGTTGAATATCGCGAAAATGCGGCGAATAGCCGGTATCACCGGCGAAAAACAAGGTATTTCCCTGGTGCTCTATCAGCCAGCCGCCCCATTTGGCACGGTTGTCATCGTTGAACAGTTTTCGACTGTTAAAATGATGCGCCGGAACCAGATGCACCGTTAGTTCACCCAGTTCACTGCTGCTGTACCAGGCTTTTTCCAGTACCTGATAACCGCCTTTGGGCATGTAATCAGCCATGCCGATTGGCACATAGTAGCGTGCCTCGGTGCCAATCTGACGAATGGTGGCATGGCTGAAGTGATCGTAATGCAGGTGTGAGTAAAGCACCGCATCGCTGGTTGCCAGCTGCTCGCTGGGTAAACCTGCAGGCAAGGGACGGCGCAGGCCAATCAGGTGCGCAGCCCAATTGACGGGTCGGTCAAACTGGCCCATCACAGGATCAAACAACAGCTGCTGGCCATCTGGCGTTTTGATTAAGAAACTGGCATGGCCGACCCAATGCACCAGAAAGCCGCTGTTAAGTTCTGGTGCGCTTTGCTCACCAATAAACTTGCAATCCTGGCCATGGCTCTTGCAGGCCACCGTCGGGTGAGCGGGGTAACAGTCACCCTCGCAAGTGATCGGGTAGTCCTGCTGACCACGATACAGATTGCGGTACATGCCCTGGTGCTTGCCATCCGGGACCTGTTCGATAACCCCTTGTTCGGTAATCAGTTGTTGCACCGTGTTCGGGGTGCTGCAGGCATTTAGAAGCAGGGTGCTGCCAAGCAGCAACCCCAGTGAGCCCAGTGTCAGTTTCATCCATCGTCCTTTGACGTTCATGAGTATATGCTCCGTTTAGTATTGTCTTAATACCATGGAGGGCTTGCGGCTGGCAACCTGCCAGGCCAAAGCCGCCACTGTGCACCAACAAATGGCGAAGGTAATGGCTGCTGCCAGCAGGTAAAGCCAGGGGCTTTGGGTTACCCGGACACTAAAACCGGCCAACCAGGCATCGAGCGCCAGATAGGTGGCCGGGATGGCCAGCATAGCGCTGATGGCCATTAGCTTCAGGTATTCATTAGCCAGCAGATTGACCAGGTTGAAGGGGCCTGCACCCAGCACTTTGCGCATGGCCACTTCACGTGAGCGCTGCTCAGCGCTAAAGGCAGCCAGACCAAACAAGCCAACGCAGGTCAGTGCTATGGCCAAGGCTGCGAAGATAGCGATGACGGTGCCTTGGCGCTGCTGGTTTTGGTATAACGCCGTGTAATCATCATCCAGCCAGCTTAAGCGGATATCCTGGCGCTGCAAGCGCTCGGTCAGCAGCTGCTCAATCTGCAGCCGGCTTTGCATGGCCTGCAGTGGGTCCAGTTGCAATAGAATATGACCGAAGTGCATCGGCGAACGGCCACATATCAGCAGCAAGGGTTCGGGCTGACGGGTGGCTGCACCCACCTGAACATCGGCAATGACGCCGACGACTGTAACGGTGAGTGCCAGATGGTTCTGCAACAGCCACTGCTGGCCAATGGCATCGGCAGGGTTGTCAAAGCCGGCCCGGCGGGCCAGGGCCTCGGTAATGATACCGGCAGCGGTGGCCTGGTCGTCGTGTTGCTGGTACCAATCGCTTTGGTAATCGCTGCTAAAATCCCGTCCTGCCAGCAGCGTAAAGCCGGCAGTTTGCACGATATTAAAACCGGTGCCCAGCTGGGGAATGGGCGGCAAACTGGTATCCGCGGTCTGGCCCGGTAACTGAATTGACATCGCTTGCGAAATGGTGTCGGTCAGCTGCATATCCAGCAGGCTGGCACTTTGCACCCCTTCAATACGTTGCAGAGCGCTCAGCAGGCCTTGCTGCTCGGCCCAAAACAACTGCTCGTTGGCAATGCTGTGCACCAGCAAGCGGGCGTCGCGTTGATAGCCGGTATCTTGTTGCTGCAGCAGTTGCAGCTGTTGCTGCAACACCGCGGTAGCCACCAGCAGGCCAATGGCAATAGCGCCTTGCAGCACCAGCAGCCCTTTGCGCAGCCAGATGGCGGTGCTACCCCGTTGGAAATCGCCACTCAGCACTTTTTTGGCATCAAAGGCCGAGATAAAAAGCGCCGGGTAAACACCGGCCAGCAGGCCTGTGGTCAGCACGGTCGTAAAAGCCAGACCACCAAAAGCACCCAGATAGCTCAGTGCCAGCGGGCGATTGACCAGGGCACTAAACCAGGGCAGCAGCAGTTCGACCAGGACCAGTGCCAGCAGGCCGGCAGCGGCTGCAATCAGCAGGGATTCCAGCATAAACTGGGCAAACAGCTGCCAGCGACTGGCGCCCAGGGTTTTGCGTACCCCAACCTCTTTGGCGCGCTGACCGGCGCGGGCGGTGCTCATATTGATGAAGTTAATGCCAGCCACCAGCAGCAATAAAGCCGCTAGCAGCAAACCAATATCCACAGTGCTGGCCGAGCCATTGACTTTCATCTCAAAGCTCAAGTTCGAGTGTAGGTGGATAGAGGTTAACGGCTGCAGTTCCAGCGCCATCATGGCCTGGCCTTGATAGGCCTGAGCATTCACCAGCTCGGTAAAATGCGCCAAAAAGGCATCAAGATCCAGCCCATCGGGCAGCTTGACGTAATTGTACACAGTGTTCATTGGCAGAGGCTGCGCATTGACTTCATCACTCAGGCGGCGCAGCGAATTCAGCTGCAGATGGCTCTGGGCCGGCAGCCGGTAAACGGCGGTTATTTGATGGTTGCTGCCATCAAGCTGCAGCTGCTTGCCCAGCACCTCGCTGTGGCCAAACAAGCGAATCGCCTCGTGCTCGGCCAGTGCCAGTCGATTGGGTTGGCTGAGTGCAGCCTGCAGATCGCCGCTTAGCACTTCCAACTGGAAGAAGTCGGTCAGGTTGGCATCTGCCTGGAAAGCATGCGTCATGGCAATTTGCAGCGGCGAGCCTTCCAGTTGGATCAACACCTCTTCGCCAACCCCAGCCAGCCGGGTGACCTCGATGCGGGCATCGAAATCCTGCAGCAAAGCTTTCATGGCTGGGCTGGTCACCGGGAAACGTTGCTCCAGCGGAATAAAGGTTTGCTCCAATCGAAAGGTGTTGCCGGCATCGGGGTGCATCCGGTCAAAGCCTTGCTCGTGTTGTACATAGAGCAAAATCAGCAAGGCGGCGGCCAGGCCAATGGCCAGACCGCCTAAATTCAGTGCCAGGTGGGTTTTATGCCGCAGCACGGCTCGGACGCCGGTGGTCAGGTAATTACCTAGCATGGAAAGGACGTTACGCATAATTCACCTCTGGTGCCGGGGTCAGAGCCCGCTCGCTGACAATCTGGCCATCCAGCATTTGCACCATGCGGCTGGCGTAACGGGCTTCGTGCTCTGAGTGCGTCACCATCACTATGGTGGTGCCTTCCTGATTCAGCTGGCGCAGCATCTGCATCACTTCTTCGCTGTTTTTTGAGTCCAGATTGCCGGTGGGCTCATCGGCCAGGATCAGCGCCGGATTGATCACCAAAGCCCGGGCCACTGCCACCCGCTGTTGCTGGCCCCCGGACAGCTGTAAGGGCAGATGATCGGCACGGTGATCCAGCTGCATCCGCTTTAAAATGGCTTCGACCCGTTGTTTGCGCTCGCCGGCGGCGATGCCCTGATACTGCAGCGGCAGCTCAACGTTTTGAAAAACCGTTAGCTCATCAATCAGGTTAAAGCTTTGAAAGACAAAACCTAGCTGGTTTTTGCGCAGCTCCGCCAGTTGCTTTTCACGGAAGCGGGCAATGTCCTGGCCTTTAAAGTTGTACACGCCGTCGCTTGGGCTGTCCAGCATGCCCAGAATGCTTAGTAGGGTAGACTTGCCACAGCCAGATGGCCCCATAATGGCAACAAACTCGCCGGCTTCAATGGTCAGGTTGATATTGTTCAGGGCTGTGGTTTCCAGCTCTGCGGTGCGAAATACCCGTTGGATTTTTTGTAACTGAATCATCGGATGGTCCTTAGCGTTGTAATTGAATGATATCGGCTTGTTGAAATTCGCGATAGCCGGAAGTAATAACTATGTCGCCTTCACGCAGCCCCTGGCGTACTTCCACCAGTTGGGCACTTTGCCGGCCCAGTTGCACGGCTTGTTTGCGGGCTGTGGCCGTGGTTGGGTCCAGCACATAGACAAAGTGACCACCGCCATCGCTTAAAAAAGGGCCCCGGGCAAGGGCCAGCACCGGGCTTTGCTGATCGTCCAGCTGCAGCGTCAGGTTGACCGACTGGCCGCGTTTGGCCTGCAACTGCTCGGGCAGGACAAACTCAAACTGGAACTGGTTGTTCACCACCCGGCTGTCAATGCGGCTTACCTGAAGCTCCAGTGGTTGCTGCTGCAAGGTAACCCGGGCGGTCATGCCCAGCTGAATGCGGCCCAGATAAAACTCATCGACACTGGCCACCAGCTTGTACTGATCGGGTTGGTCGATTTGGCCCAGTCGGCTGCCTGGCGATCGGGACTCGCCCACTTCGACATTAAATTCGCTCAGATAGCCGCTGATCGGCGCCCGTACCAGCAGGTTCTGCACATTTTGCCGGGCAAAATCCAGATTGCGGCTCAGCATCTCGACGCTTTCCGACAACTGCTGCAACTGCAACTGACGAATGGTTTCTTCCTGCTGCTGGCGCTCGTGCGTCAGCTGCAAGCGGTTTTGTTGATAATGCAGCTCTTCGGTCAGGTTGTTCAGATGCTCCTGAGCCAGCACGCCCGTTGCAACCAACGGCTCACTTTGCTGCAAATGCCGTGTTAGGGTGGCAATGCGAAACTCAATATCCAGCACATCGCGCTGCAGGTTGAGGCGGTTGGTTTCAATGGTCATCTGGGTATTGCGCAGAAAGTTCATCTGCTCGGTGACCTGCGCTTCGCGGCTGATTAGATCAAGCTGCAGCTGGGTATTGGTCAGCTGCACCAGCGGCTGGCCTTTTTCAACATAGCTGCCTTGCTCCACCAGGCGCTGCTCGACCCGGCCGCCTTCGATCACATCCAAAAACACGCTGTGCTGTGGCAGCACGGTCGCGCGTAGCGCAATGCTTTCCTGCAGAGGCTGCGGCTGTACCACAGCGGTACTGACAGAACTCATTGGCAGCTGCAGCTGCACCGAGGCATTGGCCTGGCTCTTGCTAAACCACCATAAGCCAGCGCTAAGCACTACAGCGACAGCCAGCAACCAGTAAGGGCGTTTCGAGCGGCGGCTAATTTTTTTATCCATGGTCACACTCCGTTCAATAGCATTGGCTGGATAAATACAAAGGCCATGCCAAATTAAATGCTTAATAAAAACAAATGCTTAATATTTATTGTCACGGAAAAGTGTCCGCTACTGGTACAGCCGACTGTCCGAAAATGAACACTTTCGTGTTGCGGGGTTCTGCTGTGACCCGGTTGGACGTTATCCGCCTCTTGCACGGGCCAGCCGTTTTGTTTAGGGTGACGCTTACGTTTTGCTAACACCCGATGCGATTCAAAGACGATGAACAATGCAGCCACAGTGCTCGTGCTGGACGACAATACCGACTTACTGACGGCGGCCAGGCTTTGCCTGAAACCTTATTTTGCCAAGGTGCTGATACTGCAGGATCCCAGCCAACTGCAATCCTGCCTGCAACAGCAGCCGGTGCAGTTGTTGCTGCTGGATATGAACTTTCAGCGGGATGTCAGCAGTGGCGAAGAGGGCATTTACTACTTGCAGATAGCGCTCAAATGCCAGCCGGATCTGAAGGTGGTGATGATGACCGCCTACGCTGAGTTGCCGCTGGCGGTGCGGGCCATGCAGTTGGGTGCCTGCGATTTTATTGCCAAGCCCTGGAGCAACGAGCAGTTGCTGCGTACCTTGCAAAAGCACAGTGGCGCGCAATCAAGCAACGACAAGCAGGGTGCAGCCCCGGCACAAGCGGTTTTAGCACAGCCCACCGTGCCGATGCTGGGCCAAAGTGCTGCCATGCAGCAGGTGCAGCGGCTGATTGAAAAAGCCGCTGCCACCGAGGCCAATATCCTGCTGCTAGGGGAAAGCGGGACCGGCAAGGCGCTGGCGGCTGAAGCCATTCACCAGGCATCTCCCCGCCGGCAGGGGCCTTTAGTCACAGTGGATCTTGGCGCGGTGCACAGCAATTTGTTTGAAAGTGAGCTGTTTGGCCATAAAAAAGGCGCCTTTACCGATGCCAAAAGCGATTACAGCGGCCGTTTGCGCCAGGCCAGTGGCGGCACCTTGCTGCTGGATGAGCTGGGCAATGTACCGCTGTCGCTGCAGGCTAAATTGCTGACGGCGCTGCAAAGCCGGGTGGTGGTGCCGGTTGGCAGCAGTCAGGGCCAGCCGTTTGATGCCCGGCTGATCGCCGCGACCAACGAGGATTTGCTGGCAAAAGTAGGGCGGGGTGAGTTTCGGCAGGATTTGTTGTACCGCATCAATACGGTGGAAATTTGTTTGCCACCACTGCGCGAGCGCGAGGGGGATATCCCGCTGTTGCTGGACTGGTATCTGACGTTTTACAGCGACAAATACCAGCAAAGCGGCCTGCGCATTCGGCCAAGCGATCAACGTCAGCTCTGCCGTTACCGCTGGCCTGGCAATGTGCGTCAGTTGGCGCATGCGGTTGAGCGGGCTGTGGTGCTGGCCGAGCAGGGCGAGCTGGATTTTAGTCAACTGGAAAGCTCCGCCGGCTCCGCACCTGCCGCTGCTGCTCAAAGTCCGGAGGGTGAAGATTTTATGCTGGGCTCTACGCTCGATTACGTTGAGCAAAAAACCATTGCCCAGGCGCTACAGTATTATCAGGGCAACATCAGCCAGGCGGCAAAGGCGCTGGGTCTGACCCGGGCAGCCTTGTACCGGCGCATGGAAAAATACCAGTTATGACGCGCCTGTTGCTGCCGCTGAGTTTGCTGTTGGGCAGCGCCTTGCTGCTTGGCTGGTTGGGGCTGGCGTTCAATGCGGTCACCCTACTGTTGCTGTTGTTGCTGGGACTGGCTTGCTGGTTGTTGCTGCAACATAGCCGGCACCTGCAGCGGCAAACTTCGTTTTTGTTAAAGGCGCTGGCCAACCAGGATGTCAGTTTCCGCTTGCCGCAGCAGCCCGAATTGCAGGCGTTGTGGCAGCAGGTGCAGCAGCAACTGATGCAGAGCCGCCAGCAAGCCGAGGCCAGGGCGCAGTACCTCAATGCCTTGCTAACCCAGCTGGAAGTAGCGGTGCTGGAGTTCGATCAGCACAATGTGTTGCAGCAGGCCAACCCGGCTGCCGAACGCTTGCTGGGCAGTCCGCTGCTGGAGCAAGCCCGGCAGGGGCTTAGTGAAGATAGCCCTGGCTCCTTGCCGCTGTTGTGGCAAAAGTTGCAGCAACCACAAGCGCTGCAACAAGGCGAGCTGCTGTGGCAGAGCGAAGGGGGCCAGGACAGGCTGGCCTTTAGTCTGGTGCAAAGCCAGCTGCTGGGCCAGCCGCGCAAACTCATGACCCTGCAAAGCATTCAGCAGCAATTGCTGGCGCAGGAAGTGCGCGCTTACCAGCAACTGACCCGTATTTTGACCCATGAAATCGCCAACTCCATCAATCCGATGGTGTCGCTGGCGCAAAGCAGCCTGGCGCTGTTGCCAGCGCCGGATAGCGTGCTGGATGCCGAGCGCCATGCCGACTTGCAACTGGCCAGCAGCACCATTGCCCGGCGTGGTGAGCACTTAAGCCAGTTTATTGCTGCCTTTAAAACCTTGAGTACCCCTGTGCAGGCGGAGTTGAGTGCTGTTAGCCTGGCCGACAGCCTGGCGCGGGTGCAGCGTTTGCTGCAGCAGCAGCTTGCCGGTATCGAGCTTTGCACTGTGCTGCCGGCGGAGCTGCCGCCACTTTGGCTGGACCCGGCGCTGCTGGAGCAGGTGCTGATTAATCTGCTGAAAAATGCCGCCGAAGCGCTGCAGGACATTTCGAAGCCGCCTATGAAGCCGCGGATTGAATGCCGGGCGCATTACCAGCATCCCCACTGGTTGCTGGATATCATTGATAATGGCCCTGGCATTACCGCGACTGCCGCCGAGCAGTTGTTTGTGCCCTTTTTTACCACCAAGGCCAGCGGCTCCGGCATCGGCCTGAGCCTGGCCCGGGCCCTGATGCAGGCGCAGGGCGGCGAATTGCGCTATCTGCCCAGACCAGAGGGGGCTTGCTTTCGGTTGCGGTTAAGTTGAGCTGATGGTTTCCGCCGGGATTATCGGGCACAATTGGTAGCTATCTGCGGCAATGCGGCAGATCTGATCCAATCGCCAGGCCCCGTTTTCGTATAAAAACACGATGTGATCGATACCATTCGAGAGCCAGAGTTGATCGCCGACACGGGAAAACGCATCCATGTATTCAAAGCGTAGGCGTGCCGTGCCGGTGCCGTCGCTACCTCTGAGTCTTGGATAAACAGCAATCAAAGTGTTTATGTTATAGAGGGTCGACGCATTCGCTTCTGGCTGCTCGGCAATTTTCGACTTCAGGTTGGTCGAAAATAGCTGGTTGTAGTCTTCAAATTGCGGAGCATGTTGATGAGCGTAGCGGATCCAGTGGCTGATAACCATGTCACCGGTCAGGTCCCTATTGGTCAATGCGGCAAAGGGTTGGCGCTGATTTTGGCGAAAGCTCTGATGGTAGCTATCGACCAAAGCAATCCCTTCGTCAATTTTGTTCCAGACTGGTGCAAGCCTGGGTTCCACTTCACGTTGGGATTTTATGTAAGCGACCAATTGCTGCCGATACTCAGGCCAGGGTAGCCTGGCTCTGAATTGCGCCATAAATGCATCCCGTTGTTGGCTGAATAGCTCCGACAGTTCCGGGTTATTATTAAAAATGTCCCCCATGTTTTCCTGGATCATTCGCTGCGCTGTAGGCGACACATTGCGGTCTAACAGAGGTGACAGATAACGATCGCTACGGCCACTAAAATAATGATATTCCGTCAGGGTATCATTCTGGTAGGCAGGTAGAGGCTCTGGCAGTGCTTGCTGGTGGATGCCTCGTTGCTGCATTGCGCTCCAGTCCAAGGTGCTTAATTTGTTGCGGTCCAGAATGGCACTCCGATCCTGTGCCACCAATTTGCTCAGCTGCTCCTCTATCCGTGCTGCAATCTTATGGACTTCAGGGTGTTGCATTAGATAACGGTACTCCTGATAGCCGCAGTGAGCCGGGCAAAGTGCAGCCGCTACGGTACTGACAAGGCCAAGCTCCAGCTTCTCAGCTTGCAGATGGCTGAGGCCATACAGCAGATGATCCATTCGCGCGTCTCCATCGGCAATGTACAAGCCAATTCTTGAATTACTGAATGGGTGTATGAAGGTGCCTAATGCTTTCCGGGATAGACATAAGTAAGGGCTGTCACTGCTCACTGCATGCACTTGCCGTCCTGCATAAACAGAGAGTTGGTAGGTTTTGAGAAAATCAGGAATGATGACTTCGATTTTATGTTCGCATGGCTCATCAGCTATCACCGTGGTGCTAAATAGCAGACTAAAAAAAAGCAGGCAAGGAAATTCCATAAAGCAACTCTGGATGTTGAATTCGAGGTTTTTAGTAATTGTAAAGTAACAAATCTTTATTACCGAAACTAGAGAAAAGTTATCTTTTGTTAAATATCAATTGAGCAGATGATATGGGATGTATCTTGGTAGGCCGAAAGCTTTGGCAAAGCTAACGGCCTGAAGTCGATGGCTATTGCCTCAGGATTGAGGCAACAAATAACGCCCATGAAAACGTAGATGGTCTTCAATAAAGCTGGCGATAAAGTAGTAGCTGTGATCGTAGCCTGGCTGAATGCGCAGCTCGAGTTCGGAGCCGCTGATGGTGCTGGCGGCCAGCAGGGCTTCGGGCTTGAGCTGCTCGGCCAGAAACTGATCGGCATCGCCCTGATCAACCAGAATGGGCAGTGTCGCTTGCTTCTCTGCCAGCAGTACAGACGCATCGAAGTGCTGCCAGTGGCTTTCATCCTTGCCAAGATAACCCGTCAGCGCCTTTTGGCCCCAGGGGCAATGGATGGGGTTGCTGATTGGTGCAAAAGCCGAGACCGAGCAATACCGGCCGCTTTCCCGCAGTGCAATCACCAAAGCACCATGGCCCCCCATCGAGTGGCCGGAAATGGAGCGTTGGGTACTGAGTGGCAATTCGGCCTCAACCAGCGCCGGCAGCTCTTTGGCGATGTAATCGTACATCTGGTAGTGGCTGGCAAAAGGCGCTTCGGTGGCATTGACGTAAAAGCCTGCGCCCAGGCCAAAATCATAAGCTCCTTCCGGGTCATCCGGTACCTGGTCGCCACGGGGGCTGGTATCCGGGATCACCAGGGCAATGCCAAGCTCAGCGGCAACCCGCTGAGCACCGGCTTTGGCGGAGAAGTTTTCATCGTTGCAGGTAAGCCCTGATAGCCAGTACAGCGCTGGTACGTCCTTTTGTCCGGCCTGTGGTGGCAAATAGACGGAAAACTGCATCCGGCAATTCAGCACTTTGGAGTCGTGGGCAAAGCGCATCTGGCGGCCGCCAAACAGCCGCTGATCGCTGATTTTTTCTAAAGCTGGCATGCGCAGCTCCTTAAAAGTGGATCACGGTGCGAATCGACTTGCCTTCATGCATCAAATCAAAGGCTTCGTTGATCCGCTCCAGTGGCAGCGTATGGGTGATAAAGGTATCCAGCTCGAACTCACCGGCCAGATAGCGCTCCACGTAATCCGGCAACTCAGAGCGGCCTTTCACCCCGCCAAAGGCAGTGCCACGCCAGACCCGGCCGGTCACCAACTGAAACGGCCGGGTGGATATTTCCTGGCCGGCACCTGCCACGCCAATAATCACCGATTCACCCCAGCCTTTGTGGCAGCACTCCAGCGCCGAGCGCATCACCTGCACATTGCCGATGCACTCAAAGGAGAAATCCACACCGCCATCGGTCATCTCTACGATCACCTCCTGAATCGGCTTATCGTAATCCTTCGGGTTAACCACATCGGTCGCGCCCAGCTGCTTAGCGATAGCAAACTTGCTTTCATTGATATCGATGGCGATGATGCGGCCGGCTTTGGCCATCACAGCACCGATAATAGCTGATAGCCCAATGCCACCCAAACCAAACACCGCCACGGTATCGCCCGGCTGTACCTTGGCGGTATTCATCACAGCGCCCATACCGGTGGTAACGCCACAGCCCAGCAGACAGACTTTTTCCAGCGGTGCGGTTTTGTTGATTTTGGCCAGCGAGATCTCCGGCAGCACGGTGTACTCGGAAAAGGTCGAGGTGCCCATGTAATGGTAAATCGGCTTGCCGTCTTTGGAGAAGCGGCTGGTGCCATCCGGCATCAGGCCTTTGCCCTGAGTCGCCCTGATGGCCTGGCACAAGTTGGTTTTGCCGGATAAACAGAACTTGCATTTGCCACATTCCGGGGTGTAGAGCGGAATCACATGGTCACCGACCGCCACCGAGGTTACGCCTTCACCGACGGCTTCGACAATACCGCCACCTTCGTGACCCAAAATTGCCGGGAAGACGCCTTCCGGATCGTCGCCAGACAAGGTGTAGGCATCGGTATGGCAGACGCCGGTTGCGACAATGCGTACCAGCACTTCACCTGCCTGGGGTGGCATTAAATCAACTTCTTCGATGGAAAGTGGCTGGCCCGGGCCCCAGGCCACCGCCGCACGGGTTTTAATCGGTTGCATACTCTGTTCCTGTAATCATTGCTTTATTGTTGTGCTCTAAGTCTAGTGCATTGTAATTTTTTCTGATTGCAGGATAATCTGGCTATTTATCAAATTAGTTTTGCATATATGCAATAAAGAGGGGCAATGAGTGACTGGCAGGGCATCAGTGAGTTTGTCGCCGTGGCGGAGCGGCACAGTTTTACTGCAGCGGCCAGGCAGCTGGGCTGTTCGGTGGCGCAAGTCAGCCGCAATGTGGCGGCGCTGGAACAGCGACTGGGTTTAAAGTTGCTGTTTCGCTCGACCCGCAGCGTCACCCTGACCAAAGAAGGCGAGTTGTATTTGCAGCATTGCCGGCACCTGGTCAGCGGTTTGCAGGAAGCCAATCAGCTGCTGGCTGATTTTAATCAGACCCCGCGGGGCCGGTTGCGCATTACCGCTCCAGTGTATTACGGTGAGTACCGGATTGCGCCTTTGTTGCATCAGTTTTTAGGGCATTACCCGGAGCTGGAGCTGCAATTGCAGCTTAGCAATGAGCGGCTGGATCTGATCCAGGGCAGTTACGATTTGGCGATACGATTGGGGCAGCTGGAGGACTCCAGCCTGATGGCCCGGCGCTTAACTTCCCGGCAGTTGCACCTAGTGGCTGCACCCTCCTATCTTGCCGAGGCGGGAACGCCAAAAAGTTTGACCGAGTTGCAACATCATTCTTGTTTACCAGGTACTTTGGATCACTGGCGGTTTCAGGAAGCAGGCAAAGCGGTCAGCTTCCGCCCGCGGGGCCGGGTGCAGTGCAACAGTGGTCTGGCTTTGTTGGATGCTGCCCGCTGCGGCCTTGGTCTGGTGCAATTGCCGGATTATTACCTTGGCACAGCGCTTGAGCGTGGGCAATTGATTGAAGTCTTGTCAGCGTTCAGGCCCAAACCTGAAGGGATCTGGGCCTTGTATCCGCAAAACCGTCATTTGACGGCGAGAGTGCAGCTGCTGATTGATTTTCTGTATCAGCAGCTGGCGATTGATGTGAACTAGTTGGCCGCTTCCAGCACTGCTTGCTGGGTATGGGGCTGTCCAATCACATCATGGAAGTAGCTTTCTTGCAGCCAGAAAGGCCGCTGTGGATCATTGGCCAAATCCAGCGCAATGTTAAAGTTGATTTGGGTGAAAATGGCGCCGAAATCGTAGCGGATAGGGCCATACTCCCGGGTTAAATCGGCAATCGAATCGGTCGGCTTATGGTAATGCTTGGCAAAGAAGCTGCCCCAGATGGCGGCGGCATCTTGTTCTGGGTCCTGCGATTCAAAACCAGTCATTAAAAACACCGCCGGAATGCCCTGACGCACTAGCGTGTAGTGATCAGAGCGGGTGAAAATGGCTTGCTCCGGCATTGGATCCGGACTTAAGCGAATGCCTTCACGGGCAGCGGCACGCTCCACCACTGGGCCAAGTGAGGAATGGTTGGCACCAAAGGCAATCAAGTCAGCAAACGGATACAACAGCACCGGCATGTCCATATTGACGTTGGCAATCAGGTTCTCAATCGGTCGGGTTGGGTTGTGCGCATAGTAATCCGCACCCAGCAGGCCTTTTTCTTCTCCGGTCACTACCAAAAACAGGATAGAGCGTTTCGGTGCTTGCTCCAGCTCGGTAAACATGCGGGCAGTTTCCAGCAAAATAGCCACACCGGCGGCATTGTCCATGGCGCCATTATTCACCCGATTGTCGCTGCGGACATCCTGGATCATGCCGATGTGATCCGAGTGCGCCGTCAGTACCACGTATTCATGACGCAGAGTTGGGTCTGATCCTGGTAGCACAGCGACCACATTAGGGCTGGTGATGTCTTCATGGGTCGACTGGCGGCTTAAAGTCGCGCTGATATTCAGTGCAAAGCCTGCCGGCATTTCTTTGGCTTCAAGTTGTTCGAAGATGGCGCTAAGCGGTGTTTCTGCCTGGGCAAACAGGGCCTCGGCGGCTTCATGATGCACATAAGCACCACCACGCAGTTGGCGTTGGACACCCCCTGGCTGCCCATCGCTGTCCAGCCAACGCATCGATGGGGTGTTCAGATACAAGATGCTGTTGGCGTATGGCCTAACCGCTTCGCGTTGAGGCGTGTGAATGGTAATGATACCCACAGCGCCTTGCTCGGCGGCAAATCGGCTACGCTCACGGCCCAAATGCGCCGCTTCTTCGCTGGGAATATGCTCTGGCAGGCCTGGCAGCATCACGGCGATTTTACCGTCCAGATCCAGTCCCTGGTAATCGTTGATGCCAAACTCTTCGGATATCAGGCCATAGCCAACAAACACCAAAGGGGCGCTAACGCTGGACTCGGTGGCCACCGGGTCGGCACCGCTGAAAAAGGCTTTCGGGTAGGGCAATGCCTGATCGCCATCGGCCGTATGCAGCACCATGCGGGCACTGTTGGGTACTAAGCGGCTGCTACGCAGTGGTACCCGTTGAAAAAAAGTGCCGTTATCGCCGGCCGGTTGCAGGCCAAGCGCCTGCAATTGCGTGGCAATGTACAAAGAGGCGATTTCATGACCGCGGCTGCCGGTATCACGGCCTTCCAGTTCATCGGATGCCAGAAACAGCATATGGCCTTCAATGGCCGCAGCACTGGCCAGTGGCTCGGTGCGATCCATGGTGGATACCGCACTGCAGCCAAGTAACAATAAGCTGGCGGCAACAACAACGCTTAGATAATTCATAACAACAAACCTGGTTGAATAGTCGGGGTTTTTATACGCAGAAAGGCGGCGAAAGACCAGCCAAAATCGGTCAATCGCCAGACAGTTACGCCTGATAACGCGGTGTGGCTGCAATAGCCGCCAGCAGTTGGTGGTAATCGCTGATGGCCGGGTATTGCTCAATCTGGCGCAGCGCCTGCTGGCTGTCCGGGTTAGCTACCGCCAGCAAGTGGCGGATGCCAAACTCCTCAGCGGCCTGCAGAATGGGTAGGCTATCATCCACAAACAAGGTGCGCTCAGGGTCAAAGCCTAAGCGGTCCTGCAGCTTCTGCCACAAGGCCCAGCTTTCCTTGGCGACACCAAATTCATGGGTAGAGATCAACTGCTCAATGTATTTGGCCAAATCGGTGCGTTCAATCTTCAGCGACAGGCTATCCGGGTGGGCGTTGGTCACCAGCACAATATGACGACCGCTGTCTTTTAACGCCGACAGAAATGCCGGTACGTCGTCGCGCATGCGGATTTTATCCATCACTTCACGCTTCAGCTCGGTGATCGGTAGTTGCAGTCGTTTGCCCCAGTAATCCAAACAATACCATTCCAGCTTACCGGTCAATTGGGCGTACTCGGCCTGCAGCTCGGCTTTGGCTTGTTCCGGCGTGCGGTTGGTCAGCTGAGCCCAGCGCCTTGGCAAATGTTCCAGCCAGAAATGATTGTCAAAGTGCAAATCCAGCAGGGTGCCATCCATATCCAGCAGGACGGTATCAATTTGATCCCAGTTCAGCATCGTTTTTTCCTGTCATTCGTTTTATCATGGGGCAAAGCAGAGTGTTGCACAGGCAACAGCCGCCTGGCGGCGCTATTGTAGCAGAGGGAAGCGAATGGCTGAATCGAAGCAGACAAAACAACCACCAGAGATCCTTAATCAAGAAGTGGTGGCGCAAAGCCGGCTGTTTAAAATTGAGCAACTGCAACTGCGCTTCAGCAATGGCGAAGAGCGGCTCTATGAACGGATGCGCGGCAGTGGTCGTGGTGCTGTGATGGTAGTAGCCATGCCTGATGCAGAGCACTTTTATCTGGTCCGGGAGTACTGCGCCGGAACCCACGACTATCAACTGGGCTTTCCCAAAGGCCTGATCGATCCGGGAGAAGATCCTCTGGCGGCCGCCAACCGCGAATTAAAGGAAGAGATTGGATTTGGTGCCAGGCGTTTGATCCCATTAAAATCTGTGGCACTGGCTCCAGGCTATTTTAATGCTACAATGCATATAGTGCTGGCGCTGGATTTGTACCCGGAGCAACTGGCCGGTGATGAACCTGAACCATTGCAGCGGGTAAGCTGGCCCCGGCACCATCTGGATGAGTTGCTGCAGCAGGTTGATTTTACCGAAGCCCGCAGTGTAGCCGCTCTTTTTCTGGCAGACGCTTACCTGGCAAGGAATCCCGATGTTTTTGAGCTCACTGCTTGAACCGATTAAAACGGCGGCCAAACAGGCCGGCGACCGGCTCTGGCAGCTGTACCAAAGCGGTGACTACCAGCAAGCCACCAAAGACGATCAAAGTCCGGTGACCACGGCCGATCTGGCTGCGAATGACATCATCATGCAGCACCTGCAGGCGCTGACACCCGATATTCCCATTATCTCTGAAGAAGTGCAGTTGTTGCCATTGGCAAAGCGCCAGCACTGGCCGCGCTATTGGCTGATTGATCCGATGGATGGTACCCAGGAGTTTGTTGCCCGCAGCGGTGATTTTGCCGTCAGTATTGCATTGGTCGAGCATGGCTGGCCGGCGCTTGGGGTGATTTACTGGCCGAAAGAGCAGGTATTGTATTACGCCACCCGGGGCCATGGTGCTTTTAAGCAAAAAGGCTCTAAAATCCGCCGTATTCAGGTGCATCAGCACCAACAACCCGAACCGCTCAGGGTGGCGGTCAGTCGTCGTCAGGCGCGTGAACCCATCGAGCAATTGCTGCCCGATGGCCAGCAGGTGGAGTACATTCCACTCGGTAGTTGCTCCCTCAAAAGCTGCCTGGTCGCCGAAGGCGGTGCCGATTGTTATGTCCGGCTTGGCCCGACCGGGGAATGGGATACCGGCGCCGTGCATATTATTGTGGAAGAGGCGGGTGGTAAGATCCTCGATAGCAGCTTTGCGCCGCTCAGTTACAATCAACGCGAAAGTCTCGCCAATCCCAACTTTGTGGTGATGGGCCAGGCAGCTTTGCCCTGGCCAGAATTGATACAGCCGCAGTAAACTTTCACCGCTTGCAACAAAAAAACAAGCATGCTTATGCAGCAAAACCGCATAGGCCGCGGCCTGCCTTGGTTGGCGCTGATTTGGCTGCGATCAAAACCTATCTTTTTAACAGCAAAAACGGTATTATGCACGAGTGTTTTTTAGGCAGCTGAGCTGCCGGCACACTGAAAGATGAACGTTGAAGTCCGCCTAGAGACTGCACCCTACACCTACAGTACCCTTAGGAGCCTACATCATGTCCGATTTGGATCTGAGCCAATACGGCATCACCGATGTCACGGAAGTCGTATATAACCCCAGTTACGACCAGTTGTTTGCGGAAGAGACGCGTGCGGATCTCGAAGGTTATGAGCAGGGGAAAGTGACCACCCTGGGCGCCGTAGCCGTGGATACCGGTATTTTTACCGGCCGTTCCCCAAAAGATAAATACATTGTCCGTGACGACACCACCCGCGATACGTTGTGGTGGGCAGATCAGGGCAAAAACGACAACAAGCCGATTTCGCCGGAGGTCTGGGCCGATTTAAAGGGCTTGGTCACTAAGCAGTTGTCTGGCAAGCGTTTGTTCGTGGTGGATACTTTTTGTGGTGCCAACCCGGATACCCGTTTATCGGTACGTTTTATCACCGAAGTGGCCTGGCAGGCGCATTTTGTCAAAAACATGTTTATTCGCCCAAGCGATGATGAACTGAAAAATTACACACCGGATTTCGTGGTAATGAATGGTGCCAAATGCACCAACCCGAACTGGCAGCAGCATGGCCTGAATTCTGAGAACTTCATTGCCTTTAACCTGACCGAGCGTATCCAGCTGATTGGCGGTACCTGGTACGGCGGCGAAATGAAAAAGGGCATGTTCTCGCTGATGAACTACTACCTGCCGCTGCAAGGCATAGCTTCGATGCATTGCTCTGCCAACGTCTGTGAAGATGGCAACGTGGCGGTGTTCTTTGGCCTGTCCGGCACCGGCAAAACCACGCTGTCGACTGATCCAAAGCGCAAGCTGATCGGCGATGACGAGCACGGCTGGGACGACGACGGTATCTTCAACTTTGAAGGCGGCTGCTACGCCAAAACCATCAATCTGTCACAAGAAAACGAGCCGGATATCTACCAGGCTATCCGCCGTGATGCCTTGTTGGAAAACGTCACTGTGCGCGCCGATGGTACTGTCGATTTTGACGATGGCTCCAAAACCGAGAACACCCGGGTCTCTTACCCGATTTACCATATCGACAACATCGTTAAGCCAGTCTCTAAAGCAGGCCATGCCAAAAAGGTGATCTTCCTGACCGCCGATGCCTTTGGTGTATTACCGCCGGTGGCCAAGCTGACCAAAGAGCAAACCAAGTACCACTTCCTGTCTGGCTTTACCGCCAAACTGGCCGGTACCGAGCGGGGCATCACCGAGCCAACCCCAACTTTCTCCAGCTGTTTTGGCGCGGCTTTCTTAAGCCTGCACCCCACCAAGTACGCTGAAGTGCTGGTGAAGCGGATGGAAGCAGCTGGTGCTGAAGCCTACCTGGTGAATACCGGTTGGAACGGTACTGGCAAGCGCATTTCCATCAAAGCCACCCGTGCCATCATTGATGCCATTCTGGATGGCAGCATTGAGAATGCCGAGTTTATGCAGCTGCCGTACTTTAATCTGGCGGTGCCGACGCATCTGCACGATGTGGAAGACGGTATTCTGGATCCGCGTAACACCTATGCTGATGCAGCTGAGTGGGATGCCAAGGCGAAAGATTTGGCGCAGCGCTTTATCAACAACTTCGAGAAGTTCACCGACAACGACGAAGGCAAAGCCCTGGTTGCGGCCGGCCCGCAGTTGTAAGCGGTTCGCTTTGATGAAAAAACGCAGCCTGGAGGCTGCGTTTTTTATTGGTTTTTTTCGAGAAAAAGCGATGCCCGTAAGCACCGCTTTTGTTATTGCAGCAATTAATCCAGCTGGGTTTTCAAACCACGGCGAATTAACAATGCCTCTGTGGTTGGCTCCTGGCCACGGAACTTGATGTAGGACTCCATTGGCGGCCGAGAATTACCCACTTCCAGAATGTGCTTACGGTAGTGATCACCGTTCTCACGGGTTAACCCCCCCTGGCTTTGCACATAGGCAAAGGCGTCGGCTGCCAGAATTTCACTCCAGATGTAGGCATAGTAGCTGGCAGAATAACCGCCGCCGATGGAGTGGTTAAAGTAGGTCGACTTGTAGCGTGGTGGTACCGCCGGCATGTCTACACCGTACTTGCTAAGGGCAGCAGCTTCCAGTTGCTCAACATCCTGCAGTGGTGCATCGGCACCCAGCATATGCCATTTCATATCAATGAAAGAGGCTGCAATGTACTCCAACGTATCAAAACCCTGGTTGAAGCTGCGGGAAGTCATCACTTTTTCCAGCAGTTCAGCCGGGATCGGCTCACCGGTTTCATGATGTTTGGCGTAATTGGCCAGCACTTCCGGGTGAGCAGCCCAATCTTCCTCAAAGGTAGACGGGAATTCGACGAAATCACGGGATACAGCGGTGCCTGCCAGGCTTGGGTACTTCACGTTGGAGAACATGCCGTGAATGCCATGGCCCAACTCGTGGAAAATGGTGGTGGTGTGATCGTAACTGATCAAGGTTGGTTCGCCTTCCGGTGCTTTTGGAATGTTCATCACATTCACTACCACCGGCTTGGTGCCTAGCAGGTTCGATTGCGTCACAAAAGCACTCATCCAGGCACCGCCACGCTTGCCTTCACGAGCAAAGTAGTCGGCGTAGAAAATCGCCAGGCTGGTGCCGTCGTGATCAAACACCTCGTAGGCTTCCACATCCGGATGGTACACCGGCAGATCTGGCCGTGGCTCGAAACGAATACCGTACAGGCGGTTCATGGTGTAGAACGCGCCGTCGTGTAGTACACGGTTGAATTCGAAGTACTGTTTCACTTCGTTTTCATCCAAATCGTACTTTTCCTGGCGTACCAGCTCGGCGTAGTATTCCCAATCCCATGGCTGCACTTCAAAATCACCGCCATGACGACGGATCATTTCCTGAATATCAGCCTGCTCCTGCTTGGTATTGGCAACCACGGCTGGCACCATGCTGGTGAGCATATCCAGCACATTCTGAGGGTTCTGCGCCATGGTGTTTTCCAGCTGGTACTCGGCCCAGTTGGCGTAACCCAGCAGCTGGGCACGCTCAGCACGGATTTGCGCCAGGCGTGATACGATAGGTCGTACATCATGGTCACCGGCAGTGCCGCGGAACGCGGAAGCTTCCCATACCCGCTGACGCAGTTCGCGGTTATTCAACGACGTCAGAACAGGCTGGCGGGTGGTATTGGTGATGCTGAGCAGATACTTGCCTTCATGGCCTGCTGCGGTGGCAGCATTGGCTGCGCTACGAATTTGGCTATCGGATAAACCATCCAGTTCTTCGGCGCTATCAACAATCACAGCGATTTCGCGGGTGATTTGCAACTGCTTCTGTGAGAACTCGGTGGTCAGGCGTGAGTGCTCTTCGTTCAAAGCACGGATTTTTACCTGTTGCTCTTCGGTTAAGGTAGCACCGGAGCGTACAAAGCGATCGTAGTAGATGTCGAGTAAACGGGCCGACTCTGCATCCAGACCCAGTGATTCGCGCTGATTGTAAATCGCCTCAATCCGGGCGAATAAAGCCGGGTTTAGATTGATGTTGTCGGAGTGAGCGGCAAATTTAGGGGATAATTCACGGGCAATCTCACGACGCTTTTCATTGCTGTCAGTACCAGACAGGTTGGAGAACACCCGGGATACCCGACCCAACATCTCACCACTGCGCTCCATGGCAACAATGGTATTTTCAAAAGTAGCGGCTGCTGGATTGTTGGCAATGGCCTCAATCTCCGCCATGTGCTGTTTCATGCCAGCTTCAAAGGCGGGCAGGAAATGACTGTCGTCAATCAGGCGAAAATCCGGTGCGCCATACTGCAGTGCAAAAGGCTGGAAGAATGGATTGTCGTTGGTTGCATCCACCATGGCCTCCACAGCGGTATCGGCAGATAAGTCGGCTGGGGTGCTTGGTTGTTCAGAGCAGGCACTGAGCGTCAGTGCTGCACCAATTGCAGTAGCAATCAGGGTCTTGCGCATAATGGGTCTCCTTCGGGGCGAAGTATAGAGTGCATCGTTCTAGTTTTTAGTACCTGCCCAAGCATACCTATGCAAAAGGCGAGCAGGTGATCTGCCTGAGTATGCCAAAAAAAAAGGCAGAAATCATGTTTTACCGCTCATCAGCAGGCGTTGTGAGCTTAACTGCGGGTTTTGCATAACCACTTAACGGCAAGGTGAGATAAAAACAGCTGCCATGTGGCTGTATCGGCTGGTAGCCAATATCACCATCCATCGCCTGTATCAGTGAGCGGGCGATGGCAAGGCCAAGACCAGAGCCTTGCTTTGCCTTATTATCAGCACTGTCGGCTTGGGCGAATTTTTGAAACAGGGAAGGCTGAAAATGTTCCGGCACACCAGGGCCCTGATCCCGCACCTCTAACCGCACTTTGTTACCATCCAGACTAAGTCGCAGCAGCACCGTGCTATCACGTGGTGCATACTTGATGGCATTGGAGAGCAAGTTGGTGATGACTTGCTGCAACCGCAATGGATCTGCCCGCACCTGCAAGTGATGATCACGTGTTTGCAGTTTTAGTTGCAGTCGGCTCTCTGTTGCCAACGGTTGGTTTTGTTGCAAACACTGTTCAACCAGTTCAGCCAGTGCGATAGGTTGCAGCTGAAATCGCATTTTGCCCGCTTCGAGCTTTTCTATATCCAGCAAATCATTAATCAGTTGGGTGAGATGATCACAATTATCGTAGGCTGTTTGTAGCAATTGTTTGGTCTGAGGACTCACGGATCCCATCACCCCACCCAGTACCAGACCAATACTACCGTTAATGGCTGTTAGCGGGGTACGCAGCTCATGGCTAACGGTGGAAACAAATTCGTTTTTCAGCCGATCGACCTTATGCTGCTCGGTCATATCCCGCAGCAAAATGACATTTTTAGTCAGCTGGTTGAACTCGATTTCAGAGCGTGACAGCTCCAGTGGGAATGGTTGATCAAAGCGGTTACGCCCCCGGGTTTTCACCACTTTGCCTGGAGTAGTTGTCGCCAGCAACAGTTGCTGTTGTTGCTGTGGATCATCCAGCAAGGATGACCAATGCACCCCTTCCAGTTGCTGCATGCTCAGGCCAAAAATATCGGCTGCTGCCTGATTGATACGCTCTATATGGCCATTGGCATCGGTAGTGATAATGGCATCGGCCACGTTGTCCATCACCGTACTCAGGTATTGTTGCTGTACCTGCAGCTCGCGGCTGGAGTGTTGCAATTGATGACGCGAGAAGGTCAGCCAACTGATCAGGGCCAGTAACAACAAGGTCACTGAATAACCAACCAAGCGGATTTCCAGGGTGCGGCCTTTCAGCGGATCGGTGGAGCGAATGGCCAGCTGCCAATGGGCCCCACGAATGGTGAGATCCAGCAGTAAACTGTCGTCATAAAACAAGGCATTGTTACCGAAAAAGCTATCACTGTAGCTGGCAGCATCCAAGCGGGCGCGCAGAGCTGCTTCAATGCCATAACGGTCCATGATCAGTTGCAGTTCCTGCCACAGCTCGGTTGGGTCCACCACGATACTGATAATGCCCCAGTACTGGTCATCAATAAAAACCGGCAAACGGTGAATAAAACCGATACCACCCTGCAGCAGTTGCACCGGGCCAACCAGCAGTGCCTGCCTGCTTTCAATGATGGCTTGCACTGCAGGCCATTGCTCGGGAATATCCGGGTAGTACAAACCTATAGCGGCTTCATTGCCCTCAATAGGGTACACATACGTCAGTCGGTTATCGGGGGCGACACCAATATTGCGGATGTACTGACCCAGTTCAACCAACTCTGGCAGCAGCACATCAAACTCAGTAGCCGAGACCTGACCTTTATTGGCCTGGACATAGGCAGACAAACCAAAAGTTAAATACAAAGCGCGGTTTAACTCGGTTTCTAAAAATGAGCGTAGATGACCAGCATTAGCGACCTGCTGCTCCAACTGCTGGCCTTTAGCATAAGCAGCATCCTGCCTTACCAAATTCTCGGTAATCAGCACACAAGCCACTAAACATAGCAGTAGTAACAGCCACTGCCAGTAAGACAGCAGTTTTCCGGATGTATCCATGCAGGCTCCGATAAGATACTGTTTTATAGCATAACGGTTTGCCGCTACTTCGCAAAGCAAAGCCCTTATTTTACCGCATAAATCCTTTTGGAAGCACACCGGGAACTGATCGCCTGAAAAATGCGCAGCCCAGCAATAGACTTCGCTCCAAAGGCTGTCTATAATGCACAGCTTGTAACCCAGCGTTGCAAAGCACCCGTAGCTCAGCTGGATAGAGCGCTGCCCTCCGGAGGCAGAGGTCTCAGGTTCGAATCCTGACGGGTGCGCCATAAAAATCAACCACTTACGCGAAAGCTAAGTGGTTTTTTTGTTTTATGTGCCACGATTGTGCCACGATTGTGCCACGGTCAAAAAACATCCCATCAAAATCTCAGATTTTTGACCTCTGCTCGAAATACTGACCGTATAGCTCTATAAAAATGCATTCTTGCGAGCAATTAAAACACATACCGCTTAACTTCTGCTAAATTCGCATAAACTGGTTTTCCTCTGGTATCTTCAGCTGTTGCTTACACCGCACATTGGTAATGTAATGCCATCCGGCAGCAGCATGTGCTTTATGCGATTTAAAAACTGTATGTGCATCCATGGGCTATTGAAGTCATCAGCTGCACCATGTGCAGTAAGGTTAAAGACCACCCTCTAAAGCCATGCTGGATTTTTGAATGATGCTTTTTTTGCGTATCTGCGTTGTTCATGTACACAAGCACTACTAGATGCTTGCTTTGAGCTAAAACTGCGCGGGGCATCAAGGTATAAATAACAGGCATTTCAGCAGTTAGGGTGGTATTACTCAGCAAGCTATCAGACCGTTTGATGCTTAGTTTTTCGCTGGTTGTGCTGTCAATACCTCGGCCAATAGCAGTCACAGAACAATGATTATGTTTAACCGAGCTTTGTGTTACCGAAAGCAGAGCTGAACATCTGGTTTTATGCTTCGTAGTAGGAGTGACAAATGAGAGAAAATCGGCGAGCATTGTTTTTACATTCATGGCTGGGTCTTGTTAGGTTGAGTTTTGGCGAACGATCAGATCG
Organism: Alkalimonas cellulosilytica; assembly: GCF_036325985.1. Classification (NCBI taxonomy): domain Bacteria; kingdom Pseudomonadati; phylum Pseudomonadota; class Gammaproteobacteria; genus Alkalimonas; species Alkalimonas cellulosilytica. The sequence continues at coordinate 165,724 of NZ_JAUHLI010000011.1, forward strand.
GGAACTGTAGTGATGTTCCCTTCCCACTTAATTTTATGTCTTAACTCACCCATTTGTGGGGATACCTTAGGTACAGAAACGCACAAGTTTGTTTGTTATGGTAAGTGAGTCATAAGTTTTTATGACTTGTAAATTTTTATAGAATATCAGAAGGCTCTTTATGTCTCTAATTACACAAATCGGTCAACTCGAAGAGCTTAATATCCTCGATAAAAAATGTCTCAATCAGATACTTCGTCAGGATAAACATCAGAT